>NZ_CAMLDV010000116.1 GCF_946478835.1 uncultured Bdellovibrio sp. | reverse complement strand
GATGCGTTTCGTATTCTACCAAATGAAAGCCTGGAGTTCGCTGCTCATTTAAAGCTGTTGCTAAGAATCGCGGAATAAAAATGGCGGCGGCTCCCGCATCGACGATTCCTAAGGCCGTCGGCAAAGTGCTTGCTCCATAGACAAGACGGCGTTTTAACTGTTCGGGCCAACCGTCTCTCGAACGAAGACTTAATGGATTGTTTTTTATTTCTGAGTTGGGGCCTACGAAAGGGACGTCTTCTAAAGAAAGATTTTTGAAGTCCCGATTTTTATGGAAAACTCCCATAAAGGCTTTTGTTATTTTTAAATACTCCAAATGCTGATGCGGAAATGGAACTGTCGAAACTGCGAAATCAATCTCATCTTCAAGAAGCTTCACCTCGATTTCGCCAGAGTCGAAGTCATAGATACTTACGGGTGTCTCGAGATTTTCAACAATGTCACGAGCCAAAGCCACTGCAAAGATTTCTGTCATTCCGATTCTTAAAACTTGTTTGGCAACTACGGTCTCTCGCGCCTTAAGATCCTCTACCATCTCGAGAACTTTTTTGCTTTTTCTATAAAGAGCTTTGCCTTCTTCGGTGAGTTCCAACCCGCGGCCTTGCGGACGAAAAAGTGTTTGGTTCACTTCACCCTGCAACTGTGTCATAGCCTTGGAAAGACCGCTGTGAGAAATATTTAAAAGCTCTGAAGCCTTCGTCAGACTTCCCGTTTCCGCGATAAGACAAAAGTACCTCAAACGATCTGTATCCATAAGTCACATAATATCATCTATTATGCACTTTTATTCAATAGATAGTTCACTTAAGTTGGATCCCAGTTCTTAACTATGAAAGGAATAAAAATGAAATATCTTCTTTGCTCCCTTGTGTCTCTTTTGCCTGGTATCGCTTCAGCCCACGTATTGCCACGGTTGGATGGAAGCTATCAAATGCAGCTTACAATCGGAGAACATCTGTTCCTCGATCAAATGGAACTCAAAGGCCAGCAGAGTCCTTTGCATCTGAATCACTTTGACGGAAACATTGAGGGGACCATCACTGTTCCAGGCATTTTTAGCTCTCCATTGGTTGGCGAAGCTCAATGTTCGCGCAGGACTTCATCTTGTGAACTGCAGTTTGAAATTGTCGCCGTGGAAGCGGGGAAGTCCTACAAAGTTATCTATAAAGCTCAACTGACACCGGAAAATTTCAATAAGGTCCGTCACGGTGAGGCTCCGGTACTAACTGGAAGTGCGTACTTAGAGTCCGGCGAACTTCTGGGAAATTTCATTGCAACAAGACAATAATTGGAGGAACAAAATGGGCTCAAACGAGATCTTTGATGTGATCCATAATCACACGTCCATTCGCTCTTACAAAAACACGCCCGTGCCCGAGGAAACTCTGAATAAGATTTTGCTTGCGGCGACGCGAGCCTCATCTTCAGGAAATATGCAGGCGTACTCGGTTATTGTGACGAGTGATCAAAAAATAAAAGAAGAACTGTATGAGCCCCATTTTAAACAAAACATGGTGCTCGATGCTCCCCTGCTTCTGACTTTTTGTGCCGATTTCCATCGTATGAAAAGATGGATTAAGTTGCGCGAAGCCCCTGAAAACTTCGATAACTTTATGAGCTTTATGATTGCGGCCATCGACGCCGTATTAGCCAGCCAAAATGCCGCACTCGCAGCCGAAGCAGAAGGCTTGGGAATTTGCTACATGGGAACGACGTTGGCCAGCTGCGACCGCATTGCCAAAATTTTAAAATGCCCGGAGGGCGTCGTGCCTGTTGTTGGTTTTTCTTTAGGTTATCCCGATGAACAACCCGCCACTCGCGACAGACTTCCAACAACAGCCCTGTTTCATCGCGAACAGTATCAGGTGAAAACCGATGACGAAATTCTTGAATCTTACAGTGATCGAGAAACAACAGGCTGGAAACGCTACATGGCTCATCCTGAACTTAGAAATGCCATCGAAGAAAGCGGCGTAAAGAATCTAGCGCAAGTATATACGAAACTAAAATACACCCGCGAGTCGCATGAAATATACTCAAAGACAGTCTTTAAATGCCTGGAGAAACAAGGCTTTCTTCCTCGAACGAAGTAGAGAAGTGGTGCAGTCGGCAGGACTCGAACCTGCAACCCCTTGGTTCGAAGCCAAGTGCTCTATCCATTGAACTACGACTGCACAATGAGCCTTAACAGTATCAAGTAAGCGCTAAAAAAGGCAAGAAGACGCCTTTTCACCGTAGTTCTGTAATGGGAGCGCGCGTCGGCGATTAGCTTTGGCTACTGGAGCTTACGAAAAACGAGACTCCGCAGAGAATTTCTGAGGATCCTATGAGCACGATATTATACCAGTTCGCGCTGCCTTGAGCTGGTACAATGGCGTATTTATCATCCATGGCGACGCCGCCTCCACTAGTTTTAAATTCCTCCGGCACATAAACAGCAAGGTATTGTGCTGCCGTGTTATCGTGAATCGAAACCAATGGAAGTTTTGTGTAAAGACTATTCAAATAATTCTGCAGAACGCGTTTTCCAATTTCTAAAGATCTTTTATCAGCCTTCGTTTGCGCAGGTTGCATACGGTTAATCCTTCACCACGAGGTGATTTTTAAGCTGGTTTTGTCGTTCTGACGTCACAGGGAAGTGATGTTTCAAGTGCTCGCCGCAGTTTTCGATGGCGTTGATAAAGCCTTTGGACCACTCACCCGCTCTGAGGTTTTGGCCGAGTTGTTCTAAAACTTTGTCCCAGGTTTCTTTAGGAAGTTTTGCCGAAATGCCTTCATCCGCAAGGACGACAGCTTTTTTCTCCATCACAGAGACGAAAATCAAAACGCCTGTGCCACCTTGAGTGCGATTCACACGGTTTGTGTAAAATTCCAAGTGCGCGCGTTGGTGAACTTGCTCTACTTCATCTTTTTCAGGCACCAGGATTTTTTGAATCCAGGGAATTTTCCCGAGAATGTGTGAGAGATAATAAATCACAATTAAAAGAACCGGCCACAAGTAAACCCATGGTCTTACCCACAACCAATCACTAAATGGAAACTCCACGATCACAATCAAAAGCGTAATAAGCAAAGTCAACGTCAGCGGTACATGACCCACAGTTGAAGATCGTTTCACAATAACAGGAACAATCTCACCTGAAGTGGATTCTTCAACACGAGAAATCGTGTCTTCAATTTTTTTAAGATCCTCATTTGAAAGATACTTATTAATCCACGCCATTAAAACTTCCTTATCGATAATCAAAGGCTGTTCAAAAAGGTCCATATGCAAGGCGGAGGGTTTTAGCTGTAACGGAGGCGTGCTACAAGCACGTCGCAGTGTAAGCTAAGGCCCGACAACGCAGTCAGATGGGCCTTTTTCAACAGCCGTCACCAGTTACCGGAAGCGCCGCCGCCTGAGAATCCTCCACCACCGCCGGACCAGCCGCCGCCTCCTCCGCCAGAGGACCATCCTCCTCCACCGTAACCACCGCCCCAGCCTCCGCCGCCACCGCGATAGAAGCGTCCTCTTCCGCCGCCGAAGCGACCTAAGATGGAGATGATGATTAACAGAGCGATGATCACAAAAACGGGAATGTCGCCGCCTTTGGATTCAGAGTCTTGCAAATTATTTTCGTCAGCAAATTCTTTATCCGCCAAACGAAGGATTTCATGAACCCCAATAACGATGCCTGTGGAATATCTTTTCGAACGGAAAAGTGGAATGACTTGATCGCTGATAATACGTTTTGCCGTGATATCAGGAATCGCACCTTCAAGACCTTGTCCGACTTCGATACGCATTGCTCGCTCTTGAGCCGAGATCAAAAACAAAACACCGTTGTCTTTTTTCTTATCGCCCAACTGCCATTTGTCAGTGATTTGAATGGAAGCTTGCTCGATCGGAAGACCTTGCAGATCCGGCACAATTAAAACTTGCACTTGTGCTTTGCCGCGACGATTGAAGTCATAAAGAAGCTGCATCAGATCTTGGCGATCGGAACGATTTAAAAATCCCACTTCATCAATCACGGGCCCCGTGAGAGCGGGAACTTTAAACTCAGTCTGAGCAAAAACGCTCAGACTGGTAAAAAATAAAAAGAAGGAAAGGGCCAAAAAGCGCATTAGAATTTAACTTCTGGAGCTTTCTCAGCCGTTGCTTTTTCCTCTGGAGTCAAATCCCACTGAGGCATTTTTTCGAAGTGATACATCACAGAGTTCGTCCAGCTTGTTGGTGGAACCGTGATCAGATTATTGAAATCACGAATGGATTCAATATAACGCTGACGAGCAATCGTAATACGATTCTCTGTGCCTTCCAACTGTGCCTGAAGATCACGGAAATTTTGATCCGCTTTCAAATCAGGATATTTCTCAGTGACAACCATCAAACGACCCAAAGCTTGAGACAATCCCGATTGCGCTTGTTGAAACTTAGCCAACTGCTCAGGAGTCACCTTCGAAGGATCAATCTGTGTTGAAGTCGCCTTAGCACGAGCCTCAGTAACAGCCGTCAAAGTCTCCTGCTCATGCTTCGCATACCCTTTAACAACATTCACAAGATTAGGAATCAAATCAGCTCGACGTTTGTACTGGTTAGTAACCTCAGCCAAAGCCGCCTCAGTACTATTCTTACCTTGAGGCAGAGATTGAATCCCGCAACCCACCAAAAATGGAAACGCCAAAAGAACTACTATCATCAGGTTTTTCAAGAGAGACCTCCGTTTTAGCTACAAATAGAGCCTGGATCTTGACGCGAGTTCCGCAACGAGGCGAAGAACTTCTGCAGAGCCACCACCGAACCATTCGAGTGAGGACTGTCTGAAGCGGCAAGGTCCAGGCTCTATTTGTAGCTAAAACGGAAGTGACCCTCAATGAAAACCGGATTATAGTAGCCAGATGACACGTGTGATTAAGCTCCGATACACCGAATTAGCCGGCTGCATCTTTATTGACAAGATTGCGGGCCTCAACACCCATACTCCCGAGTTCGGGCAGCGTGGTTGCGTAGAAGTGTATGAAGAAGAGCTGGATCGCAAACTCTACGTCGTGCATCGCCTGGATAAAGCGACATCGGGAGCCATGGTCTTCCCGACTTCGCAAGAATTGGCTGCTGAGATCACACATCTTTTTGAGCAGCATAAGGTCGCTAAGAAATATCTTTTTCTCACGGACAAAAAATCTTCACAGAAAGAGTTCACTTACGAATCTTTAATCACGAAAGAAAGAAATGCCTTCGTCAGCACCGCGAGCAAAGAACCGAACTCGAAAACCACTTTTAAATGGCTCAAGAATGTCGGCGACTATGATCTTTGGGAAGCTGTTCCTCACTCTGGAAAGCCTCATCAGATTCGTTTGCATGCCGAAGCTAACGGCATTGCAATCTTGGGTGATAATGATCACAACGGAACTCCTTATTTCCGCTTATGCCTTCACTCGCTTTCTCTTTCTTTTGAACTTCGCGGTGAAAAAATTCATTTTGAAACGGATCTTCCAGAGTGGGCTAAGCACAATGAACAATCTCAAACGGAAGAGCTGATTTTAGCGGAAGCGTTCCAACGCCGTGAACGTATGTATAAGTTTTCCGAACTGAAAGACGAATCATTGCGTATCAGTCATCGTGAGTTGGACACCTACCGTATTGATCAGTACGGCGAGTACCTTTGGGTTTATTGGTACAAGGAATCGGATCCAACGGTTCAAGATCTGCTTCGTTTTGAAAAGCTTGCTAAAAAACATCAAAAGAAAATTTTGGTTCGCAAAATGCTCAACCGTGGAGAAGATCCCAATGCGGAGATTCTTTGGAATATCGGTAATACTTCGACACGTTGGACGGCGAAAGAAAATGGTGTGAACTACGAACTTCGCAGCGACACGGGATTGTCTCCGGGACTTTTCCTGGATCAGCGTGAAAATCGTCTGTGGGTGAAAGAGCATGCCGAGGATCGCCGTGTCTTGAATCTTTTTTCTTACACGAGTGGTTTCAGTGTGGTGTCAGCGTTAGCTGGAGCCCAAGAAGTCTGCACTGTCGATGTTTCGCAAAATTTCATTGATTGGAGCAAACGCAATTTCGAATTGAACGGCTTGAATCCCGAACAAGATAATTATGAGTTTTGGGTGCAAGACTGTTTGCTATTCTTAAAAGGCACCATTCGTCGCAAAAGAAAATTTGGATTGATCATCTGTGATCCTCCTTCTTTTGGCCGTTCTAAGAGTGGTGTGTTTTCAATCAGCAAGAACTTTGATGAGCTGATGATCAATTGCATGTACTGCTTGGAAAAAAACGGCCTTCTTCTTTTCTGCACAAACTATGAAAAGTGGACGACGGGTGATTTGCATTTAAGATTGAACAAACTGAAAAGAGAATTTTCGTTTAAGATCTTGCCCGCTCCGGCGCAAGGTTTGGACTTTGAGCTCCCAGATCAGGAGCCCTTGATGAAATCCATCATCCTTCGTAAAAACTAAGGATAAAAATCATACTTCACGTGCACGCGTTGCTCCCCTTGCAGGCCCATTTTTGAGCCACTCGCATAAGGGGGCACAGAGCGTGCGATTTTCTTTTTTGTTTTCGGATAAGCTTTATCATCCACGAAACAATCAAAACGTTTGTCTTTGCAAAGTGATGTGAACTGCTTCTTATCGTTTTTTAAAACATATAATTCCACAGCCTTCGTCATTTTTTCCAAAACTTGCAAATCTTTGGAATCAACAACAATGCTTGAAGCCTTCGCGGGCTCCGCAGGAACTTTTTCTGTTTTCTTTGCCGTCGCTGCATGCTTTGTTTCTTTTAAATCTTCAAAGCCCGAGTCCTGAGATTTTGGTTTCGTTGCACAAGCCCCGAGAAACAACATAACCAAAATAAGACTTAAATTCTTTTTCATTATTTCACCCACTCTGACCAAAGTTTTTTCTCACCGCGCGGATTTTCTTTAGCGTATTCATAAAAGGCACGCACAAAATCAGCGCGTTCTTTTTGATAAGGCGCTCTCCAGTCTTTGGCGTCAACAACGGCCATCACGTCGTAGTCTTCGCTGAGTTTCGCATTTCTATTGATGATGTCATCAAACGGAACGTACTTCGCGTTGATCAGCATATCGTAAAGAACCATAAACGTGGTTGTGCGACCTTTGCCAGCGCGGCAGTGAAAATGGATCCAGGAATTTTCTGGAAGCTCGCGAACTGCCTCAATGAACCGATCTACTTCTGAATCCACCGGACGAACGTGGTCCGTCACGGTTAGGCGCACGTACTGATAACCGGCGCTGCGAACCATGCTTTCTTCTGTTTCAATGCTTTTGATTTCCACACCATTGATTTTTTCACCGACACGCAAATCACCAAGTTGACGGCGTTCACGGCGAACGGCTTCATCGTGATTCAAATCCGCATTGGCCCAATCGTGCTCTGCCTGCCACGTCACCGGGATGTCATTGATAAGACCGTGGGATTCCTGGCGGAGGTCAAACACGTAAAGAATGGCTTTGTTCTTTTTCATGGGTTTAGCGACTTCCTTGAGAGCTTTCGGGTCTAAAGTCGCGCTCCCGGACATTTTGATATCGGGATTTTTGCGATAGTTCACTGCCTTTTTCCCTGCGTACTTTGTATCAAAGACCAACTCGACAGGTTCGGTCGGCTGAGGTTTCGTCATAAAAAACGAGGATTTTGCGGCGACGGGTACCGGCTTATCACTATGATCCGTCACGACTTTCTCGGCGCAACCGGCAAGAACCGCAAGGGAGATTATCAAAGCTGTCTTTTTCATAGAGGCTCCTTCCATAGAAAAATCCTAGTGGAATTTGAGCCCAAGGACAACCCTTCAATCTAGACTCGAAGCTGGACAAAATTCCGTTTATCCTCAAAGAGCGACCTGTGAGCTCGCGGAACTGGAATACTATGAAAAAAGCGTCTCTCTTTTTAGCGTGTTTAGGTGTTCTTTCAACTCTTCCGGCTTTAGCTTCTCAAGAGCTGACAAACTTGATCCGTTGCCATGAAGCTTTGGATGGCAAAGCGGACGCTCGCACTTTTAAGCTCACAACTGATTCTGCAACACCATTTGAGTTTTCTTCCGGAAAGAAATTATATTTCGTAACAGACGAATCCATCGGAGTTCTTGAAAACAAATACGCCGACAAATCCTTAGTCATCCGTTTAGATGAAAAGAAGCAACCTTTTTACCGTGTGTTGAACTTCCAAAAAAATGGAACGCTAGGGAATGTGTCTTTTCAAGAACCAACAAAAGAACAAAAAGCACATGCTGAAACTCCGAGTGCGCAATTGGATAAATCGTCATTGGATCTATTAAAGAAAGAATTGATCCGCCAAATGAACAGCGTCACATCGGAATATCAAAACAAATACGATCCTGCCGGCACAATTGAATCTTTAAATGTCTGCCGCAAAGTCGACTCACCAGAAATGCAAAAGAGCATCGACAAGCAAGTCGCATTCTACGAAAAACTCGTACGTAAAAATGGCGGCAAAGGTTCGTATCAAAACAAATCGTCAGGAACGAAATAAAAGGTGCCAGGGGATTTTTTACGTCTACGCCGCATTACAAAAAGGTACGGCGTTCCCCTTAGGCTCTAAGCTTTAAGAATTCCGCGAGAAAACATTTCTTCTAGATATTGAGCTGCTGAGTCTTGCGTTCGCATATAGTAATAAGCCTGCAAGATTCCCTGCTCTTCTTGAGATAAAGACGCATTTGATCCTAAGCGCTTCAAGCGATCTTGAGAGATATGGTAAAGACTTAGAGCACCCGCTACAGAGATATTAAAACTTTGCACAAAGCCTGTCATAGGAATGATAATGGTTTCATCGGCAGCCGCGATCATCTCAGGGCTGACACCATCTTTTTCATTTCCTAGAACAAGAGCGACCTTACCCGAGAAATCAATTTCATGCAGGGGTTTGGCTTTCGCATCCAAGTGTGTGACACAGATTTTATAGCCCTGGGATTTTAAAGTTTTCACGCAGTCCGCGGTCTTTTTCCACTTCTGCACTTCAACCCATTTGTCGGCACCTTGCGTGACACGGTTGGCTTCTTTGAATTTTTCTTGAGTTTCAATGACGTGGAAATTTCCGAACCCTAAGCCCTCGGCACTTCTCATCACCGCAGAAATATTGCCGCGATCATAAATGCCCTCAAGGACAACGGCTGTGTCGAAATTTCTTAAAGAGACCACGCGCTCGATTTTTTGTCGGCGCTCGTCTGTGAGCAAAGGCCCGATCTTCTCAAGAATCAATTGATAGTGAACTTTTAAATTGGCGTTGATCTCTAATTCAGGCCCATAAGGAAACATGCTACCTACTTGTACAAAGACTCAGGGCTCTTCGCCAAGTCACGAGTGATATTTTTTTGGTGCGCTTCCAAAGTTCCGCCGCCGATTTCAAGCAGCTTTGCGTCTCTCCAAAGTCTTTCAACAACGTACTCGCCCACGTAACCGTAACCACCCAAAACTTGGATCGCGCGGTCTGCGACGTTTTTACCCATTGTTGTTGCGACAAGTTTTACACCGTCTGAATCCAAACGGTTTCCTTCTTTGTTCAAATCCATGCGACGTGCTGTTTCGTAAACGTAAGCGCGTGCAGCTTTGTATTCTGCATAGCTGTCAGCGATGTAGCGTTGGATTTGGCCGAAGTGATTTAAAGATTTTCCGAAAGCCTCACGCTCTGTCGCGTAACGGTTCATGATTTCGATTGAACGACGAGCAATACCCAAGCTCATTGCCGCCAAAGTCAGGCGTTCAATTTCAAGATTGCGCATCATGTGGAGCATAGAATCCCCTTCATGACCGATCAAGTTCGCTGCAGGGACATGGCAGTCTTGGAAAACAAGTTCCGCCGTGTTGGAGCCACGCATGCCGAGCTTGTCTTTGATTTTTTGTCCGACTTCAAAACCCTTGTGATCTTTTTCAACGATGAATGTCGAAACAAGAGCGCGGCCGTGTTTTTCGCCCGTTTTTGCATAAACCAAAACAAGATCGCATGGAGTGTTGTTTTCATCGATCGTGCCGTTAGTGATCCACATTTTACGGCCGTTCAAAATATATTCGTTCCCTGTTTTAACGGCTTTGGATTGCATACCCAAAACGTCTGTTCCTACTGCAGGCTCAGACATTGCCATGGAACCCACCCATTCCCCAGAGCAAAGCTTCGGAAGAACTCTGTGACGTTGCTCATCGCTGCCGTTCACAGCAATGTTGTTCACACAAAGCATGGAGTGCGCAAGATAAGCCAAACAGAACCCTGGATCTGAAGCCGACAACTCTTCATGCACGATCGCAGCCGCTGTCGCATCCATTCCCGCCCCGCCGAATTGTTCGGGAACTGTGATACCAAGAAGCCCCAACTCCCCGACTTTTTTGAAAAGAGCGAGGTTGAATTTTTCAGAACGATCAAACTCATGAGCCTGCGGTTCGACTTCGGCCTCTGTGAATGCCTTCACAGTTTCACGAAGCATCGCGTGTTCAGGTGTTGGATTGTAAAGATCAAACTCTTTCCAATTAAAAGACATAATGGGAACTCCTTCGACGGACGCCAACAGAGTCAGGGCCAGGCCCGGAACTGAAACAGCGTTTTATTATCTAAGTTAACTGCGTGAATCTATTGAGAGAGTGACACCGGGGCAAGGTTTTGACCACGTTAATGCGTTGCGTATACGCCATTGGCAGAGCCTATTCAGAAGAATCTGGACGCAGATCTTGAGATTGGATCGTTTGGCGGGCAAAGTGAGAGGAAGATTTAGGAGAATTCTCACAATGAAAGCCGCAATTTTAGGCATTGGCACAGAACTCACCGATGGACAAATCGTTAATAAAAACGCTTCATGGATTTCTAAAAAATTAAAAGCGGCCGGCCTCACAACGACGGCTCATCTTGTGGTGCCCGATGAACGAAAGTTGATGCGCGAAGGTTTGGAGTTTTGCGCCTCTCATGGGGACCTCTTGTTTGTCACTGGCGGACTGGGTCCTACGTCCGATGACTTCACTCGCGAGATCGTGACGGAATGGGTGGGAGTTCCTTTGGAGTTTGACGAAACTTCCTGGAAACATGTGAATGATCGCCTGACGTCTCGTGGGTATGTCGTTAAGGACATCCAAAGACAGCAGTGTTATTTTCCAAAAGGTTCTAAGGTTCTTTTTAATTCCCAAGGCACAGCGAACGCATTTTACCTTGAAGCTCATGGTCAAAAAGTTTTTGTTTTACCGGGACCTCCGCGAGAAATCGAAGCCGTTTGGGAGG
>NZ_CAMLDV010000115.1 GCF_946478835.1 uncultured Bdellovibrio sp. | reverse complement strand
AAGCCTGATTTTCAGGAGAGCCGGGCTCTTCACCTTCAGAACCCCAAGAGTTGCTCAAAACTTTCGCGCCATTATCAACAGCGTAACGAATGGCTTTGATTGCATCTGCTGTCGTTCCGCCACCAGTCATGCCGATGAAACGCAAAGACATGATTTTTACATTCGGAGCAACTCCGGCAATACCTTTGCCGTTGTCACCGCGAGCTGCGACGTTACCCGCACAGTGAGTGCCGTGACCTGGATTTCCACCTTTGAACAATCCGTCCAAAGTATCTACGGCCAAGTCATAAGGTTTGTTGTCGTTACCAACGAAGTCCCAACCAATCACGTCGTCAACATATCCATTGCCGTCGTCATCAATACCGTTGTCTGGAATTTCGCGAGGATTTCTCCACAAGTTTGGCAAAAGATCTTCGTGAGTATAATCAACACCTGTGTCGATCACAGCGACGATCATGTCGGGACTGCCTTTTGTGATTTTCCAAGCATCAACTACACCAATGTCGCGCATGCCCCATTGTTGATTGAACAAAGGATCGGCTCCCGTTGTAATTTGCGGAGCGTCAGGAATTGCTGGATTGTCCTGGCGAGCCATCTCGCGAAGCTGAGGATTTCTTGAAAGCATCTTGGCTAAAGCTGCACGACGAAGAGGATCTTCGATTTTATAATCTTCTGGAATCGTGATTTTGTAGTTCGGTTGCACGTACTCAACCGCAGGATTTTTCTCAAGAGTTTGCAAATTCATGTGGCGTGGAGCTTGAACTCGAACCCATGATTCCGTCAATTTCTCGACTTTGGCGCCTTCCATTTGGAATTCAACGAAGCCAGGTGCTAATTTTATAAGCAAATCTTGCTTTTTTGAATTCGCTTGGGCGGAAATACCCAACGCCACAATGGCAGAACTCACGTACAGAGCCATCTTTTTCATTATGATTCCCTTCTCGAGGCCCCTCTGAAATCCCGTGTTGCATAACACTAGACTTCTCCTCGATTTAAAATTTGAGTGGAAATTAAAGTTTAGAAGTGAGTCGACTAGAGAATCAATTTCATTTGCCCTGTTACGGAATGGTGCGTTGTAGAAAATGGGGGAGCGTCCTATAATACATATCTAGTTGTCAGGACTACGGAAAATCAGTAATTACTTAATGATAGCTAAATGAAATTACAGAGGTGTTTTTATGCACAAAGATCAAGTGCAGGGTTCTGTGTCTCATCAAGGGGCCAGTGGAACTCAAGCCATAGATGACATGTCACGAGATGTTGCCTTCACATCAAGGCTCGATGCTTTGGTTGCGTGGGGACGAAAAAATTCTTTGTGGCCAATGCCTTACGGTACTGCTTGTTGCGGTATTGAATTCATGTCGGTGATGGGACCGAAGTACGACCTTGCACGTTTCGGTGCAGAGGTGGCGCGCTTCTCTCCTCGTCAAGCGGACTTGTTGGTTGTTGCAGGAACAATCACTGAAAAGATGGCTCCTGTTATCACTCGTATTTATCAACAAATGCTTGAGCCAAAATATGTAATCTCGATGGGTGCATGTGCAAGCTCTGGTGGTTTCTATCGCGCTTATCACGTTCTTCAAGGCGTTGATAAGGTGATCCCTGTTGACGTTTATATTCCTGGTTGCCCTCCGACACCTGAAGCGGTGATGGATGGAATCATGGCTTTGCAACGTATGATTGCAACTCATCAACCTCGTCCTTGGAAAGACAACTGGAAGAGCCCTTATGAACAAGCTTGAGAATTTAAAACAAAACCTCGCAGGTAAATTCAATATCGGGAACTACAAATTCACTCACGCTGTGGGTGATGACGTTCTTGAAGTTCCAAAAGAAGACGTGCCTGCTTTGCTAAAGCACTTCCGTGAAAGCGGACAGTTTGATTTCTTGATGGACGTGTGCGGAGTGGATTATCCAAACCGTGAAAAACGTTTTGACGTTGTTTATCACCTTTTTTCTTCAAAAGACGCTTCACGTTTGCGTGTGAAAGCTCAAGTGGGTGAGAACGAGTCCATCGGAACAGCGATCCCGGCTTACCGTGGTGCAGACTGGTTTGAGCGCGAAGCTTACGACATGTTCGGAATGAAATTCGACGGTCACATGAATCTTCGCCGTATCTTGACTCATCACCAATTTGTGGGTCATCCGCTTCGTAAAGACTACGATGCGAATCTTCAACAACCTTGCACAAACTCTTTGCCGATTCACTTCAACAACGAACCGGGTTCTCCTGGTGACGTATTGAATGATAAGTATGTTCCATTGAACATCGGTCCTGCGCATACAGCGATGCACGGAACTCTTCGTGTAATGGCTGAAATGGACGGCGAGACGATCGTTCGTTGCAACAACGAGATCGGTTATCTTCACCGCTGCTTTGAAAAAATGGCGGAGACTCATCCGTACAATCAGGTGATCCCTTACACAGACCGTTTGAACTACTGCTCAGCTCCAATGAACAACATTGGTTACTGTAAAGCGGTAGAGCGTTTGTTGGGCGTTGAAATCCCACCAAAAGCGCAAGCGATGCGTGTGATCCTGGCGGAACTTTCTCGTATCATCGACCACACGATTGCGATCGGTACTGGCGCGATGGACTTGGGAGCTTTGACTTCTTTCTTCTACATGTTCGGTCTTCGTGAACAAGTTTACGGCTTGTTTGAAAAACTTTGCGGAGCTCGTTTGACTGTATCCATGACTCGCGTCGGTGGTATGGCTCAAGACGCGCCTGAAGGGTGGTTTGACGAAGTTCTGGCTCTTTGCAAAGAAATTCGCAAAGGCACAGACGAAATGGCGAGCATGGTTGTCGATAATAAAATCTTCATCCAACGTACTCGCGGTATCTGCCCGGTTTCTGCTGCAGACGCGATTCAATGGGGTTACACAGGTCCCATGCTTCGTGCAACGGGCGTGAACTTGGATTTGCGTAAAGCGCAACCATACTATGGTTACGACTCTTTGGATTTCGACATCCCAGTTGGTACATCTGGCGACATCTATGATCGTTACTTGGTTCGTTTCGAAGAAATGCGCCAATCTGTTCGTATCATTGAGCAAGTTGCGAAAAACGTTCCTGGTGGCGATTACACAATTCGCGACAAAGGCATCGTTCTTCCAGAGAAAAAAGACGTTTACGGAAACATCGAAGGTTTGATGAATCACTTCATGTTGATCATCAAAGGTCTTCGTCCTCCAGTAGGCGAAGTTTACGACGCGACAGAAGTGGCTAACGGTGAGTTGGGCTTCTATCTAGTGTCTGACGGCTCTGCGAATCCATACCGTTTGAAAGTTCGTCCACCATGCTTCGCAATCTACCAGTCGTTCCCGACTGTGGTTAAAGGCGCGATGCTTGCGGATGCGATTGCGACGGTAGCATCTATGAACTTGATCGCCGGTGAACTGGACCGTTAATTTTTGGAGTAGCAACAATGTTTAAACTTTCTGATCAAGGCTTGGCCGAAGTAAAAAAAGAACTCAATCGCTATGAAGCGAAAGAGTCTGCGATCATTCCAAGCTTGTATATTGCGCAAAAAGAAAACAACGGATTCATCACTCCGGATATCATCCGTCACTTGTCTCAAGTGATGGATATTCCTGAAGCTCGTATCAACGAAGTTTTCAAGTTCTATACAATGTTCAATCAAAAGCCGGTGGGTAAATACCACGTTCAAGTGTGCACGAATATTTCCTGCGCCCTTGAAGGCGGTCGTGAGATGGCAAAACACATCTGCCACGAGTTGGGCGTGAAATTTGATGAAGTGACTTCAGATGGTCGTTTCACAGTTTCTAAAGTGGAGTGCTTGGGTTCTTGCGGAACCGCTCCAATGATGCAAGTGAACGACACTTATCATGAGAAACTCACTCCTGAGACAGCGATGAATCTGCTAAGAGGTATGAAATAATGGCTGAAGTAAAAATACTTACAGAATTCTATCACTTGCCTGAGTATCAAACTTTGGCTGGTTACAAAGCTAAAGGCGGTTACGAAACTTTGCCGAAGGCTTTGAAAATGCAACCTCAAGCGATCATCGACGAAGTGAAAGCTTCGGGTCTTCGCGGTCGTGGTGGCGCGGGTTTCCCAACAGGAATGAAATGGGGATTCTTACCGAAAAACGGTGAGCCTCGTTACCTTCTTTGCAACGCCGATGAAGGCGAACCTGGAACATTCAAAGACCGTATGATGATGGAGCGTGCTCCTCATCAATTGATCGAAGGTATGATTATTTCTGCTTTCGCGATCGGTTCTAATAAAGGTTATATCTACGTTCGTGGTGAATACGTTTACCCGATCGAATGTTTGAATAAAGCGATCAAGGAAGCGTATGCAGCGGGCCTTCTTGGTAAAAACATCTTGGGTTCAGGTTTTGACTTTGACCTTGATGTTTACCGTGGTGCTGGCGCTTATATCTGCGGCGAAGAAACGGGAATGATTTCTTCTTTGGAAGGTTTGAAAGGCCAACCAAAATTGAAACCACCATTCCCTGCGGTTCAAGGTTACTTGCGTAAACCGACAATCGTAAACAACGTGGAAACTTTGGCGGCTGTGACTTACATCATTAAAGATGGCGCACAGACTTACCGCAAACACGGCACTGAGAAATCGGCGGGAACAAAATTGTTCTCTGTTTCTGGTAACGTGATGAAGCCAGGTAACTACGAAGTTCCACTCGGCTATCCTTTGATGGATTTGATCATGAAAGAGTGCGGAGGCATGAAGCCAGGTCGTCGTTTGAAAGCGATCATCCCTGGTGGATCTTCGGCTCCTGTCTTGACGGCAGAAGAAGTGGCGAAAGCCAATCTTGATTACGAATCATTGGCGGGACTTGGCACAATGTTGGGTTCAGGTGCGGTGATCGTGATGGATGATTCTCAATGTATGGTTGATATGTTGGGAGTTTTGACTCACTTCTATGCTCACGAATCTTGTGGTCAGTGCACTCCTTGCCGTGAAGGTACGGGATGGCTTGATAAGATTCTTCATTCGATCTTGGAAGGCCGTGGCCGTCTTCAAGATATCGATTTGTTGATCAAAGTCGCTGACAACATGAAAGGTAAAACAATCTGCGCTCTTTCAGACGCTGCTGCTTTGCCTGTATTGAGCTTTGTAACTAAATTTAGAGATGAATTTGAATTCTACGTTCGTGAAGGACGCTCGAAAGTAAAAGGAACGACATATGCCGAAATGCACCATTAATGGCAAAGAAGTCGAAGTAAAAGAAGGCACGTCGATCATCGAAGCTATGCAACAGTCTGGCGATCGTATCGCTCACTACTGCTGGCATCCAGGATTGTCAGTGGCCGGCGTATGCCGTCTTTGCATGGTGGAGATCGAAGGAAATCCACGCGTTCAAATCGCATGTAACACAATGGTTACTGAAGGTATGAAGATCAACAACACATCCGAGAAAGTTCGCGATGCTGTGAAGTGGGGACTTGATTTCCACTTGATCAACCATCCTTTGGATTGCCCTATCTGTGACCAAGCCGGCGAGTGCGGTCTTCAAGACCAGTACATGGAGTACGGTAAGTACGATCCTGAAATGGCTGAACACAAACAAAAGAAACACAAAGTTGTCGATCTGGGTCCCACAGTTGTTTTGGATTCTGAAAGATGTATTTTGTGCTCTCGCTGTGTTCGTTTCACAGAGGAAGTTTCTAAAACAAATGAATTGGGTCTTTTCAACCGTGGTGATCGCACTGAAATCGGTACTCACGACGGCATGCCTTTGGATAACAAATATTCATTGAACACAGTGGATATCTGCCCAGTGGGTGCGTTGACTTCCAAAGACTTCCGTTTCCGTCAGCGCGTTTGGTATCTCAAAGATGCTGAAACTATTTGTAACGGCTGCTCTACGGGTTGCAACGTGAAAGTATACTACAACAAGGAAGGTTTCTTCCGTGTGAAGCCTGTGTACAACGAAAAAGTAAACGGTTACTGGATGTGCGATGAAGGTCGTGACATCTATAAATTCGTCAACCGTGAACATCGTTTGCTGAAAGCGCAAGTTCGCAATGCTTCCGGCTGGACAGAAATGACAGCAGGGGCGGCGGCAAAGAATGCTTCTGAAGTTTTGAAAAACACTTCTGGTGATTCTTTGGCTTTGGTTTTGACAGCGCAATACACAGTGGAAGAATTCGATGCGATTGTTTCTACATTCGTAAATGAATTTAAAACTAAAAAAGTATTCTTCTGGATCAACAACAAAGAAACTTTCGACAGCTTCGACGGTCTTCTTCTTCGTGGAGATAAAAACCCGAACACGAAAGGCTTGTTGAAGGTTCTTGAGAAGCATGGAATCACAGCGACTTGGGCGGATTTGTCTCAAGGTCTTGCAAGTGGTTCTATTAAAACTGTTGTTGTTGCAGGTCCAGAAAACCAAGTGGTTTTCCCTGACTTCGCAGAGCGCGTGAAAGAGCTTTCTAAAGCTCACAACTTGATCTGGTTGCAAGCGGGTAAAAACGATGCGTTGATGGCTTTGACTGGCAACGTATGGTTGATCCCAACAAAAACTTTCGTTGAAAAAGACGGAACTTTTGTTAACCAAGCGGGTCTTGAACAAAAATTCAAGAAGGTAACGACAGTTGTTTCTGAAGCGTTGACGTTGACAGAAGCGGCGTTGTTGCTTGCTGGTAAAAACTTGGCGATTCCAACAACAGCACAACCGTTCATGCCGACAAATCAGCGTGCGGACCAAGTTGAGTTGGAAGCTCGTAAGAAGAATGAATTTGTATTTAGAAGAGGTAGCCTATGAGCGTAATGCAAAACAACTCCGAAAAGTCGAAGTGGTATTTGCCAGGGGTGCTTGGTGGTCTTTCGATCACAATGAAGCACTTGCTGAAGAACCTCTTTAACCAAAAGAAGATGATGACTTTGAATTACCCAGAGGAGAAGTATGAATACTCTCCTCGCTTCAAAGGTAATCACGTTCTGACTGTTAAAAAAGACGGTTCTCTTCGTTGCACAGCTTGTATGTTGTGCGCGACAAACTGCCCGGCAGAATGTATCAAAATCACAGCGGCAGAACATAACGACCCAAGCGTTGAAAAATATCCGATCAGCTACGAGATCGATATTCTTCGCTGCGTATTCTGCGGTTTCTGCGAAGAAGCCTGCCCAGTGGACGCAATCCGCTTGGGACCTGAATGGCAAACTCCTGCTGTGAACGGCGGAAACTTCATCTACGACATCAACTACTTGGCATACCGTCCCAACCTAAAAGGCGGCATCCAAACTCACGTCGACGACGAAGAAAGAAACAAAGCCGGCATCTAAAAAGGTGCCAGTGGATTTTTTACGTCTACAGTGCATTAAACCCTGGCCTCGGCCGGGGTTTTCTTTTTAAAAGTGCCTGCTTCTTTTTTGCACTACGCCGCAACAAATATCTTTTAGTTTGCTCACCTTAGTGTCCTCTTTCAGACTTTAAAGAGAGGAACATCGTGGCTGGTAACAACAAAAGATATCTGGGATTAACGAAGAAAACGTGGGGAGCTATTTTTTCTGCGGCTTCCTTCTTTTTAACGTACGCGGCCGCGCTTGCGACTAAATTGCTTTTTTGCGCGGAACTCACTCATATCAGTTTTTATTATTTCTTTTTTCCCGGTCTTTTGATGTTGGCATGGGACACACGAAAAAAGATGTTGGACGTTTCTGACACTCAAAAACAGAAAGCCACTTTACTTGTTAAGGTGTTTGCGGTCATTGTGATGGTGTTACTCGTGGTTGGCTTCATATTGAATCATTACGACTATGTTCCAATCCCGCGGTTTAAAGAATTTATCGACCAGTTAGCTGTCGTTCAATGTAAGGGAAAATAACAGGAGACTTGATGACTAAGTGAAGACTAGAAGCATTTAGCGACGGAGTTTTGGCGATCATCATCACCATCATGGTGTTAGAGTTAAAGGTCCCGCATGAGGGATCTCTGGAAGCTCTTCGCCCGCTGGTTCCAGTCTTTTGCAGTTATATTCTAAGTTTTATTTACGTCGGTATTTATTGGAACAATCATCACAACATGTTTCATTCCATTCAACACGTGAATGGAAAAGTTTTGTGGGCTAATTTGCATTTGCTCTTCTGGTTGTCGCTGATTCCAGTGGTCACGGCCTGGATGGGTGAACATCCTCAACAAAATTGGCCAGCGGCTATGTACGGAGCTGTTTTGTGTTTTGCCGGAGTTGCCTATTATATTTTGACTCGAGCTTTACTTAGCACAGGAAAAAATACTGCTTTTGCCAAAGCCTTGGGGGCAGACTTCAAAGGAAAAATCTCTGTCGTCATTTACGCTATCGCCATTGCTCTGTCGTTCTGGGTGCATTGGCTGTCGTACGCTCTCTACATCGCCGTCGCCATCATGTGGCTGGTCGCTGACAAGCGCTTCGAACATTAAAAGGTGCCTGCTTCTTTTTTCTGGCTACACAGCATTAAAGATATTTTAGTTGCTAGCACCAAAGTCCTCTTCCAGACTTTAAATATAGGAGGACTTTTATGAAGAAGCTCATCGTTATGATGTCTTTGCTCTTGGCTCCCATCGTGTCTTTGGCGGCGGGTGAAGTGCAAACATTTGCGTTGCATACTCAAGCGCAAGATCAATATTACAACTACAGCTTTGGATCTATTTTCCAAAACTCGCGTGCTTTTGCTGATTTCACACTAACGGCAAACGGTCCTGATGCGACGGTGATTCGTCGTATTTTGATTCGCGGATTTGCTTACGATGCGACTTCAAATTGCCCTGAAGTTTTAATGCCGGGTCAAACATGCACAACACGTGTGTTCTACTGGCCAACAACTCAAGGCCCTCATTGGGGTGAATTGTCTTTCGCTTTGAATGACAGCAACATCTACATCCGTCTTTTCGGAAACACATTTCCTCGTTAGTAAAACAAGGAAGGAGAGACCTCTTCGACGGTCTCTTCTTCTCCCGTCAGCGGACAGCGAAGCACCGGAGTATAAACCGGAAACGCTCCTTGCAGATTTGATTCATACAAAACTATTTCATTCACATGAATCTTGCCGAAGCTTTTACGCTTAAACGGTGAAATCATATCCTTCACACTGCGCGGATTGCGCAAGCGGCCGATCGTAAGATGCGGAGAAAAAGTTCGTTCATCCGGTTTTGTAAGAATTTGTTTTTCTAAAAGAGCTTGATCTAAGATTTCCTTAAACTCAGCAAGGTATCTTTTCTTCTGAACTCCGAGCCAGATCACCCGAGCATCGTGCTCATTCGAGAAAGCACCCATATCTTCGATCTTTAAATCAAACGGAGTGAATTGAGTGCACACCGTTTGCAGTGTCTCTGCAATCAAGGGGAGTTCTTCTTCAGGCCGATCTCCTAAAAAGCTCACCGTGATATGGAAATTATCAATCGGCACCCACTTCACAGAGATTTCTCTGCGATCGGCATTGATCTTCAATTTTTTGAAGGTGGGAGGAAAGGTCTCGGCCAAAGGATCTGTGGCATTGAGAGCGAAGAAGAGTCTTTTATTCATAAAAAAGCCCCCTATAAAGATATTGTCTCTTTGTAGGGGGCCTTTGTCATGACTTAATTTACGCTTTTTTTGGTTTAATAAGCAATGAGGCCACAATGGAGCCGCCAATGAAGAAAGCAATCACGGCGAGCGACACACCAATTGGGAAATGGCCGTCAAAAAGTTTATTAAGCCAAACCATCTTAAGACCTACGAAAACTAGAACTGCAGCTAGACCATACTTCAAGAGATGGAATTTATCGACCACACCTGCAAGCAGGAAGTACAAAGATCTTAAACCAAGAATCGCAAAGATGTTTGAAGTGAACACGAGCAGAGGTTCATTCGTGATCGCAAAGATCGCAGGTACTGAATCCACCGCAAAAATCACATCCGTAAATTCTAGAAAGACCAACGCAACAAAAAGGGGAGTCGCATATTTCAGACCATTTTCTTTAATAAAGAAATGATCTTCGTGCATGCGATCGGCAACACGAATATGCCGTTTCATGAATCGGATGATCCAATTTTGTGAAGGGTCCACTTCTTTGTCAGGTTGGAACATCATCTTAACGCCCGTGATAATCAAGAACGCGCCGAAGATAATAACGACAGCTTGGTATTGCATCAGCAAAGACCCCAGAGCGATAAAGATCGCGCGGAAGATCAAGGCTCCGATAATTCCATAGAACAAAACACGGTGTTGGTATTTTGCAGGAACACCGAAGAATCCAAAGACGACGACGAAGACAAAGATGTTGTCAATCGAGAGAGACTTTTCAATGACATATCCGGTGAGGAATTGCAGCGAAACATTTTTAGCGACTTCGGAGTCACCAAACTTGTGAAGGGAATAATAATAAAGGCCAGCGTTAAACAGCAGGGCAAGTGAAACCCACACGATAGACCACAAAGTGGCCTCTTTAAATCCTACGGTATGTGAGTGTTTATGAAATACGCCCAGATCGAGGGCCAGCATGGCAATGACGAAGGCTATAAAGCCTAGATAAAACCACCAATAATCGGCAAACGGGAACAAAAGAGTCTGTGTCACGAAGAAACCTCCAGACCCAGAGTATAAGCGCTTCCTCTATTTTTAAAAAATCGATAATCTTTAACAAGTTATTTGTTTTTAACGAAGAGGTCTAAATGCCCGTAAAAGTGGAAAATCAAATGCAGTGGCTTAATTATCATCATCTGCACTATTTTTATACCATAGCTAAAGAGGGCAGTATCGCCAAAGCGGCCGAGAAACTTAAAATCGGTCAACCCACATTGAGCACGCAGTTGAAACAATTGGAAGAGGCTTTGGGCAAAAATCTTTTTGAAAGGCGCAAACAAAGGCTGCATCTCAGTGAAGCAGGAAAAGTCGCTTATCAATATGCCGATCAAGTTTTTCAACTTGGATCTGAAATGGTGGAGGTGTTGCAAGATCGTTTGCAAAACAATCGTGTGCACGTGCAAATCGGGGCCTTAGACAGTGTTCCTAAGCACATTATTTTAGAAGTTATTCTTCAGGCGTACCAACAAGGAAACTGCAATGTCTCAGTTCTGGAAGGAGCAGGGGGAGACCTGCTGCGCGAGTTGGGTGCACATCAAATTGATCTTTTGCTTTCCAACTATCCGCCGAATGTCGATTTTAAAACCGTATATGCGAAGTCCATCGCCAAATTAGATGTGGTGGTATGTGCGTCACCAAAATTCAAACACCTGCGCAAAGATTTTCCTCGCTCGCTTGAAGGTCAGCCCTTCGTTTTCCCCACAGTGCATAGTAAATTGCGCCGGGATTTAGATCATTATTTTTTGGTGAATGATATCCGCGTGGATCGTATTGCTGAAACTCAGGATACAAGCTTGCAAAAACTTTTGGG
>NZ_CAMLDV010000114.1 GCF_946478835.1 uncultured Bdellovibrio sp. | reverse complement strand
TTATGGCTCAAAGAGACTACTACGAAATTTTAGGCGTACCCAAAGATGCAGAACAAGATGCGATCAAAAAAGCGTATCGCAAATTGGCTATGCAATTTCATCCGGATAAAAATCCGGGGAATAAGGAAGCCGAAGAAAAATTCAAAGAAGCCGCTGGAGCTTACGAAGTTTTAAGTGATCCACAAAAACGCGCGCAATACGATCGCTTCGGTCACGATGCATTCACAGGTCGCGGTGGTGGAGGCGCAGGCTTCCAAGATGTTGACGATATTTTCGCACACTTTGGCGATATCTTCGGAGACTTCTTCGGTGGAGGCATGGGCGGTCAACAAAGACAACGCCGCAATCGCAATGAGCCTCGCCGTGGTTCTGATCTTCGTTACGTCACTGAAGTGACTTTGAAAGAAGTCATCACAGGTCTTGAAAAAGAAATTGAATTCGATACAGAAAAAAACTGCGACGACTGCAAAGGCACGGGCGCAGAAAAAGGTTCGCAAGTTGTGACCTGTACAATGTGCGGAGGCTCTGGCCAAGTTGTGCGCTCTCAAGGTTTCTTTGCGATGGCATCAACGTGCCCGCAATGTCACGGACAAGGCACACAAATTAAAAATCCATGCAAATCATGCAAAGGCAAAGGCCGCGTGAATGAACACCGTAAAATCCGTCTTAATATTCCTGCGGGAGTTGATACGGGTACTCGTCTTCGTGTTGCAACAGAAGGTGAAGGTGGATACATGGGAGGTCCTCCAGGGGATCTTTATGTTGAGATTCGCGTGAAACCTCATTCACACTTTGAACGTCGTGGAGATGATCTCTTCGCAGAACTTTCTGTGCCTTATGTGCAAATGCTTTTAGGTGCAGAGATTGAAGTTCCAACAGTGACGGGTAAAGCGAATTTGGAAATTCCAAAAGGCGCGCATCCGGCTGACAACGTAAAACTTCAAGGTGAAGGTTTGCCATCACTGCGTGGAAATCGTCGTGGGGACATTTATTTCCATATCAATGTGCAATTCCCAGATAAACTTAATAAAGACGAAGAAAAACTTCTGCGTGAGATTGCAAAAGCTCGCGGTCTGAAAGTCGCGCCTGAGGGCGGCGGGTTTTTTGGACGGAAGAAATAAGTTCCGACATTGGTGAGTGTCGGAACTCTTCAATCTCGAAAATAAATCTACCCACCACGCTTCTTATTGTGTTTCGCGCGATGGATATTATGACTTGCGCGGTCCTGCATTTTCTCTAAGTGAACTTTTTCTTTCTTCGTCACTTGTCCATCGGCAGCGGCTTTGTTTTCGGCCTTATCGATGCGTTCTTGCTGCCTTTCAAGGCGGGCAGATTCTTTTTCCGTCAGTGAACCGGATTTTTCTCCTTGTTCGATGCGTTTTTCCTGACGGGCGGCACGTTTTTCTTCGCGGGTTTCGGCTTGCGCCAAAGTGAAGATCACAAGGGAGGAGGCGATGATGGCGGCCATTTTCAAAGTCAAATGAGTCATATTCATTCCTTTCTGAAAGGTTCTGCATGTACACCCACAACTAGGATACGCCCGGCCCATGAAAACGACATTAGAATCAGATTTAAATTTTTTAATTTCGTTGCCTCAAAACAAGGCAAGTCAGGCCTTAGAAAAAATTGAGGCCCCGGCGTTGAAGGGTTTGCGCCGAGGCCTAGAGGGGCTTAAATGTTTGGGTATTTAAGAGAGGAGCGAGGACCCATAATGCCTAAGGGTGCCTGATAACACGAGTTAAATAGCTGTAAGGTGTTGAAATTATTCATTAAAATATTGTCATAAAAAAAGAACTGCGCTAGCTTGACGAAACTGAACAAGGCCCCACATTTAAAGTGCTAAATGCAGTTAAATTCATGGAAGTTAAGGAGATTTTGGTATGGGTAAAATTATTGGTATCGACTTAGGAACGACGAACTCGTGCGTTGCGATTATGGAGGGCGGTGAGCCTAAAGTTCTCGTGAACGAAGAGGGCGCTCGTACCACTCCTTCAGTTGTCGCATACACCAAAGATGGTGATCGTTTGGTCGGTCAAATTGCCAAACGTCAAGCTGTGACGAATCCGGAGAACACAATCTACTCTGCGAAACGTTTCATCGGTCGCAGATTTGAAGAAGTTCAAGAAGAAATCAAACTTGTTCCTTACACTGTTGTTGCTAAAGGCAATGACTGTGCCTTCAAGGTTCAAGGTAAAAACGTGTCTCCAGAAGAGATCGGTGCAGCGGTTCTAGCTAAACTTAAAAAAGTAGCTGAGGACTATTTGGGTGAGCCGGTAACTGAAGCAGTTGTAACAGTTCCAGCTTACTTCAACGATGCGCAAAGACAGGCGACAAAAGATGCCGGTCGTATCGCGGGTCTTGATGTAAAACGTATTATCAACGAACCAACAGCAGCAGCGCTTGCTTACGGTCTTGATAAAAAGAAAGATGAAAAAATCGTGATCTACGACTTCGGGGGAGGAACGTTCGACGTGTCTATCCTTGAAGTGGGTGACGGCGTTGTCGAAGTTCGCGCTACAAACGGTGATACTCACTTGGGTGGTGATAACTTCGATACAGTGATCTTGGAATGGTTGATTACAGAGTTCAAAAAAGATCAAGGTATTGATCTTAAGAACGACAAAATGGCTTTGCAACGCTTGAAAGAAGCGGCAGAGAAAGCGAAAATTGAACTTTCTTCTGCGCAAGAAACTGAAATCAACTTGCCGTTCATCACAGCAGATCAATCAGGTCCGAAACATTTGCAAACGAGATTGTCTCGCGCAAAATTCGATCAAATGACAGAAGACCTGGTAAAACGCTCTATGGAGCCTTGCCGTAAAGCTTTGGCTGATGCGGGTATCAAGTCTTCAGAAATCGATGAAGTGGTTCTAGTCGGTGGTTCGACTCGTATCCCTGCTATCCAAAAAGCAGTGAAAGACTTCTTCGGTAAAGAGCCAAACCGCACAGTGAACCCAGATGAAGTTGTGGCAGTTGGTGCCGCAGTTCAAGGTGGTGTCTTGGCCGGTGAAGTCAAAGACGTGTTGTTGCTAGACGTAACTCCACTCAGCCTTGGTATCGAGACTTTGGGTGGCGTGATGACGACATTGATCGAGAGAAACACAGCGATTCCTACTAAGAAATCACAAGTGTTCTCGACAGCGGCAGACAACCAACCAGCAGTGGACATCCACGTTCTTCAAGGTGAACGTAAGATGGCTTCTGACAACAAAACTTTGGGACGCTTTGAGCTTGTAGGTCTTCCTCCAGCTCCACGTGGCGTGCCTCAAGTTGAAGTGACATTCGATATCGACGCCAACGGTATCTTGCACGTCAATGCAAAAGATATGTCATCTGGTAAGTCACAACAGATCAAGATCACAGCGCAATCAGGTCTTTCTGAAGAAGAGATCAAACGTGCAGTGAACGATGCTGAAGGACATGCTGAAGAAGATAAACGTAAGGCAGAAGCGGCAACGCAAAGAAACAACCTCGACAACTTGGTTTACCAAACTGAGAAGTTGATCAAAGATTCAGGCGCTCAACTTCCTGAGTCTGAGGTGAAATCTGCGAACGATGCGATTGCTGATGCGAAAAAAGTTCTTGAGAACAAAGCTGCTGAAGCGGATGAACTCAAGTCAAACTTTGAGAAGTTGCAAGCGATCACTCACAAATTGACGTCTGAGCTTTACAAAAAGCAAGGCGCTCAAGGCGGAGCAGGTGGCGGCGACGGCAGCGGCGGCGCTCAACAGCCAGGCGGCGAATCTTCTGAAAACAAAGGCGACGATGTGATCGACGCTGACTACAAAGATGTAAACTAAGAATGTTCCTTTTCGAAGCCGGGTTGAATAGACCCGGCTTTTTTTTCGCGCTGAGCGCACAATTTCTATGAATACAGTCGAATTTAAAGAACTCTTCGCAGAGGCTCCCTTAAAAACATTCAAGCGCGGTGACGTGATTTATCGTGCAGGTGAAGAACCGCAGAATATCTATTTTGTGGAGTCAGGTCTTGTGGGGCTGGCGCTTTGGGGTGAGTCCGGTAAAGATCATTTGGTGCGTCTGTTTAAACAAGGTCAAATCTTTGGTCATCGCAGCCTGTTCGCCCAAGAAAAATACCATGCAACAGCGACAGTGATCGATGAATCGCAAATTCGTTTTTTAAATAAATCCCAAATGCGCGAACGCATGAAGGGAAACTGTGACCTAGCGGAAAAACTTTTGGAAACTCTTGCCAAAGAGCTTCGTCAAGCCGAAGCGAGGCAGTTGGTCTTAAACGAAAAAGACGCCACAACTCGTATCGCGGAAGCTGTGGTCTATCTTAAAGAACTTCATCCTCAATACGATTGGACAAGGCAAGAGATTGCTGACTTCTGCGGAAGCACAACGCCTACGGTGATTAGGACTTTGGCTAAATTTGCCGATGACGGATTGATCGAACAGCGCGGTCGAGAGATCGTGATTCTCAACCGCGACTTATTACTTTCTCAAGGGTAATTTCAAATAACTGACACCATTGTTTTCCGGTGCAGGCAAATGACCTGCGCGGATATTCACTTGCAGGCTGGGGTACAAAAGTTTCGGTGCCGACAAAGTGGCATCGCGTTCCTGACGGAAACGAACGAATTCTGCTTTCTTCACAGTGGCATTCAATTGAATGTTTTTTTCTTTTTGCTCCTGAACGCTTGTTTGAAAACGAAGTTCACGGTCGTTGGGTTGATAATCATGACCCACGAAAAGGCGTGTTTTTTCTGGAAGAGAGTAAATTTTCTCCGTCACAGAATTGTATAAAGCCTCAGCACTTCCCTGAGGAAAATCGCAACGACCTGTTCCTGAATCCGGCATAAAGATCGCGTCGCCTGTGAATAATGCGTCTTCAATTAAATACGAAGCGCACGCTGGAGTATGTCCCGGAGTAAAAAGAGTTTTAATTTTCAAAGAACCGGCTTCTAAAATCTCGTTCTCTTTTAAAAGAAGATCGAAGTCTGTTCCGTTGGTATTCACATCGGAAAGATTGAAAACCGTTTTAAAAGTTTTCTGCACTTCTGTGATGCGTTCGCCGATGGCGATTTTGATGTTTGGAAAGAAATTTTTAAAAAGTTGTGAACTCGATAAATGATCTGCATGGGCGTGGGTCTCAAGCACATAGTGAGGCTTCAGCTTATTCTCTTTAAGATAAGCTATCACCGGGTCCATGGATTTTGTGCTGAGCTTTCCCGAGGCCGCATCATAATCCCACACAGGGTCAATCACGATGGCATCCAAAGTCTTTGGATCGTGTACAACATACGTCAACGTAGATGTTGTCGGATCGAAGAAATGTTGAATTTGTAAAGCCATAGTCATTCTCCTCAAAATAAGGCTTAAAGCTGATCTCAGAGTAATACAACTTAAACCCAGACCGTTATGATGGCGGGCATAAAGAAAGTCGAATGGATTATGTCCGCGAGCATAATGGTTTTAGGCAGAATAGCTCTAGGATGGGGATAGAGTGAAGCAATAAAAGCGAGGACTCTATGCGTGAATTTACTTGCGAAGAAGTCAAATTGAAACAGAATGAAGGCTCCGCTGGAATGAATTGAAACTGCCAATTCAGAAAGGGTTTTAAAAATGGAAAGTATCGTGATGGCCCTCATCGGCGGCATGATGATTGGACTCGCGTCGTCGCTCATGTTGATTTTTAACGGACGCGTAACGGGGATCAGTGGCATTGCCAATGGTTTTTTAAGTTTCGTTTCCGGCGAAAGATTGTGGCGCGGAGCTTTTCTTTTAGGACTTATTGGTGGCGGTGCCTTGGTAGCCGTGAATCAGCCGCAGCTTTTTCAAGTCACAGATCGGTCGCTGACAGTCACGATTTTGGCGGGACTGTTTGTCGGTTTTGGCACAGTGATGGGAAGTGGCTGCACGAGTGGTCACGGCGTCTGTGGGATTTCACGTTTATCGATTCGGTCTCTCGTAGCCACCGCCGTTTTCATGAGTGTTGGAATTTTGATCGCAACTCTATTTAGAAACTTTATTGGAGCTTGATATGAACAAACAAAAACTTCTTCAAGCGTTCGTCGCTCTGATTGTCGGACTGTTGTTTGCGATAGGGCTTGCGATTTCAGGCATGACTCAACCGCAGAAAGTTTTAGGCTTTTTGACTCTTGGTTCGGGATGGGATCCTTCGTTGATGTTTGTGATGATGGGAGCAATTCCCGTTCATGCGATTTCGTATCGATGGATCCGTGGAAAGAAAAGTCCTTTGTTCGATACGAAATGGCATGTGCCACAAGGTAAAGAGATCACAAAACCGTTAATCATCGGCAGTGCCTTATTTGGTATCGGTTGGGGACTTGCGGGATATTGTCCTGGGCCTGCGCTCACGTCCCTAGGAACGGGCGGTGAGAAAGTTATTTACTTTGTGATCGCGATGGTTGCGGGAATGTTGCTTCATCGTCTTTATATGAAAATCACTACCTAAAAGGAAAAATATATGGAAGTGCTAGGATATATAGGTGCCGCTTTAGTCGGAATATCCTTGGGCCTTTTAGGCGGTGGCGGTTCGATTTTGTCAGTACCTCTTTTCGTTTACTTCTTTGCTTTGCCACCAACTCAAGCGACAAGTTATTCTCTTTTTGTCGTGGGCGTCGCCAGTGCCGTAGGTTTTGTAAAAGCCTGGAAAGCCGGAAACACTCGTTTATCTAGCGGCGTTCTTTTTGCAATTCCGTCTTTTCTGGGAGTTCTTTTTATTCGTCGTCTTTTAATGCCTTATATTCCGGAGAGCCTAAGCCTGCTGGGCTGGAATATTTCTAAGGAATCTTTGGTGATGAGCAGTTTTGCCCTAGTTATGCTGGCAGCATCCCTGTCAATGTTGCGTCCACGAAAAAGCACATTGCCAGTTGAGAAAACGGCGCCCCTTAGTTTCGCTTTTAAAGCTTTTTTGGTTGGTTCCGTTACAGGCTTTGTGGGCGCTGGAGGTGGTTTTCTTATCGTGCCGGCTCTAGTTGTATTAGGCGGGCTCACTATGAAGCATGCTGTAGGCACTTCTGTAGGGATCATTGCTGTGAATTCACTTTTAGGGTTCGCTAGTGATGTGGCTGTCAATGTTGCTATTGATTTCAGTTTTCTCCTTTTAGTGACTTTTATTGCGGTCGGCGGAATCTTTGTCGGTTCCTATTTTGGAAAAAGAACTTCTGAGGCCCAATTAAAACCAGCGTTTGGTATTTTCGTTCTCCTATTGGGGACAGGAATTTTTGCGCAGCAACTTATGAAATTATAAATTTGACCTCAGCCTCTTAAGGATTACGATTTAAGAGTGAGGTCTATATGAGTAAAGAATTGTATCCCGTTCCCTCTGAAGTCGCAAAAAATGCACTTATCAATGAAGCAAAATACAAAGAAATGTATGAACGTTCGATCAAAGATCCGGAAGGTTTTTGGGCCGAGCAGGCCGAGCGCTTAGAGTGGTTTAAAAAATGGGATAAAGTCAAAGAAACGTCTTTCAAAAAACCAGTCAGTATAAAATGGTACCAAGGTGGAAAGTTAAACGTTTCTTATAACTGTATTGATCGTCATTTGGCAAAGCGCGGGGATAAGGTGGCTCTTTTGTGGGAGCCGGACAACCCTTCAGTCCCTGTCAGAAAAATCACCTACAAAGAGTTGCACAAGGAAGTCTGTCGTTTTGCAAATGTCCTAAAAAAAATGGGCGTCAAAAAAGGCGACGTTGTTACAATTTACATGCCGATGATTCCCGAAACTGCTTTTGCAATGCTGGCTTGCACGCGCATTGGTGCGGTTCACTCGGTTATTTTTGGAGGGTTTGCTCCGGATTCTATCGCAGATCGTATCAATGACGGCGAGTCTCAATTCGTCATCACAGCTGATGCAGGTTATCGCGGTAGTAAGTTGATTGCTCTCAAGGAAAATATCGACAAGGCTTTGCAAAAAGCGACGATCGCTAAAAAAGTGATCGTCGTAAAATACGCGAACAATCAGATTGAAATGCAGAAGGATCGTGATTTCTGGTATCATGATCTTGTTAAAGAAGTCAGTGATCAGTGTGAGCCTGAGCAAATGGATGCTGAAGATCCTTTGTTTATTTTATATACGTCAGGCTCGACGGGAAAACCCAAAGGTGTGTTGCATACGACGGCGGGATACTTGGTGTATGCTAGCGCGACTCATCAGTATGTTTTTGATTATCACGAGAATGACATTTACTGGTGCTCTGCGGACGTAGGTTGGGTGACAGGGCATAGCTACATCGTCTACGGTCCGCTCGCAAATGGTGCGACGACATTATTCTTTGAAGGTGTTCCGAATTACCCAACTCCATCTCGCTTCTGGGAAGTCGTCGATAAACATAAGGTCTCTATTTTTTATACTTCACCAACGGCTATTCGTTCCCTCATGCGCGAAGGCGACGCTTTTGTCACAAAAACATCTCGAAAATCTTTAAGAGTTTTGGGGTCCGTTGGAGAGCCGATTAATCCGGAAGCATGGATTTGGTATCACGATATTGTGGGGGATAAGCGTTGTCCTATCGTCGATACTTGGTGGCAGACGGAAACCGGTGGAATTTTAATTTCACCGCTTCCAGGAGCGATACCGACAAAACCGGGTTCGGCGACACTTCCGTTTTTTGGTATCAAACCCAAACTTCTCACCAACGAAGGACAGGAAATTTCCGGAGCTGGTGAAGGAGTGTTGGTAATAGCGGATTCCTGGCCGGGACAAATGCGCACCGTGTATCGTGATCACAAGCGTTTTGAAGAAACTTATTTCTCGAACTATGCGGGATTTTATTTTACCGGAGATGGTTGCCGCCGTGATGGGGATGGATATTATTGGATCACGGGGCGTGTAGATGATGTGATCAACGTTTCAGGACATCGGTTGGGAACGGCGGAGATTGAATCCGCGTTGGTTTCTAACCATAAAGTCGCAGAGGCGGCTGTTGTCGGTTATCCTCATGATATTAAGGGGCAGGGCATTTATGCCTTTGTCACTTTAAAAACAGGTGAAACTCCAAGTGAAGAATTACGCAAGGAACTTATTCAATGGGTTCGTAAGGAAATCGGCCCGATTGCGACTCCGGATTTAATTCAGTGGGCACCGCGACTTCCTAAAACGCGTTCAGGAAAAATCATGCGCCGAATCCTGCGTAAAATTGCGGAAAACCATCCGGATCAATTAGGCGATACAACGACTCTCTCAGAGCCGGGGGTCGTCCAAGAACTGGTGGACAATAGAATGAATCGGTGATAATTTTGCCGTCTTGCGCTAAAGGGGAAGACTATGACACAAATGATGACTTTGGTTTTGATGGTGCTTGCAGCAGCTTTCAGCCGCTTGATTCCACATCCATGGAATTTTACGGCCATCGGAGCGATGGCGCTTTTCGGTGGAGCTTATTTCCCGTCTAAAAAATTATCTTTGATCATTCCTTTGGCGGCATTATTCGTGAGCGACCTTGTTTTGGGCCTGCACTCGACAATGATTTTTGTCTATGTTGCTTTTGCCGCGATCGTTCTTTTGGGTTGGACTTTGCGTGACTCAAAAAGTGTTGTGCGTATCGGAACTTTGTCCCTTGTGACAAGTTCTTTGTTCTTCCTGATTTCAAACTTTGGTGTTTGGGCGATGGAAGGAATGTATGCTCCAACATGGCAAGGCCTTGTGAACTGTTATGTGGCGGCGATTCCGTTCTTTGATAACCAGATTTATGGTGATCTTTTCTTCTCCGCTTTGTTGTTCGGTGGCTACGAAGCTGTGAAATACTTTGCTCCTGAAATGCTTGGAGCGTCGGCTCAAAAGTAATTCCCAAGCAAAACGTGTAACACATTTTTATTTTTGACACTTTCTAGGAAGTCGCAATACGACTTCCTTCATGTCCAGATCTTCAGAATTTCTGCTCGCACAATTTAATCAGCGTAAGGCGAAGAATCCGCGCTACTCACAGCGCGCGTTTGCTCGCCTTTTGGGTGTCAATCCAGGCCGAGTCACGCAGTATTTCGCAGGCGAGCGTCCTATCACCGCCACAGCGGCTCAGAAAATGTCAGAGAAACTGGGACTTGATAAAGAACAACAAGCCTATTTTTGCTATCTTACGGAGATCGATAAAAAATCTCGCAGCATTGTCGATCCTCGCATCTTGCGTGATGATGAACTCGCTCTTGTGGTGGAGTGGTATCACTTCGCGGTTCTGTCTTTGATTTCCACCAAAGATTTCCGACTGGATTCGGCGTGGATTTCGCGACGATTGGGAATTCCTACTTCTATCGTCGAATCTTCTTTGCAACGGCTGGAGCGTTTGAAGTTTATCACCATTGAAGACGGAAAGGCTCTGGTAGAAAAAGGTCCCATAGCGACTTCTTCGGACATCCCTAACGAATTTTTGCGCCTCTCTCACCAAGATGCTCTTCGCCATATTGTGGATAATATTTCGGCGGTCGCCGTAGAGAAAAGAGATCTTTCCTCCATCACATTGGCAGTGGATGAAAAAAAACTCCCGGAAGCCAAACAGATGATCCGCACTTTCCGTCGTAAGCTCGCTAATTTTCTTTCGCAAGGAAAGAAGAGCCAGGTTTACATGATCAACGTCCAACTCTTTCCTCTTTCGAAAGAGAACTAAATGAAAAGGCTTTTCGTGCTCCTTTTTCTTTTCCCCAGTCTGTCTTTTGCCTCAAGTGGCGGGGACTGGTATGAAAAAGGGAACGGTGGCTTTGTTGTTATGTGCGATAAAGAAGCGCTGATGGTTTTTGATCTCTTTGAGGCGCAGGTTCGCTACAAAATGATTTTTGATGGTCAGGCGCTAGGGACTCTCGATGAACGTGTTGAATATCTTTTAACTAAGTTCGACAAGCACAATAAATCACGGGCCGCTCTTTATCGTCGTTGGTACAAAGAATTTTTTAATGAGGCCGAGTTTATTCCTAATGCGAAGTTTAATCCGACCGGGGACATCGGCTTTGGTTATATTCCAAAAAATTGTTCTTTAGAGCAGGTGATCTTTCAAAGAGCGCCTAATATTTTAAATCAATTTCGTTACTTGATTAATCTGGATTTGTGGCAAGCGCTCTCGATAGAAAATCAGGCCGCTTTGGTGATGCATGAGTTGATCTATCGAGAACTCACCCTTCCTCCTAATATTCACGAAAGCTCGGAAGCCGCTCGCTATTTCAATGCACTTTTAAATTCGGAGCAGTTTCAAAAACTCAGTTATCAACAGTACATCTTAACACTGCAAGAGCTGCGTTTTTCGAAAGCCGATTATGGTGATCTCGTCATCGTAGTCGGTGAGAAAAAATTAGAGGGCGGTTGGTACAAGATTCCTGTCGATTTTTTTGATCGGGATCATTTGAAGTCGGCGACTTTAGATAACGTGCAAAATTTCAAACGTGGAAAATTTGTCTATGACAGCCGTTGTGCCGCAGAGGCGATCGACATTGGAACCGTGG
>NZ_CAMLDV010000113.1 GCF_946478835.1 uncultured Bdellovibrio sp. | reverse complement strand
TCGTGGTTCTGCCGTCAGGTTTGGGAGCCATGTATCCTGAAAGTTTGAAGGAATGGATTTCGTCTGTTGTTGATCAAGGTGGATGTTTCTTAAGCGAGTATGCGCACGAACAAAGAATGCACAAACATCTTTTTCATCACCGCAATCGCCTGATCGCAGCGCTCGGTAAAGCCACACTGCTCGTGGAAGCACGCAAACGCAGCGGCACTTTGATCACAGCTCAACAAGCAATTCAGTTGGGCCGTGCGGTATGGATTGTCCCCGGTCATCCTTTAGATCCGCACTTTGCAGGAAGTTTGGATTTGCTGGTGGAGGGGGCACAGCTCGTGAGGGATGCTCAAGATTTATCCATGTTTTTTAATTCGGAATTAAGTGATGATAAAATGTCCCCAGTAGGGATAGCGAGCTCTCGAGAGTCCACCCACTACCTGTAGTAGCTTTGTTAAGTGACTAAAATTCTTAAGAAAAAAATGAAATGATCTAAAAAATTCTTTTGCAAGCCACCGGGATTGCCCCTACCATTTGAGTTAAGGGAGGGGCGATGTGGTCAAGGATGACCGTGGTAGTATGGATGCTACTGCATCGCTCTAATTTTTAGACCGCCGCCTCTGCAGCCTAGTTCCAATTTCTTCTTAAAGCCTCAGCACCCAAAATTGCAAAAATCAAATTAGGTGTCCAGATTGCAACAGCCACGGGTAGTGATCCACTGCGTGCGGCACCTTCGGCGGCGACGTATAAAATCCAATAAAAAATAATCAGACCAATACAAAGAATCATGCCACCAGCTTTAGCAGCGCGACGGTTGGTCGTTGTTCCTAAACCCACACCAATCATCGCAAAGACGATGCAGAGTGCAGTGATCGCCCAGCGCTTGTGGTATTCGGTGCGCAGAGTGCGCTCTAGATCTTTGTCTTTCAGATCTTCTTTGAGGCGATGACGAACTTCTTCCAAAGTTAAGGACTGCGGAGATTTTGCTTTCTCATCGGTGTTAACAGGTTCAGAAAAATGCACGTCATAAGTATCAAAGCTGATCTTCGTATGTGTTTTCGCCTGGCGGTGAATTTCACCATTTTTAAGACGTAACAAAACTTCATGACCGGGACGTTCTGGATCGGGAATAATCTCGCCATCTTTGGCGATGATCGTTAAAGGCACATCGCCTGATTTTTCGTCGTAGATGAAGACTTTCTTGAGAAGTCCTTTGTCAGAGTTCACCTCATTGGCGTAAACGACCATATCGAAAAAACCTTCCGAGAAAGTTCCTTCTTTGATCACAGCACCTGCTTTTGTGTTCGCCAGACGAGAATAAAGAACCTCGAACTGTCGGTTTCCCCAAGGCGCAATATTGAATGACATTTGCGCTGAAATAATTCCGACAAACGTGGCTAAAATCAAAGCGGGCATCAGTAAGGTTCCCATAGGAAGACCTGAAGCCTTCATGGCCACGATCTCAGAATCTTGACTGAGGCGACCGTATGTCAAAAGAACCGAAAAGAGCAAGGCCATGGGAAAAAGAACGGGGAGAAGTGAAATCACGACATAGCCAATGATTTCGGCGATGGTTTTAAGTGTCACCCCATGAACCAGGGCGAACTCTGTCAGGCGCAAGACCTGAAACATGAGAATGATTGAAATAAAGACCAAGAGTCCCAAAATGAAGCTCGGAAGCATCTCAAAGAAAATGTACTGCGCGGCTTTTTTTCCGTAAAAGATACTCAAAAAGGAGTCTCCTTGTGAATGCTGTCTATTCTAGTCTGAGGGCTCATTCGTGTCATCGCGCCCATTGTCCAGAACCAAGCTTATTGACGGTAAAGCATCCTTATCTGACAATGATGATATGAACAAGATTCTTTTGGTTTACGAGGATTATGCCGACCTGATGGAGGTGGAAGCCACACTGAAAAAAGTGGGCTTTGATGTCATCGGTCTTTCCAGCGAATACGCAATCGCGGAGCAAATGTTGGCATTCAATCCGGATCTTGTTGTGGGTGCTGGGCGCGGAGGAAAAGTAAATTCCTTGGGCGTCGGAAAACGTTTGAAAGAAATGACCCGCTGGCAGGGAAAGTCAGTGCTTATTTTCCCGGCAAACTTTAAACCCAATCCTCAAGATCTTATTCGCATTCGTGTTGATATGATTTTGGAAGCCCCGGTTCCCCCTTTGCGTTTAGTTCAAGTGATCGGAAAAATCTTAGGGCACGATGAAGCCGTGTTATTGGAGCGCTTGAACAAATCAATGCATGTGGAGAGTCCTCAAAAGACCGGTTCCTCGGTTGCCGGCGGAAAATATTCGACAGAAGAAGAAGCCATTTTTGTTAAAGGAACGGTTAAAGGGGAGTCTTCGGCGGATTCTGATCAGGCTTCGTTGGGTGTCGAGAGAGTTCATGAAAACTCTCAAGAGTTCGCGCTAAATACGGAAGAACAAGAGAGAAAAGTCTCTTTTCGTTTTGGCGATCGAATGTCGGCGGCCTCCGAAGAGCGTGCTGCCACTCGAGATGAAGAAACCGCATTTCCAGATGTTGATTTAAAGTCCTTAGAACGCGAACTTTTAGGCGGAGGCGCTCCGGAAGTGGAGAGAGTCGAAGCCGATGCGGAGGAGCAGGAACTTCAAGTTAAGGCCCAAAATGACCTGCAAAAATCAGAAAAGGGCCTTAAAGAGCGTATTGCAAAATACAGCGAAATTGTTGCAGATGTGAAGGTCTCTCCAAAAAGTACGCTGACTCGAGTTGAGGCGCGTCGTCGCCAACGTGAGCTAGAAGCGGATTGGGACCCACAAAACCTCAACGAACTCGACGAGTTACGACGCCAATTCACGAAGGCTATGTTTAAAAAATAATTGATCCTTGTGCATCTTGACGGTAGACCTTTTGATGTTCAAATTAATATAAGAAACCGGTACTTGATTTAGACGGAGGCCATTCATGGGCACATTTACTACACCAGTCACAGATAGTTCTTTTGAAACAGAAGTTTTGAATTCTTCAACACCAGTCCTCGTAGATTTTTGGGCAGAGTGGTGCGGACCTTGCCGTGCTTTGGCTCCAAAGTTGGAAGAAGTCGCTCAAGAGCTTGGTCAAAAAGTAAAAATCGTGAAGGTGAACGTGGACGAGAATCCTGGAACTCCAGGTAAATACGGCATCCGCGGTATTCCTGCGATGTTGCTTTTCAAAGGCGGCAGTGAAATCGGTCAGCTTGTAGGAAATCATCCTAAAGATGCGATCTTGGATTTTTTAAATAAGAACGTGTAAGCGTTCACGAAGCCCCGCTTCGAGCGGGGTTTTTTTTTGTCTTTTTTCTTTCTATGGCTAAAGTCAATTTTCAAGAAAATATATCTCTGCGGCTCCTTGAAGAGTTCAAGATCGTAGCGCAAAAAGTTTGTACGATGTTAGCCTCCGAAGGCGTGCATCGCAGACCCTATGTGGAAGGTCTTCCTCATTTCCAGTCCCTCTCTTTAGAAAAGAAACAAGAGATCGTAAAAACCTTGGTCTTTTTTAAAGAGCTTTGTGAAGAGCAAATCGCCGAGGGTTATAAGTTAAAAGACAACTTTACGTTCGTGTGGAGAGCTTTTCGCAAACTAGGATATGTCCCGCGCGCCGATGTTTTTAATTTTATGTCGGATGACGATCTTGTGGAGATTTACTCAAAGGACAATAAGCAGCTGTATTGTAACTTCAAATTCTTTGAATGCTGTTCGTATACACTCGAAGAACTCTACTCTTTGGAGTGGTGGAATCTCTATGAAAGAGATCCGGCGATGACTTCGAAAATTTTTAATGCGGCCTCGAAAGTCATCTCAGGTGACGTTACAGAGAGTTATGTCCCACAGGTTGAACCCCACCTTTTAAAAGAAATTCGCAGTGAAGAGAAAAGAGTTTTTATGCAGCAAATAAAACTCATGAGTCCTTTAAAGCGGGACAAGCGTGTCGATGCGATTCTGGTCATCGAATCTGCAACGCTGGTGGAAAATCGAAAAGTCTAGTTCGCTTGAAGATTGCATTTGGGTAATGATAAGAAAAATTACGGCGAAATTCTTCTAAGTGACATTCACAAGATGTGACAAAATAAAAAAATCAGAATATTGTTGAATCTCTTGTTTTAATCAACAAGTTTTTATTTAAATTCGAGGAAATTTGTGGAAATACTAAAAACCCAAGATGAAACCTCCCTTAAACTCAACGAGTCATTCAAGTCGCTAGCTCAAAAAGTTTGCATGCTATTTGCGACGGAAGGCGTTCATCGTAAGCCTTACGTTCCAGGACTTCCTTATTTTGAAAAACTCTCTGTAGAGAAAAAACAAGAAGTCGTGCAAAGTTTGACTTTCTTCAAAGAGCTTTGCGAAGAACAAGTTGCTGAGGGTTACAAGCTTAGAGACAACTCGACGTTCGTTTGGAAAGCATTCCGTAAGTTGGGATTGGTTCCACGTTCTGACGTTTTCAATTACTTAACCGATGAAAACTTAGTTGAAGTTTACTCCGCGGATAATAAACAGCTTTATCGCAATTTCAGATTCTTTGAATGCTGCACTTACACTTTGGAGGAGTTGTACTCTTTAGAGTGGTGGCATCTTTATGAACGTGACCCTCAGGAAACAATGAAAACTTTCGAAGTTTGCAGCAAAGTTTTCAATGGTGAAATCACTGAAAGTCACGCTCCTGGTTTGGGCCCTCATTTCTTGAAGGAAATCAATTCAAGCGAGAAAAGAGAGTGTTACATGGAAATCCAGTTAATCAGTCCTCTTAAAAAGAACAGACAAACTGAAGCCATCGTGCTTATCGAGACTGTGAAAGGTCTTTGGAATTAATTCTTGTTACGCAGCCAGCTTTTTAAAGTTGGCTGTGTTCACAATGTGCCGTAACACCTGCCAGTCCGACTTGGCCTCGTCACTTCTAAGTAAACCTGACGACTGCCAATCGTAACTCTCACGTAAAAAAATCTTCTCTCGTCCGGCGGGCAGACCTAATAAAGCCAAATGTGAAGTCAATCCAGTGGGGACCATTTGCACCCAAACTCTCTTTGTGTTTTTTGGAACGCAGGTGGCAAGTTCCTCCGCAGTCCAGCCTGCATACATTGAGTTTCTGAAGTCCTCATACATATCCGGCATATTGAGCTTGATGAACTCTTCTCCGGCAAGAGCGACAAAACGGTCGGTGATTTCGGCTGTTTTAAGGCGACCTATATCCGTAAGGACAACGATGCCTTCAGGTTTGGCGGCCTTCTCGCTGGCGGTGAGGACTCTGCGAACACTCGCTAGATCCGGCAGGTGATGGGCGGCGTTTGTAAAGCTGACCAGATCAAATGAATGATCCGCTTCATGGAGATTAATAACGTCGCCGGTTTTAAATCGCACTTTTCCCTCAAGTCCGGCGAGCTTCGCATTTTGTTGGGCGATGGACGTCATCGGTTGAGATAGATCAACTCCGAGCACGTGTTTGTAGCCTAGATAATTTGAAAGTCCCATCGTAAGCAGGCCCGGGCCCGAACATAAATCCAAAGCGCTATGGTTCGAGTTCTCAGAACGACAGCGGTACATTAAATCCATGGCTATGGCATAATTTGAAGTCATGTTCGTGTTCAGTACGCGATTGTACTGATTCACGTTTTGTTCACCGTCTGTCACGCCGGAAGGTTCTGGCGTGCGCTGTAAAATCTGTGGAGACTCCATATTGTCTTTTACTAACTGAAGAAAAAGATCTTGTCTGTTTGTAGTCATAGAAACCTCTCAGGCTGCTTTCTGTCCTTTTTGTTTCGCCCATTTTTGGCTGATCGCTTCGACCATTCCCATATAGAAAAAACTTGTTTCATTGAGATTTTTCTCAATGCTCTCTAAGGCTTCCGGAGGCAGGCCCTCAAGAAGTTTTAAACCCTTGGCAAAGTGACCTACATCCTCTTCACCGTGCAAGCGATAAAAGGTGGAGGCTCTTTCGCCGTAAATTCTTGTCGTTGTATCCGCAATAGCCTGAAGACTGTGAGCTGAAACGCCCTCTAAGTAATAGGCGTAGCCAAAATGGGCATACGGATTTTCATGATCGAAATAATAATATTGTGATTGATAAAGTGCTGACGTCTGAGGTCTTTCCGGGAAGTCTTCGACTTTCATTCCTAAGGCCTTCAAATCGTTAATCAGCATAATGTCATGACCATTTTCTTCGGCCAAATGTTTTATCAATTGGCGGTGAAGGGGACGGTCTATTAAATTAAACTGCGCAACGCTCGTTGCGATGAATGTCATCGTGTGACGAACATAGTAATACGTTTGCGCGAGCAGTTCTGCATACGCTTCTTTTTGCTCCCAGGGGAAGTTATCGAAAAGCACCTGTGTCTGCAAAATTTTTTCTTCAAACTTTTGTGCCAGTTGTTTTTTCATGTGTTCTCCAATAATTAAACTGCAATTTTTAAATGACTTCGTTTTGGTAAACGAGTTGTTAAATCAATCCGGCGATTCCAATACTGATTGACTAAACTGGCAACAGCGGGATCTGAATGAGTGCGATTGAGTTCTCGTGGAATAACCATGTATTCCACGGGAGTGTTGTAGAGGTCCGTTTTTCCGTAGGAAACCCCTCCACATTTGGCGAGCATGTCATTGGCTCCGACGTCCATTCGACACGCGCTGACGGCAGCATCTACATCCAAGTAGGCAGCCACTTGAGCGCCCAAAGCGCAAAAAACGTGGCCCAGACTTACACCCACTTTGGATTTTCGCCAGGCAGGGTCCACCGTGAGATACTCAATGGTCATGACGTGACGGATGCCATTTTTTCTAAGCTGTTCCGTAAATTGAGGCCCGTAGTTGTGCATGAAATAAATATGATCGCGCGAAGCTTCGAGTTCTAAATCAAATTGGCAATACAGATGTATTCCCGCGATTTCATCTTTGTGCGAAAGAATGGTAATAAAATCTTCCCGTAAAAAATCTTCTTTTCTGAGGACGTCTCCTTGCATGCCATTTTCTTTGAAGACATTTCTCCAGAAGGCTTTCCAATAAGCATAAGCTTTGTTGTGCAGCTCCGTGGGTTGTCGATCGTGAAGATCTTTACCCGTGATAATCGTATAGTCCAAATCGTACAGTAAAGGTGAAATCGAACCATTGTCCTTCATAGGCATTTTTCTCCCGCCTGCAAAAACAGGCGAACTGTTAGCGTTAATCTTTCTGGAATGTTTGCAGCTTTATCATGATGGATTTGCAACGCTATAACTTGTCGGCGTAACAAAGTTTTTTTGTTAGAGGGAAACAAACATAAACAAAACTTTAATATTCGTGTCTGCTTTTGGTGCGGATCAAAAAGAAATGAACAAAACCAAAAAAACTGTAAAGTGGCTTTTACAGTTTTTTTGATTTTGTTTGTAAAAACGAGAAGAAAATTTGTTCTGTTCTCGTCTGAATTAATTAGATGCTACGATAAGACTGTTGCTATCTGAGATTCTTGCGTAAAGTTCGCCATAGTTTTTCATCACACGAGTGTTATATTCAGCAGGCTTCATATTCTTTGCAAGTAAGCGGCGCACATTCTTGGGACCCATATTGTATGCGCTGACATACTTCACGGCTTTGCCGTTGAATTCTGTGCGCAGGTAGTTCATATAGGCAAGACCGATGCGGATGTTTGAAGATGGATTTTCCAAAGTTTTTTTGCCATTCCACGCAATGCCATATTTTTTTGCGATCCACTCTGCAGTGTCAGGTTTAATTTGCATCAAACCAATTTCGCCAAAGCGACCTAAAGCCAATGGATTGAATTTACTTTCTGTTTTAACCACCGCTAACACAAACACAGGGTCCATTTTATATTTGGCACTTTCTGTGATGACAGTGCGAGCAATAGCGCGGGCCTGAGCTTTCCAGCGAGGAGCTAAAGAGTTTTGTACTTTAGTGTGAATCATTTCATTTAAAGCTCTTCGGCCTTCAAGCTTTTGAGCGTCACTGCCTTTGTAGTTACGACCAAGAAGTTCCTTGGCGTGTTCTACGCGTGAAGCCTCATTAACGACTTCTAACGCTGACACATTGACCGTGTTCCAGTGGAAGAAATCGAAGTTCATATAAAGAGCTGACGTGAGCGTGGCGGCTGCTAGAGCGAGTCCGATTTTGAGATGTTTCGTTTTCATATCCGCGACCTCCTGTTACAGAGAGGTAAGTTCAAGTGTCGTGCCGAAACCTTAAGTGCGCGGAAGGAATGGGTTCTTAGAATGAATCACCCTTCAAAAGGCATTCCTTCGAGGTGGTCAAAGCGGGTGTCAATCAATGTCTAGACAATGTCTGATTAGTGGTTAGTCGAATTAGGACGGATTCTCTCTTCGAGACGTTTCGCTCTTGGATGGTGGTTTCTAGGGAGACGTCGAAGGCACGGGGATTTGGCTTCGAGTTTTCTATAAAATCGCAGATGCTAAGGCTCAAAGGCAACGGGTGTTAATTCGCTATTTTGTTGATGGATTGTTAGATGAAATTGAGTGGACGCGATAGTGCTAAGTTTTTGAAAATAAAAAAGGCCCTGGTGTAGGGCCTTTTTGTTTTTATTTTTTAGAAGAGATATCTTCTGTAGGCGACGCTGGAGATGATTCCTAGGCCGGCCATCGTGGTGAGCATGCTGGAACCACCGTAAGATAAGAGTGGTAGTGGAACTCCTACGATAGGTAGAAGTCCAATTACCATCCCGATATTTACAAACATGTGCCAGAAGACGTAACACAAAACGCCGACGGTTAAGAGGGCTCCGAATTTATCTCTCGCGTTGGTGGCGATTCGGATTCCTGTTACGAAAAGGAAGCAGAAAAGACCGATGACGGAGATAGATCCTACGAAGCCGTGTTCTTCGCTGAGAACGGAATAAATAAAGTCGGTGTGACGTTCCGGAAGGAATTCAAGTTGGGATTGGGTTCCCTTCATAAATCCTTTTCCGAAGAAACGACCTGAGCCCACGGCGATTTTGGATTGGATACTGTTATATCCAGTTCCGCGCGGATCGTTCGTTGGCGATAAGAACGTCAAGATACGATTTTTTTGATAGTCATGAAGGACGAACTTCCATGCGACGGGAAGTGCGATGATTCCCAATGTGATGATGGAAGCCAAGATAACGCGTTTGATTTTTGAGAAGATCAACATCGAGCCACCGATCGCTGCCAACATCATTGCGGTTCCCAGGTCGGGTTGCTCAACGACGAACACGAAGGGAACACCCAGAATGATCAGCGGAGTGAACATTTCTTTAAATCCCATGCCTGAACCGTGAGTGTTTCTTGTCGCTAGGATTTTTGCCATCATCATGATCAAAGCAAGCTTCATCGTTTCTGATGGTTGGTAGCGGAAGAATCCAAGGTCAATCCAACGTTGCGCTCCCAAGGCGATTTTACCAAAGAAGGTCACGTAGATAATGGCACCCAGGTTTAAGACATACACCACCAGCGCAATACGACTCACGATGGAATAATCAAGAAGTGTCATGACTAAGAAAACCGTCCAACCCACAACCAACCACATGATTTGCGAAATGAATAAAGACGCCACGTCCGTGGATGTCGGGCCGTGAGTAGCACTGTAAAGATTGATAAGACCAATCACATTGAGCGCCAAAATCACGATGATTAAGTTGATATCTAATTTTTTGAAGAGAGTTCTCTCTTCAACGTGCAGTGAGCTAAACATTATTCTCCCTCACTTGTGGTCGCAGCTTCCACTTTAACTTTTTTAACGCCTTTGTTTTTCAGCGCCTCTGCGATGATCTCTGGATGATATTTTTCAAAATACTTCTGATAAATTTCGCGAGCGATAGGAACCGCTCCCGTATTACCGTGGCAAGAGTGCTCTGCCAAAATCGCAATGACGATTTCTGGATTTTCTGCCGGAGCATAGGACACAAACCAACCATGGTGGCGCATGTGCATCGGACGAGATGTACAGCTCGCATAGATCTGATCGGCAGAGAAACCCATGACCTGAGCCGTTCCTGTTTTACCTGCGAACTGAACTCCAGGAACTTTCCAGTAACGAGCCGTTCCCTTTGTTCCATTGGCAACCAGGCGCATGCCTTCTTTAACGACTTTGAAAGTTTCAGGACTGATTTTCACACCGTTGGGTTGCGCTTGAGTTAAATCGCGCACAACCTCCGGGAAGTTTTCACGTAAAACTTTTCCGTCTTGATCCATGATTTTGCGGATCACAAACGGCTTCACAACTTTACCTTCCGTCGCAATAGCGTTGTAAGCAATCGCCATGGAAATCGGAGTCACCGTCACGAAGCCTTGACCGATCGCCGTACTGAGATTTTCCCCGGCCTGCCATTCTTCACCGACCGTGGCTTTCTTCCATGCCGAGTTCGGCATGATACCCGAGATCTCGCGAGAAAGTTCAATACCCGTTTTCTGTCCGATACCCATGTTATGGATATAGTCGTACATTTTATCTACGCCCAGAGCGATACCCATTTTATAGAAAAACACGTTCGAAGATTCTTCGATCGCCTGGTACACTGTGATGTTACCGTGACCCTGTTTCAAGGAATCATGGTAAGGACGACGACCGAAGTAAAACACACCAGGTGCACTAACTACGGTTGTTGGAGTGATCACTTTTTCTCCAAGAGCCGCCACTGCAACCAACGGTTTAAATGTTGATCCCGGAGCCGTGTGATCTTGAATAATTTTATTACGCAAAGGTTTGAACGGATCGTTGATCAACTTTGACCACGTCGAAGGCGAAATGCCCGTTGAGAATTCATTCGGATCAAAAGACGGGTTGCTAACCCAAGCCAAAACCTCACCATTTGTTTTCATGGCAAAGATCGCTCCGATATGACCGCGGTTGTCCGCTCCCGTTTTGTTGAACGACTCAAATGCTTGTTGTTGAAGATCGCGATCAATCGTCAAAACCGCATTGTTACCGTGCACAGCGATTTGATCTTTAATCTGTTCTCCGTAAATATTTGGAGTCTGTGTCGCTGCTTCACGACCGTGGGCATCGACTTGAATAAAGCTGATCCCGTCAGTCCCACGGATGTCTTTTTCCAAAGTTTCTTCAAGGCCGCTTTTGCCAATGATGTCACCTTGATCAAACTTCAGGGCCCCTTTGTAAAAATCATTCAAAAGCGGAATCTGACGTTTTGAAATCTCGCTGACATAGCCAAAAAGCTGCGCGCCGTTTTCACGAAGCGGGTAGTAGCGCACGATGGATTCGCGAATCTCAAGTCCCGGCGTATCCAGACGCATGCGCTTTAAACGAAAGACCTCTTCGCGGCTTAAGTTTTCTTTCAAACGAATCTGTGCAAAAGGACCGTTTTGTTTGCGGCTCTTTTGAACTTTCACCATAAGCTTGTCAGGCTCCATGCCGAGCACGGGACCCACGGTTTTCGCAAGATCTTCCAGGTTCTCAATATATTGAGGAGACAAGATCGCTTCAAAGCCCGGTAGATTTTCCACCAACACTTTGCCATCACGATCGAGCAGCAAACCACGGGGTGCCGAGATTTTATTTTGCTTGATACGGTTTTTTTCCGAGAACTCACGAAGTTCGTTTCC
>NZ_CAMLDV010000112.1 GCF_946478835.1 uncultured Bdellovibrio sp. | reverse complement strand
CAGAGATGAATGGTCCCGGCGTTTTAAAACCAACAGTTTATTATTTTTACGTTGTTAATGAAGATAAAAATACTTGCTCTGCAAACACAAAAGTCACGATGCATGGAACAGGTGGCAAAGCTCTTTTGAAAGTGTGCCCAAAAACAGCGGAGGCCTGCGGTCTTCAAGGATCCTGCGCCATAGTTCAAAAAGGCGTAACTCGTGCTTTTAACGTGATCGGAAGAGTTGACGGCCAGGATCACTTCTTTGAAATTGAGAAAAATGGTTGTCGCTTTGGATACGGGGTGAACAGTTCCTGTCTTGATCCTTTTTATACTTTGGCAGCGGACTTAACGATCTACAAACCAGGCGAAGTGATTTACGTTCCGGCCGTTGTCGGTTTGGAGTTGCCTGATGGATCAAAACACAGCGGCTACTTCGTGATTCGCGACAAAGGCCGCGGAATTATCGGTCGAGGTCGTTTTGATTTCTTCTCTGGATACTTCAGCTGGCTTGATCCGAAGAATCCGTTTAATAAGCTCGGTCTTGGCGACGTTAAAACAAACATCCCTTATTATCGAGTGACAGGGGAGTCGGCGAAGAAATTCTTGTTAAGCCGTAAATACCCACAAATCCCAGTCCATGCGAATGGTGGACCGATCAAATAAAAAAAGCCCCGTATGAAACGGGGCTTTTTTCTTTCTAAATCAATTATCTTTATTGCTTTTGAACCGCATTGACTTGAACTGTCTGTTGCTGCTGCGGTTGACCTTGAACTTGTGCCGCCGCTACTTGCGCCATCTGCGCTACTGCCATTTGCGCGTGCTGCGCTTGTTGGTGGTAGTAGTTGAGCTTAGCTACGTATTCTTTAAGGGCCGCATTTTCTTGCTTCAAGACGCCCAATTGAGTCAAAGCCTGTTGCAGGTGACTGTAGTAGTCTTGAGCCTCTAGAGCTTTTTTGTCCAAAGCCAATTTCATCTCAATGATTTTGGTTTCAGCTACAGACATCAAGTTTTTCAAAACATCATTTTGTTGTTGAGCCGAGGATTCCACTTCACTGAAAGAGGCAGAGATCTTCTCAATCTCTTCATTCAAAGAAGTGATCGTGTTGTCACGCTCTTCGATTGTTGCTTTCAACTCATCCACAGTTTGTTCCAACTCATGTTTTTCTGTTTTCAGAGTTTGAATTTGCGCTTCGAATTGATCGCGTTGTTCTTCCCAGAGCTCTTGTTCCTTGGCGAAAGCGCTTTTCGCTTTCATAAGTTCCATCGCTGTTTCGTCTTTCAGAGCTTGATTAAGTTCCAAGTCTCTTTGCAGAACTTTGTTTTTTTCAAAGAGAGCCTGGCTGTATTTTTTCTCTTCACTTTGCATTTGCAAAGCGCGCGCCTTCAATCCTTGAATCTCTAGTTGCAACTGCAAGCTGAGTTCCAAAGACTTCGCAAGATCTGCGCTGAGTTTTGTGTTGTTGCCTCTCTCTGCAGAAAGTTGATCAACGAGTTGCTTGAGTTGTGCGTCCAACGTTTCAGGGCCGTAAGACACGTTCTCAAGGGTCTTGATCTTCTCGCGCAATTCCTCTTGCGAACCTTTCAGCTCGGAATGGAATTTTTTCATCTGAACTTGCATTTGCTCATACTTTGGTTGTGGAGGCATTGCTTCTTCAACCTGATTCTGAGTGCTTAACTCGTTCAGTTTATTGCAGATTTCATCAAAAAGTTTTTCGTGCTCTGGAACAGAAGTCGTCATAGACTCCATTGTGAGGTATAGACTGAAGTCAAGTCATCGAAATTCATTGACCAGTTGCCGCTCTCGATTTAGGTCCAGGGAGTTGGTGTAGTTTTGAGGAGGATACATGCTCTTGCGTAGAACCGTTCGCTTTTTTATGGCTGTTATTATCTGGGTTACTTGTGCTCAAACAGTTCATGCACAAGAAGTAGGTTTGTTGAGTGACATCAAACCACCTCAACAGTCCTCAGAATATATTTTCCGCTCTTCACCTAAAGAATCGTTGATCACTGTGCAGCTTTTAGGAGCTGTGAATAAACCGGGGATCTATTACATTCCTGCAAATACCGATCTTTTGAAGCTTTTAACACTGGCAGGCGGCACAACGAACGGCGGAGATTTATCTGAAGTGTTGGTTCGCAAGATGGAGCCTAAAACTTGGGCAGAAATTAAATCCAAAGCGATCAACGAATATCAAGGTGCTTACGAAGTCGATGCCGAAAAGTTTATTAAGTACGGCGGCGCTCGCAATTTGAAACTGCAACAAGACGATTTCGTTTACGTTCCCCCAAGAACACCTTGGATCAGCTCTGAGGCTTCTCGTAATATCACAATCGTGTCTATCGTATTGGGAATTGTGCTTACGGCTGTTCTTATCGATAAAAACACGGAAAAGAAATAATGATCACAGCCCGCGATGGTCGCATTTTATTTTTAATAAAAGCCCTCGTGGCCCTGCTGTTTATTTCTAAAATTTCTTTGGGCAGCTTGCTGCCCGTGCCGCAAAGTTTTTCCTATTTTATTTTTCAACAGGGTCTGCATCCATTTGTGAACGTATTTTTATGCGGACTTTTTGGTGTGCCTCTGGTTCTTCTGTGGTTGCGCGTTCGAGATCGCAATCATCTCAGTGGATTTTATAAGCTATTCATTTTTTTTCTGATACTGACTTTAACGGTGCAGACACTTTTGCAAGCACACTATGTGAATCAGGAGGAGTCGGCCATTCTGCAGATCGGTGCCTTGGCGGTCGCGGTTTTCATGATCGCAGTTTACGGCGTCATCATTCCGAGTCTTTGGGATGCGGAAGATTTCTTAAAGTACGTGCAGCGATGGTCGGGCGTTTTGGTTTTGATCTCTTTGGCTTTGTGGGTTGTTGCCGGAGGCAGCGTTTATAAAGGCGGACGCTTTGTCGGCGTCTTTAAGCATATTCCTCACATGGTGACCTGTGCGACCGTGGCCTACGTTTTTTCGTTGGGCACTTTTCTTCAGGAAGAAAAATTGCAACATAAGATTTGGAGTGCGCTGATTTTGTGCGCAAGCTTTTTTGCCATCATTCTTACCGGCACTCGCTCATCGGCAGCGGCAGCTTTAATGGCTTTTGTTGTGACGATGATCTTGCACAAGACGGCGACGAATCAAGGTCGCATTTTTAAATTCGCGTTTTTAGCATTCGTTATCACCTTTACTTTATTTTTTGGTATGCAGACTTATGAATTCGCTCACGGCATTGCTACGGGACAAAGTTCCCTGGGGGGACGTGAAGCGCAAGATGGGGTGGCATCTCGCTGGGAAGAAGTGGAGCGCGGCAGTCAGATCTTCTTGGAAGAACCCTGGTTGGGACACGGTCTGTTGTCAAAATTTGCAGCCGGCAATGATGTCGATGTCTCTAACTACAATGCGATGAAAGATCCCCACAATATTTTTGTTTCTGCGGGTGTGATTGGTGGTTGGCCCCTTTTGGTTTTAAGTGCGGTGGCTTTGATTCTCATGTCCGTGGGAGCCGTTAAAGCGTTAACGTCTTTCGATATTTCTAAACGACAAATTGCCATTTACCTTTTGGCGCATATTCCTATTCTTGTTATTTATCACGTTCACTTGTCCATCGGAGGCATGGCAGACCGTTTATATTGGATGGTCTTCGGTTTTGTGGCAGCCTCTGTATCACGGACAGGGAAATCATGAAGGGTGCCGGATACGGATTTGCTGAGCTTGGCATAAACTGTGTTGAAATCTTCATACGACTGCATCTCTTAGTTTTTTATACAGAACATGTCGGACTCAATTCCACTTTAGCGGGACTGGCTTTAGGATTAGCGATCTTTTGGGATGCGATCATCGATCCTATCGTAGGTCATTATTCTGATCGACTGCGCACACGTCGAGGCGAACGCTATTCCCTTTTGCCATGGGGATTTTTATTTTTATCTTTTTCAATCTTGGGTCTTCTGAATCCTCCCTTTTTGAAAAGTTCCTGGAGTCAGTTTTCTTATCTTTTGTTTTTTTCATTGTTGGTAAACACAGCCTATACGACCTTAAGTGTACCTTATTCAGCTATCGTCGGTGACCTTTCCAGCGAAGAGCATGAGCGTTCCCGTCTGATTGGGTGGCGCCTGGCTTACGGTAATATCGGTGCCATTTGCGGTATTGCCATTCCCAGTTATTTCCTCATCGTGAAAGAGTATAAGCCTTACGGTCTTACCGCGTGGATCATTGTTGGGCTGTTGGCTGTAGGTACTTTTATTTCTTGGCTCACGGCCCGCAAGTACAATCGGCCTCCGGATCAGAATACTCAGCAGGGCATTTTTTCTTTATCGATGCCATTTAGAAACAAACAATTCATGCCTCTGTTAGCCGCTTATTTTATTGCGAACATGGGACTGACTTTTAATTCATCCTTGGCGCTGTATTTCTATCGCCTGCGTTTGAAATTTGATGAAAAGCAAATCAGTCTTGTGCTTCTGACTTTTCTGATGATCTTTACGTTGTCGATTCCGCTGTGGGTTTATCTTGTTCGATTTGTTTCTAAAAAAAAGGCCTTGATGGCGGGCGTTTTTATTCTGGGTTTGACGGCGACTTTTATTTATCCTTTTCTGCCTCCAAAGGATCTTGTATGGACATTGCTTTTTGCTTCCGGCGTAGGTGGAGCTTTGGTGGGTTCCGCCGTTTTGTTAGAGTCCTTGCTAACGGATATTGTGAAGGACGAAGAGACGCGTACCGGAAAGGATGAACTCGGCCTTTATTTCGGCGTTTGGAAGATGATTGGGAAGATTTCTCGGGGGTTGGCCTTGGCTGTAACTGGACAAATTTTGGCATGGGCCCGCGTCGATGATCCGGCGAGTTCTTATTTCCGTCTAAGTCTCGCATTTGGGCCTCTGGTAGGCTGCCTTTTCATTGGGGCGGTCCTCATCCTCTGGAAGTTGTCAAATGCAGGCTCACCCCTGAAGTAATTTCAAAGCCTTAATCCTCATTACAGATTAAACACAAGCCAAGGCTGAAAATCAGTGGCACAACCAGTGCTTGAAGGGACATGTCACATAGTCTCTTTGAAGGTGGGGAAATATGAGTGATCAACATATTGAACCGGAATTAACCGTGGGTGAAATTATTAAGCTTTATTTATCCCACTGGCGTATGTTCGCGTTGTTTACAGCCGCTTTGTTCGCTATCAGCGTTCTAGTTTACGTCGTTAAGATTCCGTTTGTCGCTTCCTCGACAATTGTTATTAATGACTCCCAAAACTCGGCAATGCAGGCCTTTTCTAATCAATTTTTTGGTTTATCGAAAACTGTGCAGGAATCCAAAAAGGGCAGCAGTCTTCTTTCAAAGCACATTGAGTATTTGAAAACTCGTGAGTTTTACGACGCCCTTTTGGCGCGCATCCAACAGCGTGGCAACAGCCCGTTGATCACGATGGAAGAGCGCAAAGGTTATGAGATTTTGAAAAACAACTATCTCAAAAATGTTAAAACTGCGGACGATAAAACGGAGCTTTTGCAGCGCCTTGATAAGTGGACCAAAATACAATTGGACTCAGACTTTGAAATCAAAGTCGTAGTCGTGACGCCGATCAAAGCGATGTCATTATTCCTGTCAAATACGGCTTCTGAATTGGCCGCCGAGATTTTGAAAAAACGCGAGCTGGATGAAATCGGTCGTGTTGAAAACTTCATGGCCAAACAAAAAGAAGAGGCCGATCAGAAGTTGGTATTGTTGGGTAAGCAGCTCGCAGACATGCAAAATAAAGATGAGAACCTTCTCCCGTTGGCGTCAAAAGACAAGATGGGCGACTACGTTTCTGATCTTTTGGTTCGCGCCAACGAAATCAAATTGAAAATGGCTGAAAACAAAAAAATGATTCAATACTTGGAACGCGGCCGCTCCGGTCAAAGAGAAAGCGCTCTTTATGGCGTTGGCGGTAAGATTGAATCCTTGAAGATTGAAAACAGTTTACTTTCAGAAAAGTTGTCGCAAGTTCAGTCTTCGATCGCCCGTCTAAAAAAAGAAGTGAAGACTTTGCCGTTTGCCGCGCAAATGGTGGAAGATCTTAAAAAGAAATCAGAGTTGGAGTTCAATCGCTACAAGGAACTCAGCACTTCACTGGCGAAATTGGAAGCGCAGAAAATCTCTATCGACACTCGTTTTGAAGTGATGGAGCAAGCCCGCTGGGAAACGACGTTGCCACAAATCGGACTCTTAAGCTTAGGACTTCTTTCTTTGCTTGTTAGTCAGTTCGTAGGATCTTTGGTGATTTACTTTAGATACTTGTGGAATCCTCACGTGGTGACGGCGCAAGCGTCGCGCAACTTGGTTATCTTCGACAATCACTCTGTGGATCCGCGTGTGATTATCGAAAATTCCAAAATTAAATTTAGTTTGAAAAAGCCGGAGGCTGGAAAAGAAAACGAACAAGGGGACGAGCAACAGAAAGTGGCTTGGAATGTTCTAAACGTTGGGCAGGGGACAGACGTATCACAGTAGGTGCTTATGAAGAATGTAATCCTTAGTGCATTTACAGTTTTGGCAGCAGGTTCTCTTATTGGTTGTGGAAGCCAAGTAGGTAAGAACGTACAGCAAGCCGTGACTGATAACCAAAACGCGCAGTCGCTGATGGAATGGGAACAATCCAAAGCCAACCCTGAAGTTTTGTTTGCGCAATGGCGCCAAGATTTTATGCAGGATGCTTCTCAACGGGAACAGTTGAAAGAAGATCTTTGCAAAGAGCTTAATACTTTAGATGGTCAATCTTTGACTTTATTTGAAAATGAATTGAACGACGTTAACAATAGAGCATTGGTAAGTTCATGCAAAGAGCAATTGTTGGAAAAGCTTGAGCAATACCATGAATCTGAAAGATCCCGTTTGTCAGTGGCCGTGAATGCGTTGAGTGCACAGCCGTCCCAAAATAGATTCCAATTCCCGACAAATGTGCAAAAACGCGATACGTCGGCTGGTTACTTCGCCGTGACAGGTGATGTGGTTCGTAAGGAAGTGATCATCAGTTTTGACGATGGTCCAAGCAATCTTTATACAGAATCTATCTTGCGTTCTTTAAAAGAAGTGAATGCAAAAGTGATCTTCTTCCACATGGGTAAAAACGTTCGTTTGAATCCAGAGATCGTGAAAAAGGTCGCAGCCGATGGGCACGCCGTGGGTTCTCATTCGGTCACTCACGCTTGTTTAGGAACAAGTTCAGCTTGTCGTAAAACCAATGGTCACGTTTTCTCTTTTGATGAAGCGGTTGCGGAAATTAAAGGTGGACATCAGGCCGTTTACGATGTGCTTGGGTGGGTTGATCCTTTCTTCCGTTTCCCTTATGGAGAGTCATCTCCTGAACTGAAGAATTTCTTAAGAACAAACTCAACAGGTGAGTTCTACTGGTCTATCGACAGTGAAGACTGGAAGGCTCAGCCTAATGAGACAATGCTTCGCAATACGCTTGCACAATTGGATGCTCGTGGTCGTGGATTGATTCTTTTCCATGATATTCAAAGAAAAACGGCAGAAGTGATGCCGCAATTCCTTCGCGAGATTTACAACCGTGGGTACAGTATTGTATTACTTCAGTCGTCAGATCCGTCTGCACGATACAACAGTAAACTTGTTAGAAAAAGACAGCCTTAGTTTTTAGTTAGTAGTTAAGATGAAAAAACCCGACATCGACCGCCCCTCAACATGGAAACCCTATCGCACAGGTATGTGCAAAGGCTGCTGGGGCGGCTGTTGTACGATGCCGGTGGAAATCAAGATTTCAGATCTTATTCGTTTAGGGCTTTGCAGCGAAGATGAGGCGCAAGGCTCTATCAAAAAACTCGCAAAACGGTTGATGAAAGAAGGCTATATCGTGTCCTACCGTCAGGGCACCGAGTTCTTCATGCTCTCGCAAAAAGCCAACCGCGACTGTTATTTCTTAGACTCCAAAACACGTCTGTGCACCGTCTATGAAAAACGCCCCGATACCTGCCGTCAGTTCCCCTCTATTGGTCCTCGTCCTGGTTTCTGTCCGGGCGCCTCAAGTTGAGACTGTTGGATTTCTAGACAGTGCCAGACGCAAGTTTGTCCCTGTCTCAGAGTGAGCTGTGCCAACTCGTCTATATACGCTCTAAGGTGGCATAAGCACTGCTCTTACTAATGGTAAGAACAGGAGGCTACTATGAGCTTCACAGATAAAAAACTCGAAATGTCGATTCTAGGTCTGACACTGGTGATGGTGGCAGGACTCAGCTACGTTTTGAAATCCCCTGTTCAATCAGTGCTTAACGAAGTCCAAGATGTGATTTATGAAATGCCTCGCCCTAAGAACTCTTTCCTGGCGGCTTTGTTTGACCTTGGTGATCGTGAAGTCTCCCGTAAATACGTGAATCCTTTTGCTAAGAAAAAAGAAGAAGCGAAAAAGACAGCAGAAGCCAAAAAACCAGTGGCTCCTGTGGCTCCGAAAGCCGTGGCGCAAAAGAAAAATGCAGAGAAAAAAGCGGAAGATCCTAAGAAATCGGTCGACGTTCAAATCGTGGGCGCTGACACAAAAGTGACTTGGGGTGAAGATGGCTTTATGAACGGCGGTGGCTCAAATTCACGTGTCGAAAACGTTGTGAATGACAGCAGTCCTGATAAAAACCCGCAGCAACAAGCTAAAAATAATTTGAGCGGTGATCAATGGACGGCTCTTTTAAGAGCACAGCCTACAAAAGAAAATGTAGCGAAATTGATCCAGGCTTTTGAAAACAAAGAAATCGACGATCAAACTTACTATGCGATTGTGACAGATCTTTATCGCTCGAATAAATCAGAGACTCAAGCTTTGGGTTTAGTGGCGGCAAAAGCGGCTTACAACGTAAAGAGTTTCTCAATCACGGCTCAATACTACGAGCAATTGGCTCCTGAAGTTCAAACTCAAGCTCACGCTTATCTGATGAGTTATGCAGTGACTGCACGTCTTCCAATTTTGGCAAGCGCTCTAGGCAGCGCCAATGCAGATGTTGTTGAAACAGCGGCACAGGTCGTTTTGGAAGGCTATAGAAAAGCGAAAGAAGGTACGCCGACAGATCCACGTAATTCTCGTGGCGATGTGACAACAAGTTCGGTGGCGAGTTACTCTAAGTTCATTCCGATCTTTCAACAGCTTGCACAAAGCTCTGACCCTGCAATCAAAAGCTTGGCAGATACAGCTTTGAGTCAAATTCAAACGACGGTGGCAGCTCTTTAAAGCTGGACAGCCCTTTAATTTATGACAAGAATAAGGCGATGAAATTTCTTCGCCTTATTGTTTTTTTAGCTTTTTCTATTTCTGTGTTTTCTGCTCAGGCGAACACGGCTTTGCCAAAAAATCTCAATAAAGAAGATCGTATTCGCGTCTTGCAAATTTTAGGTTTGGGGTCCGCATCAAAGATTTTGGACAACCCTTATCCGCTGGGTGGATATTCCGGCGTGGAAATAGGTGTTTCTTCCGAATTTATTCCCGTCGAGGATTTAGCAAGCCTGGGCAGTAAAACGACGGATAAAGGCGAGTACAATTACTACACGCTTACTTTGGGAAAGGGTCTTTACTATAATATCGACACCCACGTGTACTTTACTCCATTTGGACAAAACGAAGATATTCAGAGTTACGGCGCGCAGGTGCGCTGGGGTTTTTACGAAGCTCACTTTTTTCCTTTAACACTGACGGCGATGATTTATGGCGGCGGTGCCAATTTTTCTAACTTAATCAATGTCTCTACTTTGGGTGGCGATGTGATTGCCACTGTGGCTATGGACAATGTCGCGATTTATGTCGGCGCCGGTCAGGTGCGTGCGATCGGCCGCTTTATCGGTGGCGCTGATGGAATTACAGACAATCAAACAACTGTGGAAGAAGATATTCTTGAAGGCCACAGTGTCTTTGGGATCAATGTTGATATTGCTAAAATGTTTATTGCTTTGCAGATTGATCGTTACAACGATTCAATATACAGCGGCAAACTAGGCTTCCGTTTTTAAAAGGGTGCCTTGACAGTTTTCTCTGCGTTGCTGCGTCGGCGGCGTACAGGCGTACGCCTTTCTCCTTGCGCCTTGATAAAACTGCCAAATCACCCTCTTAAAAGACTTCGTGTTTATTGTCTCCAGTTTAAAATTTTGCATTTCTTCTTTGAAATTGGATGTTGATATACATCCGTGTTTGAAAGTCGTTGTTCTTGAAAAATCGTCGGTCAGAATGGATAAAGCCTTTTTTTACTTGGGGGCTTCGATGTTGGATTTTTCTGTTCTGAATTCTTCTTTTGCGAACCCGACATGGATCTCTATCATCTACGCGTTTCTTCTGAGTTTTGTTTTGGGGACTGTGTTGGCTTTGATTTATGTGAAGACCTTTCGCGGGCTTTCCTATTCTCTTAATTTTTTGCATGGTCTTGTGTTGCTTCCCATTGTGATTGCTATTGCCATGCAGGCGATCGGTGACAATGTGGCTCGTGGTATTGGGATGATTGGCGCGCTTTCTCTTTTGCGTTTTCGTACGAATATCAAAGACCCCCGTGATATGTTCTTTATTTTTGCTTCATTGGCTGTAGGCTTGGCGTCGGGCGTTCATGCCTATGGCATAGCTATCCTTGGAACCGCGTGCTTTGTCGTCGCGCTGATCGTCCTACAAGGGTCCTCGTTTGCTTCGGGTCCTCAGTTTGATGGACTGCTGCGTTTCAATCTTTCTCGCTCTGCTGATGAACAACGTCTGGTCGAGAATGTTCTTGAAGGACAGTGTCGTCATTTTGCTTTGGCGACCATTCGCGAGGTGGGACAAGGGGAGCGGCTGGATTTTTCTTACCAAATTCGTTTGAAGCCTCAAGCCACGTCAGCACAGCTTATTGAAGAGTTGGGGAAAGTCCAGTCGGTGCGTGGTTTGAATTTTATGAACCAAGAATCTGTGATTGAGGTTTAAAATGAAAACCCTCAAAGCATTTTTCAAATCTTTTTTTTCTGATGTTGTTGGACACGACAATCGTTTTCTCTTTGGCTGTTGGTGTTGTGCCGTGGTCTCCATTCTGTGTTTTGGTCTGGTGTTAGGAACGGATTCGGTGAGTATCTTAGGCGTCGCTGAGTCACGGGAATATCATGTCAATTTCGATAGTTCCGTAGAGATCAAGCACGTGCATGTTTTACCAAATCAAATTGTTAAAAAAGGTGATTTGCTGATTGAACTCAGTCAGGCGGATCTTGATTTGCAATTGCGCACGCTGCGAGCCCGCTTTGACCGTCTTTCAGCGGAAATCAAATTGCGTAAACAAATTTCCTTGCTTGCCCGAGATATTCCACATTTGCCCGATTCGGCAGATCCCTTGCAAGTCGAACTGAATGATACGAAACGTGAAATCGACTTGATCGAAAGTAAACTTCGTAACCTTTTTGTTTTTTCGGAAGTCGATGGCGCCGTTGGTAGCGTAAATTTTAAGGATGGTGAAAAAGCTCCCGCTTTTGCGCCGCTAATCACCTTGGTGCCAATCAATCCTACTTATGTGAGCGGATATGTGAATGAAAATCTGCGTTCGTCTGTAAAGGTGGGACAAACGATGGTGGTGTCTTCTGTTGCGGGAGCGAAAGTGCAAGGGCAAGTCATCAGTGTGGGTTCGCGCATCGTACCTATTCCGCAAAGACTTCTGCGCATTCAATCTCTGCCCGCGTGGGGGCGTGAGGTCGTTTTGAAAATTCCTGAAAGCAATGAATTTCTTTTAGGTGAAAAAGTCA
>NZ_CAMLDV010000111.1 GCF_946478835.1 uncultured Bdellovibrio sp. | reverse complement strand
AGCAGTCAATTATCTCAAAAAAGTAAAATAAGGGTCTACCATGGACCCATTACGCGGTCAAGACAGATACTTACTGCCGATCTCACAGAAAGATGGCGGTAATCATTGGGGGGAGCTCCTCGAATACTCTCAAGAACCCCAGAGCAAGACCCAATCAGTTCCTCTGTCATGCCAAAGCCAGTACCAAATAGCATAAAAACGGGTTTCTTTTCTACATGCATTTGATTGCGCAGCTCGGCAAATGAGTATTTTTTCTTAGCCCACTCAACCCGCGCCGAGGTTGCAATCGTCAGACAGTCAGGAACATTCCAATCAGCGAGGGCTTTTTCAACGCTCTCAGCTGTTTTAACGGGGCCTAGAGCCGTCTTTCTCATCGGATTGAACTTCGACCCCTGCCCGGTTCTCCAGTGGTCTAAAACCCGTTCTACGAACATGAGCTGCTCTTGCATGGGATGAATGATGTAATATTTTTCCACCCCATAGACCTGAGCCGCCCGCGCGATGTCATGGATATCGAAATTCGTGATGTTCGTCGCCACCGTTTTCTGCAAACGATCGCGCACGGGATAATGAACCAGTCCTATAGCAAGTCGAGGAACATAGGGAGTCTCAGCCATTTAAATCTTCCTCACGCACGTCTTCTAAACCCAAAACTTGTTTTTCTTGAGCCGACATCTGAAGGAAAAATTCTTTGAGTTCCTTTAATGGAGGCCCCGTCTTTTTCTTCTTCTGTGCGTAATATTTTTCGTTTTCTTTTTTTATATATTCTTTAAATAAGTCCGGGCGTTTTTTCAAAGTCACAAGAGCAGAAACCTTATGCTTCCACTCTTCAATGAGCTTATGATTGCCGCTTAATAAAACTTCCGGCACTTCTTGATTTAAGTACTCACGCGGTCTTGTGAAATTAGGATGCTCTAAAAGCCCCTCTGAAAAACTGTCTTTTTGAGCTGAATCGTCGTGACCCAACACGCCTGGAATAAAACGCGCCAGCGCATCAATCACAACAAGAGCCCCCAACTCCCCGCCCGACAACACATAGTCACCGATCGAGAGTTCCTCATCGACATATTCATTGATAATTCGTTGATCGATTCCGCCGTAACGGCCACAGATAAAAACCAAATGCTCTTCTTTAGAAAGGGCGCGAGCCGTTTCATCTGTCAGAGTTTTTCCTTGCGGAGACAGATAGACAATCTTGGAAGTCTTATGTTGCACTTTCTGAATCGTTTTTTCGAGAGTCTCCGGCAGCATGATCATGCCATCACCGCCACCGAAAGGACGGTCATCGACGGTACGATGACGATCGGAGGCGAATTCACGAGGTGTGTGCGCTTTGACGGACAAGAGATCACTCTTTAAAGCCTGACCTAAAACACCGTGAGACACGGCCGTTTCAATCATCTCAGGAAAAAGAGTGATCACATCAATCGTTAGCATTAAGCGTTCTCGATATCCAAAAGCCCTTCAGGCAAATCCATCACGATAGATTGATGTTTGAAATCGATTTTCTTAATGAAAGCATCAACGAACGGAATTTCTGCTTTTTTCCCTGCGATATCGACAACCAAAAGATCTTGAACACCGTTTGAGGAGAAACCCACGATTTCACCAAGTACGACTTGCTCCGGATTTTTTAATTTGAAATTCAAAATTTCAGAGAGATAAATGCCCTCGCCAGGTTTAGAAACAAAAAGTTCGTCATCAACGAAGAACTCCATGTGCTCAACACCTTCAGCGGCTGTGCGATCTGAGATTTCTTTCGCCTTTACGATAAAACCCTTTTTGAAAGGCTTCGTTCTTTCCACAGAGAAGTTTTTGATCTCTTCAGACCCTTTGGCTTTTAAACCGAAGTTTTTCATCTTCTTAGCCCAAGTGATGTCGCCAGAGAAAATGAGAACGTAAAGATCTCCTTTAAGGCCATGGGCTTCGCGAACTTTTCCAACCAATTTCATTTTTGCTCCAAAACGAGAAAGGGGCTGCCTTAACGACAACCCCTTCCTTAGAGAATTAATCTTTTACTTATGAGCTTACTCGACGATATCTAAGTGATAACGTTTGTTCAGCTTAGTACCAGCTGCACGGATAATTGTTCTCATAGCCGCAGCAGTTTTACCTTGCTTACCAATCACTTTACCGAGGTCTTCTTTATCAACCTTCAAAGCAAGAAGTGTAGTTTGCTGACCAGGGATTTCATCAACTTCGACTTTTTCAGGTTTGTCCACTAGGGACTTTGCCATGAATTCTACGAGGTCTTTCAAGCTATCCATAATTACCCCCAACAGATAGTACTTTACCTACCCGATATTCTATCGAATTCGGGTACGTTGCCAACCACTATTATTTAGCTTGAGCCAATTTGATAACGTGTTTTACACGGTCTGTAGGCTGAGCACCTTTTTTGATCCACTCTTCAACTTTAGCTAGATCAAGCTCAACTTTTTTATCGTTACCCTTTGGAGTTGGGATGTAAGTCCCAAGAATATCAAGGAATTTACCAGTAACGTAACGACGAGAATCCGCCACAGTGATGCGGTATTTAGGATCATGCTTAGCGCCCATACGAGCCAAACGAATTACAACTGCCATTTATTCAACCTCATGTATCAAAAACAGTAAGACCAAGTGTGTACTGTGTTCACAATTAAATATCAAGCTTTAAAATGGGAACTTCATCCCACCTCGACCCATTCCCATTTTCATGAGCCCGCCCATCATCTTTTTCGCATCCTCAAACTGCTTTACCAGCTTGTTCACGTCCTGAACTTGAGTCCCGCTACCTTTTGCGATCCTCTGACGACGCGATGCATTTAAAACTTTGTGATTGTGGCGTTCTTCATAAGTCATAGAACGGATGATAGCTTCAATCTTTTTCATTTCAGCATCCGGAGGAGTCATATTCTTAAGCTGTTTGCTCAACTCCCCCATGCCCGGTAAAAATTTCAAGATGCTCTCAAAGCCGCCCATTTTTTTGAGCTGCTGAATCTGAGTCAGGAAATCTTCCAGAGTGAATTCGTTCTTCATGATCTTCTTCGCAGAATCACGAGCCGATTTTTCATCGATCACTTCTTGAGCTTTTTCCACCAAAGAAAGAACGTCACCCATATCAAGGATACGTCCCGCTAAACGGTCTGGATGGAACACTTCAAGAGCAGAAACTTTCTCTCCGACGCCGAGGAATTTAATAGGAATTCCTGTCACTTCACGAATAGACAAGGCCGCACCACCGCGCGCATCCCCGTCGACCTTCGTTAGGATCAGACCCGTCAGAGTTAGACGTTTGTGGAAGCCCTCCGCGACATTCACGGATTGCTGACCGAGCATCGCATCGGCGACTAAAAGAATTTCTTGCGGAGTCCAGATGTCTCTTAGACGTCCGAGTTCTCCCATCAATTCTTCATCAATTTGCAAGCGACCTGCGGTATCGACGATCACAACATCAACCATGTTGTCTTTCGCCCACTGCTTGGATTTTTCTAAGATTTCTTCCGGTTTCATTCCTACTTCTGTTGGGAATGTCGGAATATTGTTTTGGCGACCCAAGGTTTGCAACTGGTCAATCGCCGCTGGACGATAGATATCGGCAGGAACAAGTCCCGGTTTTTTTCCTAATTTTTGACGAATATAAAGAGCCAACTTCGCAGCCGAAGTTGTTTTACCCGCCCCCTGCAGACCGACTAAGAAAAGCACGCTAGGGTTTTCACGCACGTTGATATCAACGGCCCCGCCCCCCAAAACGTTTACGAGTTCATCGTGAACGATCTTAACGAACATTTGGCCTGGGTTGACGTTTTGAAGGACGTCAGCACCAAGGGCCTTGGCTTTTACTTTATCAATAAATGTCTTAACGACTTTGAAGTTCACATCGGCTTCAAGAAGACTTAAGCGGATTTCTTTGATGACGTCTTCAACATTGGCTTCCGTGATTTTGCTTTGCCCACGGACCTTTTTAAGACTCGCCATGATCTTGTCAGATAAATTCTCAAACATGTGAAACTCCCGAAGGAAGTCTATTTAACTCATTGGGATCGGAATGACAAAGAAGCCTGCGACTCGCTGCATCCATAATCTCCCTGTAGAGTTTATAGATGCAGCGCATTGAGTAGATCAATCGGACATCTTTATGGATATGAGAGACGCAAAAAGGGGCAATACTATGAAAAAAATCATTCTTGTATCTGTATTGGCAGGAACTTCAGCACAAGCTCAACTTGTGACTTCAAATTCTGCGGCGTTGGAAGGTTTAAAAGATGCACGCAAACAACTTGAAGTGCGCACTGAGAATCAAATCCTAGAAAAACTGGAAGCGGCTCGCCTTGAAGACGAAAGAAATCGTCGTCAAAAATTCGAATCATTGAATTTCAGCGTTGTTAACGACGGCACACAAAACCAAAACACAAGTACGGCTGTTCAACAACCAGCGACTGTTACTTACTAGTTATCTTGAAGCCCCTCCGAAGGACGGATTTACTCTTCGCTGAGATTACGTAAGTCCGTGCCTTTTAGAGCTTCATCAAATCCACAAAAGCTGCCACAGCTTTAGCATCGTGACTCGGAACAATTAAAAGCTCTGGATACTTTTTATGAAGAGCTTGAAGTTCTTTGATGCGCTCTAAAACTTCATCTGAGTTTGTATCCGCAAATTTTCTTGAAAGCCAAAACTTCGGAAGTCCATTATTCAGAGCTTCTGAGTTCCACACAGTGTCTCCGACAAGAAACGCACGTTTTTTATTGCTGATGTTGATGAAAAGTCCTACCGAGCCTGGCGTATGCCCTGGCATTCCTACTAACACAAGACTTCCGTCACCGAAAATGTCGCGACTTTTTGAGTAGCCCTCGTACTCTTTGCGTTCAAGTTCATATGTTTTCCACGGAGTTTTATCTGAAAACAGAGAGGGAAACACCGCGGGAGAAGCGCCTTTGATTTTTGTGAATTCCAACTCTTGAGGAAGTATTTCGACGGGCACTTCGGGCATATCCGCAAGTCCGCTGACGTGATCATAATGCACGTGCGATACGATAATGCGCTCTGGTTTGATGTTCAGATTTTTAAGCTGATCAACAGCCGTCTCTTCTTGTTCAAAACGAGTCGCAAGTCGCGCCCACCAAGGCATGTCTTGCACTTGAGTCTTCGCTGTTTTTCCTAAGCCAGTATCAAATAAAAAATTTCCTTTGGGATGCTCGATCAAAAATGCCGGATGCACCATGGGAAATTTCTTAAACCAGGAGCCACCTTGAATGGTCGATCCTTCAAGAGGTGACGCCGTTCCGGTGTAAAGAACTGTCACCTTTATCTTTTCGTTTTGAGACCATGTCGGAAGACTGACGACAATTCCGCCTAGGAAAATTAGCAAAAATCTTTTCATAATTTCTCCTGTGGAACAACTGAAGTCTTTGCGACAACCATTTTACCAGCGCTGGAAAGAACCTTTTTTAAGACTCCAATGCGCAGCCAAATAAAAGAAAACAAAACCGATCAATGAAATCACAGCGGCCGTCCAGACATTGACGTCGCTGACTCCCAAGATGCCGTAGCGAAGACCGTTAATAAGATATAATAACGGATTGGCCTTTGAAACCATCTGCCAGAATGGATGAAGATGTTCGATAGATAAGAACACTCCGCCTAAATAAGTTAGAGGCAATAAAATGAACGCCGAGAATGCCGATAACTGATCGAAGGTCGTTGCCCAAAAGGCAATGCTGATACCGATCATTCCGAAAATCAATCCCGCAACGATTAAGAAAAACAATGTGATCATGGGGTGCGCGATGGCGAGCCACTCCCCTTGTTGATAAAGCATAAAAGCTGAACCTACAATGTAAGTGATCAAAGCGACGATAGAGCCGCGAACTAGGGATCCGAGACTCATGGCCCAGATGATTTCCCGATCTGTTATGGGTGCCACGCGAAGATCTTCCAAGTCGCCAGAGAATTTTGAAGACACGATAGATGACGAAGAGTTTTGAAAAGAGTTATTGATAAGCCCCATCATCATAAGACCTGGAATCAAGAACGCCAAATAGCTTACACCTTGATGAGCCGCCATCTGTTCACCCAACGACACACCAAAAATCAAAAGATAAAGGAACGAAGACACAAAGGGAGTAATCACCGTTTGCACGATGACTTTTAAAAAACGCGCGATTTCTCGGTGAAAGATAGTTACGAATCCAGTCATAGAGGCGCCTGCACTTCTTTCTTTTGGCTGACAAGTTTTAAGAAGGCGTCTTCAAGATCCCCTTCCTCAATTTGTATGTCGCGAATAAGTTCTGTCGGAATTCCCACTTCGCTAATAACTTCGCCTAAAGGTTTGTTTTGCGGAACAACGAAGAGATATTCCTTCCCCACGACATCCACTAAGTACGATGACGCTACTGAGAAGTTTTCTGTCAGAATCATGCGGATTTTTTTATGCGTGTACTGACGAATGATTTCTTTTGTATTTCCCAAACACACCAGTGCACCGAGGTTGATAATCCCCACACGGTCACAAAGTTGCTCCGCTTCCTCCAAGTAGTGCGTCGTCAGAAGAATTGACATGCCTTCATTGCGAAGCTCTTGAACGAACTTCCAAAGATCTTCACGCAGACGAATGTCCACACCTGCTGTCGGCTCATCAAGAAGCAGGAGCTTTGGATTGTGAACCAAGGCTTTGGCAATCATCAGACGACGCTTCATTCCACCGGAAAGTTGTTTTACTTTTTTGTTACGGTGTTCGTACAAAGCAAGTTTATGTAAAAGAAAATGAATACGCTCCGTATTTTTACGAAGCCCGTAGTAGCCCGAGTGAAATTCCAAAATTTCTTCCACATCAAAAAAACCAGAGTTGATCACTTCTTGATGAACCACGCCGATTTGTCTTTTTGTGAACATCGGATCTTTGGTGACGTCCACGCCAAAAACTTTCACTGTTCCTGACGTGGGTTCCTCCAAGGTTGTGATCGCAGAAATAATTGTCGTCTTCCCTGCACCATTCGGCCCTAAAAGGCCGAAGATCTCTCCGCCTTTTACGTCGAAGGTCACACCTTTTACAGCTTCTACTGTGCTATCCTTGTATCTTTTTTTAAGGTCGAGGATTTCTAATGGAAGAATCATACTACTCCAGTTCCGGCGGCTGAGCCGCCTGCACTCTGTGCACTAGCGCGCCCGCGTGATGCTTGTGTGGAACTCCACTGTTGGGTTTTCGCGTTTAAGCCAGTTTAAATCCCATTCTTGATTTACCAGCACCACAGGGTTGTCTTGCAAATCGCGGAACATATTCGCTCCACCTTTAAGTTCGGCAACGGGTTTTCCTTCAGCCGTTCTTGGCCAACGAGCAACTCCATATGGCAGACGATTGAGTTTTACTTCCAAATTGTATTCATCTTGCAAGCGACGCAAAAGAACCTCGAATTGAAGTTCACCGACCGCACCAATGATTGGATCTTGTGGACCAACGATAGGATCAATGAATAATTGAATCGCACCTTCTTCGGATAAGTGATTCAACGCCTCTTGCATTTTCTGACGTTTCAAAGCATCACGTACTGAAAGACGGCCAAAAAGTTCTGGCGCAAATTTTGGAATATCTTCGAAGTGAATTTTACCTGAAGCATAGACACAATCACCAATAGCGAAGTTTCCTGTATCCCCCACGCCCACGATATCGCCGGCGTAAGCATCATCGACAGTTTCTTTATCGGCTGCGACGAACTGACTCGCATAAGACAAACGCAATTCTTTGTCGTGACGAGAGTGCTTTACTTTCATGCCGCGCTCAAACTTCCCTGAGCAAATACGAATAAAGGCAATGCGGTCTCTGTGACGCTTATCCATATTGGCTTGGATTTTAAATACAAAGCCCGTGAAGTTCGCGTCACACGGATCAATTTCTTTATCGTCCTTCGTATGACGCGCTTGTGGGCCTGGCGCATACTGAGTGAAGAATTTAAGGAACGTGTCCACACCGAAGTTTTGTTTCGCAGAACCAAATGTCACCGGAGAAATCGTACCGTCGAGGAACTCATTCACATCAAACGGTGGAAGAGCGCCTTCGATAAGGTCCAACTCTTCAAGCACTTGATCTGCGGACTCTTTGTCGAGGTATTGATAAAGAATCTGGTCGTCTTTGCCTTTTTCAAATGGAATGATTTTGTAGTCTTCCACTTCTTCACGGCGTTGATCGTAAATCCAAATCTCTTTTGTCAGACGGTTGTAGATACCACGGAAACGCTGACCGATACCTAAGGGCCATGTCACCGGGTAGCATTGCATATTCAGCGTTTTTTCAACTTCATCAATCAAAGTGAGAGGATCTTTACCTTCACGGTCAAGCTTGTTCACGAACGTGAAAATAGGAACTTTGCGCAGACGGCAGACTTCATAAAGTTTTTTCGTACGTTCCTCAACTCCCTTGGCAACGTCGATCAACATGCAGGCAGAATCCACCGCCATCAAAACGCGGTAGGTATCCTCAGAGAAGTCTTTATGTCCCGGAGTATCGAGAAGGTTTACACGCAAGCCCTCAAAATCGAACGTCATCACAGAAGACGTGATCGAGATCCCCTTTTCCCGCTCCATCGCCATCCAGTCCGAAGTCACAGCTTTACTTCCCTGCTTCCCCTTCACTTCTCCGGTCTCGTGGATCACGCCACCGTGATAAAGCAATTTTTCGGTCAAAGTCGTCTTACCCGCATCCGGATGCGAAATAATGGCAAAAGTACGACGGCGTTGGATTTCTTTCTGAACCTGAGGTGTGGCGAGCATTTTTGTTCCTTTAAAGGCTTCTTTTTACTTGGGAAATCCAAAGCTTACAAGGTATTGCCGCCCCGCATAGATAATACTTGATTCCTTTTCTTCAGAACCTTATAACCACAGACGAACTTTCAACTCCCCTGGGTTTGGAGCCCTGGATGGACAACTGAGGTGACAATATGTCTTCGACTTCGGCCTATTATGTTACGGCTTACTACAAATTTCAAAAACTTACGAACCTAGAGCAAATCCAAAAAGATCTCGAAACAAAAGCAGATGAACTCAACGTCAAAGGTCTTGTGATCTTGGGTGAAGAGGGCTTTAACTCCACATGTGCGGCTTCTTCGGTGGAGTCTTTCAATGCTTGGAAGCTGTTTATTCGTGACTATTTCTCAGCTCCCAATTTGTTTTTCAAAGACTCTGAATCCGAGAAAGCTCCGTTTCGCCGTTTTAAAGTCAAAATCCGCGAAGAGATCGTAACAACAGGAATCCCTGAGATGATGCCTCCTGAGGGAAAAAATCATCATCTTACTCCGACCGAATGGAACCGTGTTTTGAAAGAAGAAAATGATTATGTGATGATCGATACTCGCAATTGGTACGAGTATAAAATCGGAACTTTCAAAGGTGCTTTAAATCCGAACATTGAAAAGTTCACGGATTTTCCTCAGTACATCGAGAGCCAAGGAATTTCCAAAGATAAAAAAATGCTGATCTTCTGCACGGGCGGTATTCGCTGTGAAAAAGGCATTTTGGAACTGCAAAAACAAGGTTACGACAATGTTTTCCAGTTGGACGGCGGTATTATCAACTACATGAAAGAATACCCGAACGATCAATTCGAGGGAGAATGCTTCGTGTTCGATCACCGTGTGGCTTTGGATCAAAATCTTCAGCCCTCAACGAAGTACGGCCTTTGCCCGCACTGTGGTCAGCCTTCTGAAGTTAAAATTTCATGCAAGCGCTGTGACTCGGAAGAACTGATTTGCGTGGAGTGTTCAGAGCTTGAGTTTAAGAAAGACACTTGCTCTAAGAACTGTGCTCATCAATACAAACTTCATCCGGGCAAAAAAGGTCCAAAACAAGTAGTGCCTTTTGAAATCGAAAAGTTAAAAGCTGAGGGTGCTGATGAAATTCCCACGATCCGCGTTTCTAAAACGAAGATCGTCACTGTGAATGAAAAAGGCGAATCTCAAACTGTCACAGCGAAAAACTAATTTTTCGCTGTCGGCTCCTTCTGCGCTTTTTGAATATCCTTGGCAAAAAGTTTCACAACCCAAGTGTCGTTGATCGTCACTTGGGAATTTGAAAGATTCAGTTTCACTTTTGAGCGGTAATTCGGATCATAGCCGATGGATTTTGGATCAATTCCGGCATCTCCTAAAAACTTCAGCATTTCTTTTGAAGCTTCATCGGCATTATAGACACCATCGTCAGTCACATTCTTTTCCATATCTTCGCAAAAAGTTAACGTAGCAGCGTCTTTGGCAAGAGCTGGTTTTTGAGCAACAGCTTTCGCCAAATGATGAAGGTTGTAGGTTTTTTGTAAGATGACATCCATATCGTCTTTGTGATCTTTTAAGAAATCTCCAGCGCGATAGATTTCATAGTAGAATTCGGCCTTTTTAAGAATCCCGACGTCTTTTGTTTCTTCAGCCTTCATGATCATCTCGACCACGGACTGCATGCCTGGCGCGCGGAAAATGTAGCGCAGAATCGGAGCCGCTGTTTCGACCAACGGATCTTTTTTGTCTTGAGCTAATGACTCAAAGAAATATTTTGCAGACGCATTTTCAGGATCACGCAAGAAATGGCTTTCAGAGGCCTGCGCTAAATTACGGCAGCCTTCAATCATGGGCTTGCGAGGATCCGCAAAATCCTCAAGAAGAACTTTAGCTGTGTCAGAGGCAAGCTTCTCTTTGGGAGTCGATGCTTGTTGTGCAGGATTTGCTTCAGTTTGATTGGTATCCACTTCTTCAGTCGCTGCCTCTTTGTTTTCAACGGCGGCCGCTGTTTGGCTCGCGGAGGCCACAGAAGATTTTTTCAATGCTGGAGGCGTGAGAGATTGTTTTATATCAAAAGCCGAAGGCAGTTTTGAAAGTCCCCAAAACAACAATCCGCCAAGGATCAGAACAATAACGGCCAAAGAAATGGAAAGAATTTTTAAAATATTTTTCCCGTTCATACTCACTCCTCTTGAGTGAGCTCACTCAACCATGGATTTTTAGAATTGGCAATGGATCCAGTGCGAGGAGCTAAGAACTCCTCGCTGGCTTTATTGAAAATACTGCGCCCCTTTGCCTTGCAAACTGGAAATGTCACCGGCGTTTTCGTATTTCGTTAATTCATCTTTAACAGACTGCACTCCTGGAACCTCTTCCACGCAACTGATGAGTTCTTCGACTTCATGTTGCAGAATAGGACCCGAAAGGGTTACGACTCCATCAAGCACAGAGACTTTGACAGCACGAGCGTGACTCACCTTACGTCCAAACGCGGATCTCACGCGCTTTTCAAGAAGAGTGTCGCTGACCTCTTCTTGCCTGCGGTGACGCTCGAACTCTTTTTTAACTCCGAGAGCTTGGTTTTTAAGATTCGTCGAAAGCTTCTCACCTCGACTTCGTATCCTTTTTGTTAAACTAAAGAACTTGTCACGAGCCACAGCCCGCCTTTGGTTGCCTCTTGTCGGATCTAAAAAGTACATTGCTGCCGCTCCCACAGAAGCACCAATAAGCAGACCTATGAAACCATATGATTTATTTTCTGTTTTCATATTCGCTCCTCACTCCGGTGACCTCTGTGATGAATTTTGAAGCAAAACGGAAGGTGTCGGCAGTACTGATCTGCATTTTCGGAAAGAATCAAAGCAGAGTTCTTGTTTCTTTCGACATATATTTTGATACGCGGTATTATCTTAGAAAAAGAAATATAGCCATTGACCCAAGGGTTCTTTGCACATATACCTATATTTCAATTTATCGCGGGGTGGAGCAGTCTGGTAGCTCGTCGGGCTCATAACCCGAAGGCCGTAGGTTCAAATCCTGCCCCCGCAACCATTTTTCTCTTCTTTTCATTAACAATTTCAAGAGCTTCCAAGTCTTTAGGGACTTTTTGGCATTTCGGCTGTTTA
>NZ_CAMLDV010000110.1 GCF_946478835.1 uncultured Bdellovibrio sp. | reverse complement strand
CGTCTTCAACAACCAAGTATCTCATTTTATCCCCTCTAGTGTTTTGTGAAACCTGGTCATATCGATGAAGTAACACAATAGATAGCTGAATCAGGCTAGATTAAGCATGTTTAATTCGTTATCAGTTTTTCAATACTAATATAGTAAATTTTGTTTTGCTGTTTCCACCGGGGGTGCATCTATCGAGCAGGGCAAATATAAGGTGGCAAGAGTCGATTGATACGAAATTCTCCCGAAGGGTGAATGCCATCGTCCTCTGTACTGCACAGATCATTGACGGCACCTTTGATAAAAGCCATCTGAAACTCAGGCTCCATATTCCGTGTCGCAACTACAAAGCTCTTAATACCCCAAAGGTCGGCGGTAATCTCTCCCATATAGTTCTCAATCTTACTGTGCTTCAGCTCGTCCTTCATCGCCATCACAGATTTTAAAGTAGTGCTGTAAGCCTCTGGCATAACACTGAAATCAAAATGGTGAGAAAGCTCATGGCCCAAGGTCATTATCAAAGGAACAAGCTGATACTTTTGCGGAATTTCATAGTCGTTGGAAAATTCGATGGAACCCACAATCTCACCCGGACAAATGATCACGAACATTTCGCCTTTTTTATTACTGTCAGCGAAAGCGTTGTCGAGAAAATGATTTTTTGTACATCCCTTATAGATCTTATTGATATCCGACGTTGTGAGCGCACCTTCTTCGTCAGGATCAAGATCGTTAAATGCGATCAAACGGGTCTGTTGCAAAAGATCCTGCATCTTCGCTTTGTTTTCTTCGGGAATTTCCTTAGAAAGTTCGATAGCCCGTGAAAGATGCGATTTTAGCTCGGTGATGCCTAAATCCGTTGGAACGTGATTTTGTTTTAAATAGGCACGAAATTGTTGGCGTAAGGAGGCATAGAAAACTCCCAATGCTCTTCGACGCTGGGTTTTCTTGGGCATATAAGTGATATCATCCAAAGTAAAAGAGCTCGGGCGATTTTTGGAACCATAAAGATACTCAAAAGTCTCATCCAAAGCGCGATCACTAAGTCTTTTCTCGATGGCTTCGATGCGACCTGTTCGTGTCTTTGCATTTTGCTGACGTTCACAGACCGTTTTATAGGGATTAGAGCAGAAATTTTCTAAAGAGTCTGCATTGGCTCCCGATACTGAAAAAACCAATAAAGCCATCGTCCATACTTTTAAGAAACGTGCCCGTATTTTCATGGCCATTCTTTTACAGGGTTTTTACGAAATATAAAAATGCATTTCGGAGCAAGTTATTATGCGGTTCCAGAGCGGGAACTTATTACAGTGCACATCTGATAGTTTGCACCTGGAGCCTTACAGCCTGAAACCTGAAGACTTGAATCGCAGAGCGCCTGAAGGACCAATTTGCCGTGGCTCTTCTCCGCCCAGTAATATTGTCCCGGAGACAGGACAATATCTTCCCCAACGCCAGGCTGTGTAATCCAGAGATTCCCTGTCAGACACGTAATGCCCACGTCCTGTTTTGATTGCGTATAGATCTCACCTTTGAGTAACTGGAAATGATCTGTTTTTCGCATAAGGGCTCCTGAGACCTAATTTATAGCTTTTTCCTTAAAGGATACAGATTCAGTTATAGTGATTTTCAATGGGTACAGTTTTGTTTTTTCAAAATAGTGAGTTATATTTGAATCATGACAAATAAAGATCAGCTCCTTTACGAGACAGTGGCGAAAGAAATTGAATCCCAGATCCAATTGGGAGCTTTGCGCGTCGGAGAAAAAATCGCCTCGGTGCGAGAGCAAAGCAAACTCTTTAACGTCAGTATCAACACGGTCTTACAAGCCTACGTTCTTCTTGAAAGCCGTGGAGTTATCGAATCTCGCCCTCAATCTGGATTTTACGTCTCAAAGATAGTGACAACCGAAGAGGTGCGCCCGGAGTCTGATGTACAAACAAGGCCCGCCCCTATTCTCATTCCCGATTTGGTGTCCGATCTTTTTGAAGCGGCCGCCAATGATAAGTATGTTCTCTTAGGGGCTGCGTGTTTGTCTCCGGAACTTCATCCTAATGAGGCCATAGCGCGCATCACGAGATCCATCTTAAGAACACACAGCGACGTGAATGCGAGGTATGAATTTACCCCTGGCCATCTGCCGTTAAGACAACAAATCGCAAAACGTCTTTTGCGCACAGGCCACAAAGTCAGCGCTTCTGAAGTCACTATTACCAACGGAGCTTTGGATTCTCTTCATCTCGCCTTAAGAGCGATTCTTAAACCGGGAGAGACTATCTTGATTGAGTCGCCCAATTACTTTGGAATTCTTCAATCCATCGCAAGTCTTGGATACAAAGTCATCGAAGTTCCTGCAAATGCAAGAACAGGTGTTGATCCTGACGACGTTAAAAAAATTCTTTCAAGATACAAAATCGGCGCAGCTATTTTGATGCCGAATTTTAATAATCCTCTGGGATCTGTGATTCCCGATGCCAATAAACGGGAACTCGTTAAAATTTTCAGCAAATTCGGAGTGCCCGTGATTGAAGACGACATCTATGGAGATCTTGCATTTTCTGGAGTTCGTCCCAAACTTCTTCGCGCTTTTGATGAAGAGGGAATTGTAATCTCTTGTTCTTCATTTTCTAAAACTATTTCTCCGGGCTCCAGAACTGGATGGGCTCTTCCGGGAAAGTTTGAAAAAGAATTCCGTCGGTTGCAATTAAGCAGCACCGTGGGCGCCAATCGTCTCCAGCAATACGTGATCGCGGAATTTATGGCGACAGGAGCATTTGAAAGATACCTCCGCAAGATTCGTCCTGTTTTGCAAGAGCAGCTTCATAGAGTTTCTCAGTCTGTTTTAAAGTACTTTCCCGAAGAAACACGCTTCACACAACCTCAAGGTGGCTTCATGCTTTGGTTAGAGCTTCCTAAAAAGTTTGATTCGCTGGAGTTGTACAAGGCGGCGGCTGCGAAAAAAATTAGTATTGCACCGGGAGTGATTTTTTCCGCCAACGGAAACTATCGCAATTATTTAAGACTCAACTGCGGCAGACTTTGGAGACCGGAAATTGATGCCGCCATTAAAACTCTTGGTACTTTGGCGAAACAACAGCTTTAACTAAACTAATCCAAATCAGGATTCCACTTTTCCCAATCCTTCGGAGCATTGGCCTGGAGTTGAAATGTTTGAGCATGTTTCGCCTTTTGCGCTGCAGGTTCCGGCGTGGCAAATTCAATTCCGCCTTTTAGCAAAGCTTCGAGCGAGCTTAACTTTATTTCCGACTTAAAAAGGCCCAACTTTCCTTGAAATCCGGATTTTCTCCAAAAGATAGTATTTTCACGAATTAATTTCGCATGCGTCCACGGCACACGAATGTTCACAAGAACCGTTTGTCCCGTTTTCGAAAATGCCACTTTCGTAACAGAGCCTACGTTCACGCCCCGATAAAAAACCGGATCCCCTTCTCCGATGGACTCTGCATTTTTAGTTTCCAGTTTAAAGCCCGCGGTTTCATCTAAGGGATATTTTAAATCGGCCGCTTCACGCCCAGTGAATTCACGCTGTACATCCCCAGTTCCAGGAAGTGCTCCGATATAGCTTCCTTCCACAAGCGTATCTAACCCGCGGATTTCTTCAAAGCTAATCCGCGGCGATTCAATCCAGAATTTCGCTCCGTCTTGCGCAAAACTTTTAGCGTCACGATTTAAATCCGCTATCACTTCGATTTTTTTTAGATCCGATGTGATTGTCACATCCTTAACAAGACCAATCTGCACTCCGCGAAAACGCACTTCCGTTTTCCCGGGTTTAATCCGCGTCCCTTCGTTAAAGTAAATAGTGATAGTAGGCCCCCGGTGACGATAGTAGTTCCAAAACAACCACCCGGCCAACATCACCGCAAAAAGTGGAAACAGCCAAAGATACCAAGTGTCTTTAAGGTTTTTCACGGTCGTTCTCCCAAAGCACTTCCGGATCAAAGAACGCTGAAGAAAGCATTGTAAAAACGACCACCAAAGCAAATATTCCAGCACCGACTTCCGGTTCCGCATTAGCCCAATGACCCAGCTTCATAATTGAAACTAAAATCGCGAGTAAAAAAATATCCAGCATCGACCAGCGGCCGATAGCTTCAACAATCAGATACATTTTCGTTTTAAGTTTAAGATTTTTTCCATTCTTCGCTGTGAGGGCTAGGTAAAACAGAATGATCAGCTTTACGAATGGAATAAGAATGCTTGCCAAAAATACGATGATGGCAACTCCCCACGAACCCGCGTTGCTTAATGACACAATCCCCTGCCAGACCGTGGATGTGCTTTTGTTGCCGTAAATTTCTAAGCTGACAAAGGGAAAAAAATTAGCGGGTACATAGAGAATCAACGCCGTCATTGCAAACACCAAGGTTGCATGCACGGAGACCGTGGGAACCCGATTCATAGTCCCACAGCGAGGGCATTCCACAGACCACGATTTTCCTTCTGGAGTTGGAAGAAGAGTGCCGCACACTTTGCATCTAGAACGCGATGTCTCTGCCATTCTCGTATCTTATTTATTGATTCGCTGCCGTCACCTACTTTTCTGCTGTTGATTGTCACTGCTTTTTTCCAAAACTTATGTTTTTTATTTGATTTATCGATAAAAATTGAAAGAATAATTGAGCTCTCGGCAGGAGGTTACCCATGAAGATTCTCTTACTGCTCTCACTTCTTTTTGCTTCGGCCTGTACAACTCAAGTTGCTCGTAAAACCCCTGCCACCACGGTCAAGGCATTGAATGATCTCAATATTGTTGCAGAAAAAGGTGCTAACAAAAACACCACGACTTCTTTGGATATTGTGATGATTTATGATCCATCAGTAACAGGAACTCTTCCGAAAACGGCGACAGATTGGTTTGCACGAAAGTACCAATTAATCAGCGATATCGCTGGAAGGGTCGAGATCGTTTCTTTACAAATTCCGCCGGGAACATCCGTTCCGGTTCCATTGCCTGCAAGAATCGTCAACGCTTCAGCTGTCTACGCTTACGTAAACTATCCAAGCAAACCAAATCAACCCGCAGCAAATCTTACGCGCTATCAAAAAGCGACGATCTACTTAAAACCGGAAGCTGTTGCGCTGTCGAAGAATTAAATCAGTTTGCCGCCGTAACAAAATCACGCTCTTGACAGATTAGGACAAGCGTCCTACATTATTCAAACACTAGGACGAGCGTCCTAGTGTGAAATTCTAGGTGGCAGTATTTTATGGCATTAGATAAAACAACTCGTCGGCAGATCGTTGAAGCGGCAGATCTGCTTTTCTACCATAGAGGTTTTGAACGCACTTCTTTTGCAGACATCGCCGCGAAAGTGAAAATCTCGCGTGGAAATTTTTATCATCACTTTAAATCCAAAGATGAAATACTTGAAGCAGTCATTGAGTTGCGCCTGGAACGCACACAAGAAATGCTAAACAATTGGGAATCCATCGGCCAAAACCCGGCGGAGCGAATTGGAAAGTTTATTCAAATGTTGATTATGAACCAGGCAAAGATAAAGCTTTATGGCTGCCCCGTGGGAACTCTTTGTACCGAATTAGCAAAAATGGATCATGCTTCCAAATCTCATGCTAATAAACTTATGAATTTATTTAAAACTTGGCTGAGCCGACAGTTTTTAGCTGCGGGTCGCAAAAAAGATGCTGATGAACTCGCTATGCATCTTTTGTCACGCAGCCAAGGGATTGCGACCTTAGCCAATACTTTTCATGACGAGAAGTTCATTAAAAATGAGGTTCGTCATATGGAAGATTGGTTGAAAGCCCAAATTGCTTAAATATTTTTCGGAGAAACAATAAACTATGAATAATATCGTAACTTCCGCTGACGGAAAAAAGCGCTGCAAATGGTGTGAGTCAGCTCCTGATTTTCTTAAATATCACGACAAAGAATGGGGTTTTCCTGTTCGCGATGATTATCGCTTATTCGAAAAACTAAGCCTTGAGGGTTTCCAATCAGGACTCAGTTGGCGCACAATCCTTGCCAAGCGCGAAAGCTTTCGCACAGCCTTTCATCAATTTGACTTTAACAAGATCGCAAGATTTACGCAGAAAGATGTCGCTCGATTATTAAAAGATGAAGGCATTGTCCGCCACAAAGGAAAAATTGAAGCTGTTATTAACAATGCTAAGAAAGCTCAAGAAATCGCTGAACGCCATGGATCTCTTGCTGCTTTTATATGGAGTTTTGAACCGGACAAAAAAAACCTCGCGAGACCTCAGACCGCTTCCACCTCGGCAGCCTCTATGGCGCTATCCAAGGAATTAAAAAAGCAGGGTTGGAAATTTGTTGGCCCCACGACCGTATATGCTTTCATGCAAGCCATGGGTCTTATAAATGATCATGCCGAAGGCTGCATTATTAGAGCTAAAGCAGAAGCTAAGCGGCGAAGTTTTAAAAAGCCATAATCTGGAAATTTGGGCAGTATGATTTCTTTCGCGTTGACTTAAAACAGGTTCAGCTCTAAATTAAGCTTCCTCTTAAGGTGATGTGGCCGAGGGGTTAGGCTCAGCTCTGCAAAAGCTGCTACAGCGGTTCAAATCCGCTCGTCACCTCCAAATTTTTCCTAACATCCAAGACGTTTCAAAGCTTCAAATGGCAAATAGGTTGCCTTGAGGGCTTTTTCGACGTGCTTTGGAGTCAGCTTTTCAGTTTTTTCTAAGTCGGCATAGCTTCTTGCGACTCGGAGCGTTGCAAGATCGCGACGGCGAGATGCTAACTCTCTTGGGAAAAGCTCCTGCAAATAAAAGCTCGGCAAATCTTGGATAAGCTCTTCCCACTTCCAGCGGCCTGCTACTTTTCTGAAGCGCGGATCCTTCATAGCCATTTCACTTCGGAAGGCCCGGGCATCTTCCAAAGTTTTTAAAATTTCTACGCCGGAGATGACACCTCCGAGTTCTCGTTTTTGCGTAAAGAAGATCAACTGAAAACGATCCACCAAGGGCCCCGACAATCTTTCCATATAGGACTGACACTTTTTTAGAGATCTTCCGCAGACGACTTTGGCTTGTGGAACCCAATCTCCACACGGACATAAATTTGTTGTCGCAATCACCAAGGCTTCAGCGGGATGTTCTTCAATAAAGCGTCCTCGTCGCAAGCGAATGCAAAACTCTTCCATAGGTTCACGCAAAGCTTCTTGCGCGCGAGGATTGAACTCCAACAATTCATCTAAGACTAAAACTCCTTTATGCGCTCTTGTGATCTCACCTTTAAAAGGAGGCACACCCCCACCAATGAGGCCGAGGGGCGACGTCGAATGATGAGGGTGAACCATGGGACGCCAACTTAAAGATTCTCCACCAGAACCTTTGTTGGATTTAATAATTTCATGGAGGTCTTCTTGCGAAGGAGCCTGCAATAACGAAAGCAATGTTTTCGCAATGGTGCTTTTACCGGAACCCGCAGGCCCCGCTAGAAGCAATGAATGCTCACCAATGGCGACAAGTTTTAACATCTCGGCTTGTCGCTCCGGAAATTCTAGATCAAGTCCAAACAAAGGACGTTCCACTTTATACTCTCTTGGCATTCCCGGAAGAATCTCTGGCGATGCTAAATCACGAAGTTCTGTCAAACGCGCGCGAGTGAAAGGAACTTTGTTTTCTTCAGAAGTTCCCGTCCAGACAGTGAGATCTTCAAGAGGATCAAAATCTTCTCGCAGATCATCGGGCTCAAAAACATTCCCATTTAAAGACAACTCCCCGTAAACCAACACGGATTCTTCTTGAGGCTTGGGAACTTGTTCACTTTCCCACAACAAACCCAGAGCTACAGCCAATTCTAAACCGCGCGAAGATTTTTTCAAATGCGATGGACGAAGATTGACCAGCACTTGTTGGGCTTTCGGAAATTCAAAACCTTGCGAACGAATCGCACTTTTAATTCTATGGATGCTTTCTCGAATGGCCTGATCAGGTAAACCTAAAAATTGAATTTGAGGAAGTCCCGGAATGAAGTTCAGCTCAACTTCCACAGGAACAAGACGGTCATTTTCGCGAATAAGGGATTGTATTTTCATGCACGGGCAACAAAGCAAAAGCGGGCCCGCAGTTAAAAGAAAAACAAAGGGCCTCTCAGCCAGAGGCCCTTACGAGGTTCGGACAATCTACTTTTCCACTTCCGACATACGCGAAAGAGGATGGTGATCTTCGATTGTTCGTGACATCGTATTGGTGGTCACATTCGTATAAATCTGTGTTGTCTGAATACTTGCATGTCCCAGCAACATCTGAATCGATCGCAAATCAGCGCCGCTTTCAAGAAGAGCCGTTGCACATCCGTGACGGAATCTATGCGGATTCACAGGCTCTGGAAAACCAGCTTTCGCCGACCATGCCGCCAACCATCTCCATACGTCAACGCGCGAAGGACGATGCCCACGATCATTGATCAAAATAGATGGAGAGTTTTCTTTAACCAAAGTAGGACGGTGCTCTTTCAAGTAAGCCGTGAGATTTTCAGCAAGTTTCTCTGTCAAAGGAACCAAACGCTCTTTGCTTCCTTTGCCGAGAACTTTAATCCAACGGTCTGTGGCATTGAAATCAACAATGTTCAAAGCAATCAATTCTGAAACACGGCAGCCCAATCCGTACAAGAACAACAACGTCAGTTGATTGCGCGCTGTTTTCACAGCATCTTGCACTTCGGCCGCATCAAACAACTGTTGAAACTCTTGCGGAGTAAGAACTTTAGGAAGCCCGACTTTCACTTTCGGCGGACGGAGTTCACGCAGCTCTTCGCATTTCATTCCGCGCGTTTCACAGAACTTAAAGTAAGTTCTCAATGAAGAAATCACGCGGGCTTGCGAACGTGTGGAGAGTTTATTTTTTTTCATAAACTCATAAAAGCCACTGACTGTTTTATTGGTTTTACGATACTCGATATAGAGTTCCAGGTCGCGGCGATATGCCATCACCGTATTCTGGGAACGTCCTCGTACGTTTTGCAGCTCATCAAAGAAGTCGATCCAAAGAGGTAATTCCATACTTCTTATTAGACCTAGACTTTTCTCTAAGCGCAAGAGCAAAGATGAAATAAAAAACCCCGGTTTTTTACGCCGGGGCTTGGTGATTCATTTTCAAGATCTTGTTAGTTGAAAATTCCGTAGAAAGTTTGTGAGCAGTTGTAACCGTTCACTCTTAGAACCGTCACCTTCGCGTAAAGTCTTTGACCTGAAGAAGTCAAAAGACCGCCCGCCATCATCGGATCTGGAGAGTCTACACGCATTTCAATGGAACCTGTTGTTGTCAAAAGAGTTGGGACTACGATATCGCCACCAGCAAATCCCATTTGACCCACAGAGTACGTTTGCAATGCATAAGTACCAGGTTGGATCACGCAGGAAGGATTGTAAGGGTCGATCTCTTGTCTTGCTACGACCATTTGTCCCTGCATCGCGATAGGTCCTTCGTAATTACGATAGTTATTACCTGATGCATTAGAAGTGATGCGTGTTGATTGACCAACCAATTGCATGTTTGAGAACGTGATATTTCCGTTCGCACTTTGCATTTGGAAAGTTGTCAAAACAACAGGTGTCGGAATAGAGCCCGCGCAGTTTGTGCATCCACTTCCATAAATTGGAGGGACCACTGCACCACCACCGCCACCGCCGTTGTTACAAGCCGCCAAAGCGAGAACCATTCCCAGCGCTGCGAAAGCTCGTAAGATGTACTTTGCTGGAAAACTTAAAGTTTTATAGTTAAGTCTTTCCATTTTTCTTCTCCTGATATTCCGGGTTAAAAATCTTTCGTTAATCTTGTTAATTAAATCGTTAATTTAAGCTGCTTCAGTTCCGCGACCCGAGGTCGCTCCACTCTGCCGGCCTCCGCCGACTACTTCATAGCTGCCGCTTTGTCCAATCCGCTGAAAGTTCCCAACAATCTGTAGCCGTCGCCTGGGTATGGAGTGTTTTTGTTGATCACAGCTGAAGCGCGGCAGTTGTAAGGACCTTCGTAGATGTACCAGCATTTTCTGTAAGGTGATTGTTGAGCGTAAGATTGCGCGAAGTTTTTGTAGTACACGCGACCTGACACTGCACCTGAACCTTGAGCGTCACCTTGGTTGATATAGTTATCGAATACTAGAACGATCGCACCGTAAGCATCTTGGAAGAAAGCTGAGAAGTAGTACTTACCATTGATGATAAACCATCTGTTGAATTCAGCTTCCATAAGGCCCGCGTCTTTCAACTTATACATATCAACGTTAGTGCCTGAACCTGCTTCAAAACGACCTTCGTAGTTGTAACCAGTATCTACGTAAGAGATTTTCACTGAACCTGCATAACGACCGTTTCCAGCGTTTTGCAAATCCACAGTCAACTTGAAGTTAGATGGATTGTTCAATGGATGCATTGCTACGTAAGAGTTAAACTCAGCAATAGATACTGGAGTGAAGTTCACTGTATTAGAACCTGTTGAAGAACCCGTTGAAGTTCCTGAACCAGGACCTTCTGGAGAAACAGGTGTTGAACCATCATTAGTGATTGGCTGATAAACTCCGTTTGCAGAGTTTGTTTGAAACTCATTGCTCTTTCCGCAACCAACACCTGCAAGTGCAAACGCTGCTAGAAGGAAGATCAGTTTTGAGTTGAATGTTTTCATATCAGCCTCTCTTTAAGAAGTTCGGTTTTAAAAAGAACCTCTCACCAAGACTCTATTGCGATGCCTGTGCCAATCTTGCCTAACCCACATAACCCTCTGAAACCATGGATCTTTTATGAGGTTTCTCAGGGTGACACAAATGGGGGTTGAGCGTCTAATGTCTGCGGAAAGAGCGCAAAAAGGGCACACAGTCACATCTTGAGACATCTAAAAGTTCGACAAAAAACTAAATATTAGAGATCTTTCCTCGGTTTATCTCAAAACCCGCCGCTGAAAATTAGAGTTTTTCGAACAGCAACACTTAATTTTTTCAGCTCCATATAAAATCTCAAATTTTTAACGATAATAACTAGGTATGCTAAGGAGTCGAATTGTTTCCAGATCAACATGAAGACTTGAAAAACCAAAGAGGTTCCATTCTCGTCTACGTCCTCGTGATGATTGCGGCGCTTTCTATTTTTAGTATTTCGTTTAGCAGTACCATCACGAATCTTCAGAAACATGTGTCTCATTCTAAGACTTCCATCAATACGAATTTCGACTTAACTCAAATGGTCCGCTTGATCAAGCTACCTAACGGGTTGGCGGAGTCGGCAGGGCTTGCCGACAATAGTTTACTCTACACTTGTCTTAATGGTGGAACGACACCAACCTGTGCAGAGAATTGCTGTACTCACGGAACCACTTCCGGCTTTTATTATGTGGACCCGTCTGACACCAACACCAATGTTTCCCTTAAAAGAAGACTTCTCGGCCCCCAGAGTGCTCCGACGTTTTATCATTTCAACGGAGCTCCTTGTACACCGACGGCCAATAACTCGGCCGAATGTGCTTATAGCCTTTGGGGGACTTTTACAACAGTGTGCCCAGGAGGCTCGCCGACTTGCGAGCACGCAGAGCATTTAAAAATTTCCGTTCATTTGCGCGCCAATCCAAAGGCCTTTACCAATCAAGTTTTGATGAAGGATCAAGATGTGGATTTTATCTACTTCAATGATCGCAACTACAAACCTTCCATCGTTCCGATTCCAGATGTGACCCTTTATCTAGGCGACGGGATAGACAAGGAAGTTTCTGTCCTCGGTGACTCAGGCAATCCGTCCGAAATCCAAAATTTTGTTTTCACTAAATGTATTAGCGAAAATCCAGGAACGGTTCAACTCACGACCCCCGCAGATCAACCCTTCAGCGGAGGAGTTGCGAAAATCAGACTCAAGGCCATAGCACTGGGCGACGCAAAAATCACAATGCAAATCAGCGACGGTGCCCTTGAGAATAATCTTTCCAAAGAATATTCATTGAATGTCAAAGTCATTCCAGGAGTTTCACCGCCATGAAAACTTCTTTAACCAGCACTCAAAAAGGTTTTACTCTTGTTGAAATCCTCGTCGCCCTGGGAGTTTTTAGTTTTG
>NZ_CAMLDV010000109.1 GCF_946478835.1 uncultured Bdellovibrio sp. | reverse complement strand
TGACCAAGACCAGACAAATCAAAACGGGGAGCAGCAATCGGATTCGGGTAACGAACTTTAACCTGAGTCAAAGATTCAGGTGTCGAAAGACCGTAAGGGCTGTACACCTTAAAGCTCAAACGAACGCGAGTGCCATCAGCATTAGAAAGGATTGAACCATCTTTCGCCAGTTGCGGTTGAACAGAGATGTTTTTAGTATCGAAGATCAAAGTGAACTTCCATTTAGAGTCACCAAGATACTCCGCTTCTTTTTTATTCAAATCAGCGACAACATAACGAGCGCCATCAAGTTCTAGGAAGCTGTTGCCAGCTGTGTAGCTAACGCCATCGTAACTCACAACAAGGCGAGGTTTTTGCGGAGCTTTATTATCAGTCCCAGGAACTTTCACCGTCACAGTGAAAGGAACCAAAGAACCTTCATTCACTTCAGAAGCAAGGCCTGCCACAGTCAATGCCGAAGGAGCTTCTTGGTTGCGGAACAAGAAGATATTAAATTCTTTTTCACGAACAAGGCCTTTAAGTTTGTCAGCTTCAACTTGGCTGCTTGAAGAAGTCACTTCAGCAGAAACTTTCGCTGTGTAACTCTTCATAGCTGCATTCGCTGGAACAGTGTAAAGAGCCGGGGTCCAAGTCAGGATATAAAGATCTTTTTCCTGAGAGGATTTCTCAAGCTTCGCACCGTCAGGAAGACCTGAAGCTGTCAATTTGATCTCGATACCTGGAACAAGAACGCGAGCGCGGATTTTAAACTGCGCTTGTTGACCTTCGTTGAAAGTCATTTGAGCGTCAGGAGTGATCACGATGAACTTTTCATCAATCGTAGATTCCTCTTTAACAACCACAACCGGTTTTTCCACGATCACTGTGTTTGTGATCTCACGGGGTTTATCAGGACCTTGTTGAGCTTGTACTTTGGCGTTCTTACGCATTTCCGCAAGACCCGAAGCTGGATCTTTTTTATACTCTCCGCAACCAACCGCTGCGAGAGTCAAAGCTACTAGAGGGAGAAGAGTTTTGGTGTTTTTCATTTTCACATCTCCTCTTATCGAGCACTCACGCGAGTGAGTTCGAAAGGATAAAGTACGTCAACGTTTACTTGTCCAACCGGACGTGGGAATTGCCATGTTTTCATTCTTTGTAGCATGCAGTTTTCAACCATGCGTGAGCCCAAAGAAGACTCTGCTACTTTCGCTACTGTGATACGGCCCGAAGCACCAATCACGAAGCTGACAGCGACGCGACCACCGATTGTTGGTTGGGCTTGAAGTCCTTTTTCGTAGCAGTACGTGATTTGACCTTTGTTACGGTTGATCACAGCGATAATTTGGTCTTGGTCCAAACCACCTTCAACAGTCACTTCTTCATCAAGAGGCAGGCTTGTTGCGGCAGTTCCGCCAACCATAGATATCTTGCCGTAACCAGCGCGACCGCCACCAGAACCCTTAGTTCCGTAACCACCAGCACCTTGTGCACGAGCGCCTTCGCCCGCAGAACCCGCAATCAAACCGTTGCCAGGCATATAACCCTTAGCACCGCCACGACCCGCATTACCAATACCGCCGCCACCAGCGCCAGTTCCTGCAGCTCTGATGTTTTTCAAAGACTGCATATCCAAACCCTCAGCACCTTTGTGGCCTGTTTTAAGTCCACCCAACGCTGCCAAAGCGCCAACACGGCGAACGTCAGTCGCTTTTGCCGTATGAACTTTATAAGGCTTCGTCAAAAGTTTCTTAGCAACAGGTCTGTAGACTTTGTTCGTTTGCTTAATTTTAGTTTTAGAAACTTTCACAGTCGGACGAGCTTCTGGCTTTTGTTTTACCACGGGCTCTTCCTGTGGAAGCATGATCGTCACAAGAGGTGGCTCTTGAGTTTTGCTGAAGTAATTTAAATAAACCCATGAACCCAAGATCAAGAAGAAGACAGCAATCATGTGACCAGCTGCCGTTTTCTGCAGCATTGTTTTAAGCTGTTCATTGTCGTCTTCTTGAGCCAAAGAATGTGTCGGGCTATTTTGAACACCCGAAGCAGGATAGAGGCGAACGCGGCCTAAACCTTGAAGTTCAAGGCCGTTCTCAGAAAGTTGCGACAATTGAATTTCAGAAATAAGAGTGTAGTTAACTTTATTCTCATCAAGGTCATTAAGATGAGCAAAGGCTTCAACACGGCGGCTGTCTTTCAAGTAAACCAAATTCAAAGAATCTGATTCAACCGCGAAAGTGCGAACCTTTTGGCCTAACTGATTTTCGAGTATTAGAAGTTTCGCTGCGCTCATAATCTTTGCCTTTAGTTACGTTCTGTTTCTTTTTCTTGGCGGTCCTCAAACTGAGTTCTGCCTTTCAAAAGATCTTCCAAAAGTTTATCGTTCTCTACCGTTGCTGCCGTACCCATGGAGCTTTGGTATTTACCTCTCAGCGAGGACCCGTTGAATTTAAACGAAGTACCAAGCTGTCTTTTTGTCGCCGTTGGTTTTGCATTTTTCTCTGCAGGTTTTCCGGCGGCAAAGGTCGTATGGGATAACAGCAAAATGAGGGCCAAAGAAATCACTGATTTCATAAGCTTTTTCCTCTCTGTAGATGGCTTAAACGAGCTTCCAAGTAAGCAGGCATCAAAGGATGGCCAATTTTCGTCTCGATCTGTTTCAATTTTTCAATGTTACGTGGATTCATAGGGTCTTCTGCCACTGTATTGCGAGCGGCGATAAGATCGCGTGACGAAAAAGGTCTCTCGTCCAAAGCGTTTTCCAACGCTGTTTTCATCGCACCTTTTCCAGGGATCTCGTTAAGCAACGTCAACTCACGCGCGAGCAAATTACGAAGCTCTGGGCGTGCTGTTTGGTAGTCCTTAATTGTCTGAGCCAAAGCCGAAGATCTATTCCAAATTTCTTGCTGTTTTTGCTGAGCCACTCTCGCTTTGTATAAGAATGGTTTTGATTGAGCTTTAAGCAAAGAAATATACTGATTTTGCTCTTTCGCGGTTAAACCCTGAGGCATTGGCAAACCCGCCAAGTCACGAACCATGCGTTCGTTCTCAGAAGAAACCAAATTCAAGGCCATCATCTGAGCTGTCACGTCTTTCAACGTCAAGCTTTCAGCCAAGATCTTATCAGCCTTCTTCAAAAGACTTACACGTTCCGCAATTGTTTTTTGCAACAAACGATCTTTGCTTGAATTCAACTGATGAGAAGCAATCGACGCTTTTTCCTTCTGAACTTTTTCATAGAAGTCTTGTTTCTTCACGAAAAGGGGAGCGGATTGACGACGAAGCTCTTTCATCTCAAGAACAGATTTCAACGCTGAAGCATTTCCGGTTTGAGCATAAACCAACAAAGTCGTCTCGTTCAAAAGAGCCGGTCTTTGTTTCAACTCAGGAGCTTGAGCTTTTAATTCTCTCACTGGATTTTCAGAAGTCAAAACCAAGCGAGAACGAACGATCAAAGATCTTTCACCGCGAAGGCCCGCATCCAAAGCTTTGCGGTAGTGCTTCGAAGCATTAAGACCCGCAAGGTCCGCCAATGTTCCAAGACGGAATTCTTTTTCTTTTTCAGAGATCTTTGGATTATCAAGACGCAAAGCTGTTGCGTAAGCGTTTTTAAAGTCTAAACGTTTCTCATAGAAACCAGTCAATTGTTCAAGCGTGTTTTCGCGTTGTTCTTTTGTCAAACCAGGGATCGCCATCAACGAAGCCAAAGACTCAACGTAGATTTTCTCTTCACCCAATTTTTGCGCAAGAACACTTTGGTTATTATAGAACAAGATCTTTTCTTGATTGCTTGCTGTTTGAATCTTACGAGCATCAAGACTGTTCAAAGCCTTCTTAAGATCCGACTTCGTTGAGCGAGGGTCGTTAGCAACACGAGCCACTCTGTTCATCAAAGATTTACGAGCGATAGATTCAAACTCAGCACGAGCCTGAGGGAAGATCTCAGAGTAATCCCAAGCCAATTCTTCCAAGGCTGTTTCATTTTTAGTTTGAACCAACGAGTCCAAAGAAAGGTCTGCTGCTTTCTTGCGAAGATCCGCTTTGCCAGATTTATCCTTAGCCAAATCCTCGAAATCTTCGGCGGCTTGAGCAAATTGTTTTTGTTGGTAGCTCAAGTAAGCCAGTTGATATCTCACTTCGAAAGACTTTTCGCTCTTAGAAGCGTATTTCAAGTAATGAACATAAGCTTCTTTTTGCAAAGCTGGGTTTTTAGATTTTTCCGCAGCAGAAACTTCATTCAACAAAGCCTCTTCACGTTCTTTAGAGGAGAACTGACGGCTTTCGCTGATCGTGCGATACAAAGAAACTGCAACAGGGTAGTTGTTCAGTTCCATTGCTACAGAAGCCCCACGTTGAGTCATCTCCATGTCTTGGGGGAATGTTTTATTGTAAGTTAAATAAGCATCCATCAAATCCTGGTCGGGATTTAACTTCTTAGAACGGTGAAGTTCCGTTACATAACGTTTCATGGATTTTTGCAGCTCTTCGCACTTCTCACCAGAACAACCGGATTTTTGCAGAGCCAAAGCGGCCTTAGAAAATTCCGCCACTGATTCTTTCGTTTGACCGCGGTCATAGTTGATTTGCGCAAGCTGAATAGAAGCTTCCACGCGCTCTTCTTTCGAAAGAGCCGCGTCAGCCAAATAGCGGCTCATGATTTCTTGAGCGGCTTTCTTTTGACCGATACGGTCTGTTTCTTTGGCAAAGTAAAGCATCAAGTCTTTGCGCTTTTCAACCGGAGTTAAAGTTTCAAAGGTATTGATTTCGCGAGCTGTAACTTCTTGTTTTGTATAGAAAGAAGCAAGGTCACGCAAAACGTCTGTATGGAAAGGAGCATCGTACTTGCTGCCTTCCTCAGTTTCGCGAGTGATTTGTGAAGGGTCTTTCAAAAGACCTTCGAGTGTTGCAATCGCGGATTTCAAGTTGTCCGTGTTGAAATCACACCAAGCGACGTTGTAAACCGTCAAATAACGATTTTGCAGATTTTTATCTTTCAAAGCGATTTTATAGTTTTCACGAGCCTCTGCAAAACGACCTTTTTGGAATAAAAGATCTCCCAGGCCTACGTGAGAACGAGTCACGATCTCAGCCGAGATGTTTTTCTTTTTCGCATCTTTGATGATGCTTTCATAAAGAGAGACAGCCTTATCTACTTGGCCCGCCATTTCATACAAGTGCGCCAATTGGAAAAGAATAGGGCCGTGTTCGTTGACTTTCACTTCTTGAAGAATGGATTCGTAGATTTTAATAGCTTTTTGACGGTCGTCTTTAGAACCTTTGCAGCCGTCGCAGTTAGCTTCCACTTCAAGCATAAAGCGCGTGCGCGCTCTTTCAGAAAGAAGATCCGCCAAGCGCTGTTGGCTTGACAACCAAGCACCGTCTGACTTTTCCATTGCGGAAAGAACTCTTTCCATCTTTTTGATAACGAGATCCTGAGTCTCTGCATTCATTTTATCAGCAAAGGCTTGAGGAGAACTCAAGATTCCCGTAACAAAAGCGCCTAGAATAAGGATGTCGTTAAGTGTTTTCATCGTGCAGGTACCACCGCAAATTTCATTTTCTCAAAGCCAGATAAAGAGCTCGCTTTAAGAAGAGGATCCAAGTCCTCGTATTTCATCTCTTGATCGGCCTGAACTAAAAGTTCCATGGCTTTTTCTTGAGATTTGTTTTTGAGCTCCGTCAACTTTTCGCCAAGGGCTTTCACCGGAATCACTTCGTCATTCAAACGGTAAATACCTTTTTGGATTGTTAAAATCGGAGTTTCTTTTTCAATGCCGACACTGTGTTCAGCCATTGGTAAAGACATCTTCGAAGGAATTTTAGATTCCATTCCGCTGTTTTGCGTTCCGATCAGAAGATAGATAACGATGATCGAAAAAGCGTCGATCAAAGAAGTCAAAGGAAGCGCCAAAGCCAAGTTTGCCGCTGCCGATTTTTTCTTCTTCATTCCAGGTTTCAAGCTTTGCAAGTCACCTAGAGGAGATCTTTTTTTACCAACGTTTGCAAAGGACGATGTTTTCATAAGTCCTACCCAAGAGGGGACAAGCCCACTCCCTCAAATTGAAACTGTTTAAGTTTATCCATGATGCGAATCACATCGCCGTAAGAAGCGGTTGCTTCAGGACGTACGATGCCGGTTTTAAGATCCGGAAACTTTTCGCGAAGAGCTTGAAGTTTTTGTTCAAGCGCGGCCCAGTTCACACCTTTGCCTGCAGCCTGAATATTATCTTCATGGGTTTTGGCACCAGGAAGATCGCGCAAAGACAGTTGAACAGCTCCTTGTGTGTTTACCGTGATATACAAGGAAGGAGGATTTTTAGCTCCAGCCACAGAGTTATCGCCGATTGCTTGGCGCGTGTCGATCGTGCCGATTTGAATCCATACTGCTGTTAACAGAAGGAAGCAGATCAGAACCGACAAGATATCCAAGATCGGTAGAATATTAAGTTCAAAATTCAAATCTTTGTCGCCATCACCGGCGCCGCCCATCATGCCCATGATTATCTCCCAGCGTTAGCAGGAACTTCTTTTTTCGCAGTTACAGGCTCGTAGTGGTAACCCAATTGGATGAACAAATTCAAAGCACCTTTATTAAGGTCGTCAGTCAAACGAGATGCTCTGTTTTGCAAAACCGCATACATGATCAAAGCAGGAACTGCCACGATCAAACCGTAAGCTGTTGTATTCATCGCAAGAGAAATACCTTGAGAAAGGATCGTCGCTTTTTCAGCAGGGTTCGCATTCGAGATACCCGCGAAAGAGTGGATCAAACCTGTGATTGTACCTAATAGACCCAACAATGTTGCTACGTTGGCAAACATCGCAAGGAAACCGATGCGCTTTTCAACGCGAGAGTTTTCTTCAAGAAGAACTTCATCCATTTTAAGTTGGATTTCTTCTTTACCACCCATATCCATTGCAGCTTGAATGCCTGCAGAAGCAACAACTCCCAATGGTTCTTTCGTGCCCATTTGTAGAGATCTGCGCAAAGCTTTATCCAAGTTTCCAGCACGAATGTCTTCGGCAAGAACTTTAGAAAGCTCTTTTTGGTTGGTTTTACGAGAACCGAAAAGGGCAAACGCTCTTTCCGCAATAATAGCGATTGAAACAACTTGTGCTGCCAAAATCGCCCACATCCAAATAGCATCGCCAGAAGTAAATCCGCGACCAAGTGACAATAGGAATTCCATATAATAATCCTCCAACGGTAAATCCTGCGGTCTTAGGAGCAAGGGGGGTGCCAGAGTATGGGAACCGTTGGCCCGGCGAACTTTTAAGATTTAAAAAGTGACAAAAAGGGGCCCTCGGAACACGGCGAAGCCTTTGTTTCGAATAGAGACGCGAAGTTTTTCTAAGAACTTTCAATACTCTATCCCTGATATGGAAATTTAAAAGACAGCGGAAAACCTCAAGATGACCATTTTGATATAAATGATTCAGATAGGTGCCGCAAATTGGCGTCTTTCACTTCAAAACCTCTTTTCTTTAGGAAGGTGATTTTGTTACAATCACTAAGAGGTTTAGCAGCGCATGCGTTCGTTCATTCTCCTCAGTCTTATCTTGGCGTCATCTTCTTGTGTGTTTGCCACAACGGGAACTCCTTTAGATACAAAGTACAAAACAGAACTTGAATCTTCCGTCCAGACGATTGATGAAAGAGATCTCGATGCTCTTGTCGAGGCCTTGAATGAATTTTTAAAAGCCGATCAAAAATACCGCTCTGATATGGAGCCGATTTTTAGAAACATCCGCAGAGAACTTGCAAAGCTCAAAGAAAAAGGACTTCTAAAAATGGAGTTCGATCCGCGTCGTCTTTCCGATGAAGATCTTGCGGAGAAAATTCGCAAGATGACAGCTTATAAAGAAGTCGCAGGTCCTTCGGTTTTAGTTAAGACAATTCATGTGGGACTTGTGTGCACGGGCCTTTTAACGGGAAAATGCGGGCGTCTTCCCGAAATTCAAATGCCGGCTCCAGCACCGATTACCAGAGCCACGGGAACAAGATAGTCAGTGGTTCGAAATTCTTAACTTCTCCACTGTGAAGTGAGCCACTTCCAAACTTCAGGACGACGTTCGCCAATATCAAAGTGATTTCCGTCAAACTCGACATATTCATGATGAACTTGATGTGATTTCAGCATTTTTGAAATTTGACGAGATCCATATTGCAGATGGAAATTATCTTTAGATCCACAATCTAAATAAATCCCCGAAAGTTTTTTTAAATTGCTAATTCGTTCGGGCAAAAAGTGCAGAGGATCTTTCGCAAGCCAGTTTTTCCAGATGCCAGGAATTTTTTCTCCCGTATGCGTGTCGATAGGAAATTCAAAATCACCGTGAGTGCCTTTCGCTGAATAACAAGCGGCCATGCCAAACGCATTCACGATGGTGTGCCAGTTGCGCATCTTCATCAATTTACCATTACGGAGTTCTTCAAGGGCACGAAGACCTGACTCTTTATATTTTTCCCACAAAGGAAGCGCATGATAAAGTTCCGGCAAAAGACTGGCTTCAAAGAAAGAATCCGGAGCAATAGCGCCGACGTAACCAAACACTTCAGGATATTTCGAACCTAAATGCAAAGAACCGTAACCTCCGCTAGAGCCTCCGGTCACGCACCAGTCATTCACTTTGTGCGAAACAGGGTAGTGCTCTTTCACGGCAGGAATCAGCTCTTGCATAATATAATCTTCATAATTTCCAGTTGCTGCTGAATTGATAAACTGAGAGCCACCCCAGGACGTCAAAGCATCGACGAAAACATACAAAGCTTCCGGCGCTTCGCCGCGACCAAAACATTGATCGATCACTTGAATCGCATTTTGTTCATGAAATTTGGGATTAAAATAATAAGGCGCATTGCCAGTGAAACCACTGAGCACAACGACAACAGGCCATGGTCCTTCCGAGCGAGGAATTAAAAGAGCGTTGTAGCGAGTTGTTGGATCTTTTAAAGGATTGTTTTTAAGAAGAGCACTTTCAATTTTCAGAGTTTCAATTTGAAAGTGCTCGACATCATAAGCGCGGAAATTTTTTAAGATCTCTGTTGTTTTCATGAAGAAAAGTCTGGCATCTTCACCGAGATCTATCAAACACTATTGAACAGGAAGCTTGACGATCTTTCCTAGCTCCAATGTTTTTGTCACAGAGCCAAGATACTTCATATTTGCATCCGTATTAGCAACGACGTGCTCTGTGAATGTCACCATATGTGTGGATTCAAAGTAGTGCCCCGTGCCTGCAGAGCGGAAGCCCACAAAGAAAGTGTAACCGGAAGCGCCTTCCATCCAACCTCCACGGCCAAAAGAAGTGCGGATGATCTCTGTCGCCTCAACAGCGCCGCAACCATCAATCCATCCATCAGGAGTGGCACTGATTTTCTGACAGTGTTCCATTTCCAAGGTTTGTTTAAGCAAACTCAAGCGTGATTGCGAATCATCTAAAAGCATATTGATGAACTGAGGGTTTTCAGCGCCATCAAGATAGGCCGCGGCTTGCGTTCCATCTTTGTCCTCCGTTTCGATGCTGACGATAGCTTTATTGCTGTTTACTTTTTGAAAGTCGCGAACGTCATCGGCATGCGCGGAAAGAGTGACAAAAAGAGAAAGGACGAGGCCAAAGATCTTATACATATGAGAAACTCCTGATTTTGGAAGGGGTAAATAGCCTTATTTTTAGGCAAGGCGCTTCTACCAAAGAACTGGAGTAAAGACGTTATAAATAACGATAATGTTCCTTAAATTATTGAAATTAGATAAGAATGTTCGATTTACAAGGGTGAACCCAGAAGAGGCTGAAACTCTTCTAACCCCCTAAAAAAGCTTGCTTTTACCTGTCAATCGACCTAAAACGATGAGTCCGTAATTATGACTGTCTAAGGCAATGGTTAAGAGCTGTCCCTATCGGGAGAGACGCCTTATCGGTGGAAGGTATTACTATGAAAATGCGCACACACTCAGGCGCTAAAAAACGTTTGAAAGTTCTTTCAAGCGGTAAAGTTAAAAAGAAAAGCACTCGCATGCGTCACTTGAACTCTCACATGAGCTCTAAGACGAAAAGACAACTAGGTAAAACATCATACGTTGAAGACGCGAACATGCTTCAAGTTCGTCGTTGCCTAGTATTCTAATTTTATAAGTTTAAAAAATTAATTGTCTTTTCTGTTGCCCGGCTAAGTCCGTGGCGTAATGAGGTTTAAAATGGCTCGTGTAAAATCTGGTAAAACAAATCGTGCTCGTCACAAAAAAGTTCTTAAAAGAGCAAAAGGTTACTACAGCGCTGGTTCTCGCGCGTACATCCACGCGGTAGAGAAAAACGACCGTGGTATGGCGTATGCTTACCGCGACCGTAAAGTTAACAAACGTAACTTCCGCACTTTGTGGAACCAACGTATCAATGCAGCAGCTCGCTTGAACGGAACTACATATTCTCGTTTGATCGGTGGCTTGATTAAAGCTGGCATCCAAGTAGATCGTAAAATCTTGGCTGACCTTGCTATCAACGACGCAGCGGCATTCACTGCACTTTGCAAACACGCTTTAGCGTAGGCTGAAGCTCTGTTTGAAGGAGCAGCCCATGAACGAGTCTAACTCCCAGTTTGAACAAAGAAAGCGCGATCATATTAGAATCGCGCTGGATCCAAGGTCTCAGACCGATGGACAAAATGGATTAGACTCGATCGAATTGATTCATGAGGCTCTGCCTGAAATGGATTTTAAAGAGGTCGATATTTCGACCTCTTTTGTTTTTAACGGGGATGCAATTCCTCTTTCTTCTCCGATCTTTATTTCCTCTATGACTGCGGGCCACGAGAAGGGCCGCGAAATCAACGAAGCTTTAGCCAGACTCAGTGACCGTCGCCAGATTTTAATGGGCGTGGGGTCGCAACGTCGTGAGCTGGAGGATTCCAATGCTGCCGAGGAATGGGCTCGTGTGCGTAAACAAGCGCCGAAAGCCAAACTTCTTGGAAATATTGGAATCGCTCAGCTGATTAAATCTCCGATTGATAAAGTGCGCAGACTTGTGGACTCCACAGAGGCTGTGGCATTGTTTATTCATCTCAATCCCTTGCAGGAAGCTTTGCAACCTGAGGGAACTCGCGACTTCAAAAATGGCCTTAACGCCATTGAGAATCTTGTGAAGATGGTGAATGTTCCTGTTATCGTGAAAGAAGTCGGTTGCGGGTTTTCAAAAGAAACTCTGAAACGACTTGAGGGCACAGGAATTTTTGCTGTCGATGTGAGTGGCAAAGGTGGAACGCACTGGGGCCGTGTAGAAGGCTATCGTTCGCAAGAATCTGAGATGCTTTACAAAGTCGCTCAGACTTTTTCGAATTGGGGTATCAGCACTGTGCAATCAATGCTCAATGCGAAGGAAGCTCGTGTGCCTTTTGAAATCTGGGCTTCTGGCGGCGTAAGAAATGGTCTAGAAATTGGTAAGTTATGTGCCTTGGGTGCTGCGAAGGTCGGAGTGGCAAAACCATTCCTGGAAGCAGCTTTAAATGGGGACGGAGCTCTGGAAGAGCTTCTTAATAAACTCGAACTTGAACTGAAGATCACGATGTTCTGTACCGGTTCAAGAACTCTGAAAGACCTTCAGACGAAGAGGGTGACACAATGACAAAACAACTCCATGACATCTTCAAAGGTTTCTCAAAACTTTCCCGCGAGGAAAGACTTAAAGCTCTGATGGAAGTCGGCGTACTTCATGATTCAGACGTGGATTACATCGCTAAGGGCGGTCTTCGTGACACAGCTCTCGGTGAAAAGTTTATTGAAAACGTGATTGGTTACTTCCAACTTCCTCTAGGCGTTGCTACGAACTTCCGCATTGATGGCAAAGACTATGTCATCCCAATGGCCGTGGAAGAAACTTCGATTGTGGCGGCTGTTTGTAAGTCGGCGAAATGGATTCGCGAATCGGGTTCTATCACAACAGAAGTTGTGGGAACTGAGATCATCGGTCAAATTCAATGCGCGAAGGTCAAAGACTACGCGACATTCGAAAAACAAATTTTAGCTCAGAAAAACTATCTAATTGAAATCTCCAACCGTGAAGTGGCGTTCGGACTTGTTCGCCGTGGTGGTGGAGTGCGTGATATTCAAGTGCGCCGTGTTCCTCGCGG
>NZ_CAMLDV010000108.1 GCF_946478835.1 uncultured Bdellovibrio sp. | reverse complement strand
GGGGAATCACGTTGTTTAGCACCGCCCAAGCTGATGAAAGTGAAACGCAGTGGGAGCCGACCCATCCTACCATTGAAAACATTCACTTTCCGGCGCAAATTACAGATCAATTTCGACCCGAAGTATCCGGTTTAGTTTATCTCCCTGAAGTACGACAGTTTGCTGTGATCTCGGATGATTATCCAAACTCTCGTCCTTTGATTCTATTGATGAATCAGCATGGTGAAGTGGCAGAGCAGATGTTGCCGATAGAAGGCTTAGACAAAATGGAGGATATCGAATCGATATCAGTTCAGGACTCTTACCTTTATCTTTTAAGTTCATTATCTGCGACAAAGAAAAGTCATTTAAAAAAAGAACGCCAGCTTTTTGTTAAAATTAAAAGAGATGGATTGAAGTTTCAACTCGAAAAGGACATGGATTTACGAACGGCTCTTTTGGATGCGATAAAAAATTCTTCTGACCGTGTGCTTCGTGATATCTATTCACAGGCACAGGGAGGCAGGGAAGATGACCTGGAGGTCGAAGGGCACTTTGTTAAAGGGGATGATTTATATCTCGCTCTGAAGCGTCCGATACTTTTCAAAAATCAAGGAATCATTTTACGCATAAAAGCTTTGGAAAGAGCTTTAACTAAAGGACGAATTTCTCCTGATGATGTGACTGTCGCGTATCAGTTTCAATATCAGCTTCCTAATGTCGATTCAGAAATATATTTGACTGATATTATATCTGAAGGGGATTTGGTCTATGTGGCCTCCTCTTGTCGAGACGAACAGTGTAGCGCCTTGTGGAAGCTGAGTCCCGGAGCAAAAACAGCGGAACTTGTGCAAGAGTTTAACGTGCGAAAGCTAGAAGGCATTGCGGTTTCTCCGAATCCTCGGCAGATTTATGGAGTTTTTGATGCCAAGCATGCCAAGTTTATCGCGATTCCTTTCCTGACGGCAAAGAGGCGAGAATGAAACTGTTCGGGCTCTTGGTGTTTTTAAGCTCTTCGGTGGCCGTCGCCGTCACAGCGGAGCAAGTCCTTAAAACAGCCTGGACGGACAAAACCTATTTGTCTTATGACGAAATTCAGGCCACGGACTCTAGAAATCCACTGCGAAATGTAGAGGGCTTTGTTGGCCGTGAACAAAACGGCACTGAAGCGACTGAAATTGGAGTTAAGTTTCAGCTGAAATCTTGGCCTGAGTGGACCAGGGGCCGAGATAAAACTGACGAACAAAAACTTCTTAAGAACACATCACTAGGGTGGGCTTTACAAACGCGTTACAATGCTCTTTTATTGTTTGAACTCACTCAGCAGAAATTAAAATGCGTTGAGGACGCTGTGTCTCTTTCTGAAAGATACGTCAAAGCGCAAAGTCTTTCTTTGCGTGCGGGCCGTGGGACCTCAAAAGCTTTTCTATCTGCAAAATCCGATCTTTATCGTTTTCAAAGGATCCAAAGTACGCTGACTCAAGAACGTGATCTCTTACTAAAAAGAATTCTGAACTGGGTCCCCGATGCCAAAGAGAAAAAAGTGGAAAGCTTGGATCTTATTCAAGTCGAAGACATCTCGACGGCTTTGCAGGAGCATTTTCACGACGGAGATTCTTTGAGCAAGAAAATCATTCATGAAGAAATCGAGCAGATGGGACAGGAACTGGCTATCGTTAAGGGCCGGGAACAGCAATGGATTAAAGCACTGGAACTCAGCCAAAAGAAAAAAAAGGATGCCGACACCCAGTACGAGGTGGAACTGGTTATTCAAATTCCGATTTTGAGTTCAGATGTTTTGGCCAAACAAAAGCAAAATGAACTGATTCTCAAGAGGGCTTTGAAGCAAAAAGAACTCGAAGAAAGTGGAGATCAGCTGCAAAATTTGCGAACTCAGATTTTAAACCTTATCGAGATCTATCGAAGTGCCAAGAAAATGGAACGAATCACCGTGGGAACGCTGGATTCTTTGACAAATATGGATCGCAAAATAGCCCAGCGACAGGAGCAATTAGATCTGCTGAATCAACGACAAGAAATCACAATGCTTTACCTTAATTATCTTTTGGAAAGTGAAATCCTGATCAAGAATCCGGACAAAAACTACATCGATAAAAAACAAAAGGAAATCTGATGGGACAGCAGGTGTCGCCGCTAAATCTGGAGCGCTATGAACTGAAGTATTTGATCTCGCCTGAGTTGATTGATCCAATTTCACGTTTTGTCGAATCTTACTGCAGTATGGATTATTACTCTGTGATTCAAAGTGATCACTTTTATACCATCAACAGTCTGTATCTAGATTCACCGAGCTTATATCTTTTGCGATACAAAGAGTCCGCCGGCGCTTTCAGCTTCAATGTGCGCATTCGTTCTTACGGGGAAGGAACGGAGCCTCCGTATTTTTTTGAAGTGAAATATAAGCTTCGCGAGTTCGTAAGAAAAAAGCGAGCGAAGGTTCTTTTAAAGGATTGGAGAAATATTCTGGAAAATGAATGTTTACCCAGCGGCATGGACCCATATTCGCTCACTAACTTAGAGGATTTTTTGCATTTGAAAATGACTTACAATTTAGGTCCTGTGATTTTAACTCAATACCGTCGCAAGGCTTATCTTTCGGAAGTTGATGACTATGCCCGTGTGACGTTTGATCGGGACTTGCGCTATCAAGAAATGACGGATTGGTGTGTCAGCCCTCATGAAAGGTCTCTTTGTCACTATGACCACCCGGATTCATTTGAGGAGCCCGGCAAAAACGTCGTGCTTGAGTTGAAGTGTGAAAAGAAAATTCCACTTTGGATGGTGGAACTGATCCGCCGTTTCGAACTGGTTGGCGGATCTTTTTCTAAGTTCGGAAACTCCATGGCGACCTATTTGGGAACCCCTGAGATTTTATCCTCAGGGGTTTTATACCGTTAAAGTGTGCACGTCGTTTTTGGGCGACGGCTGTTTGTTCCCGCGACGTAGTTTTCCAAATCTACATCGAACTGAAGCTGACTGGACTGGCATTTGCTCACCAGGATTCGTTTCGCCTCCTGAGTGTTTTTAAGAAGCGATGAATAATCAGCGGCAGAGAATAAAAGCTCTTTCACGAAGTAGTCTTTACCTGCAGGCGTATTGAGTGTTTGTTCAAACGCGAGCAAGCGTCGATATGTTTGATAGCTCATATGTCGAACTTTATCCAAAGCTCCGATTTTTTTCATCATATTGGTTTTTGAGACACCACAGTCATTGTCCTTAAGAACCATTTCTTTAAGAAGAGCAGCTTTACGGCCGGCCATTTCTCGAAGCTCCTCATCTGGAACTTTGATTTGTCCGTTAGAGACTTTCGCATTTGATTTCGAACGTTCTATAGTCGTAGTTTGCGGATTGATGTAATACCAATAAAACTTATAATGAATGTTTCCGATGCGATCTTGTTGATTTAGCATCGTGTCCAACAAAACCATGTCAGAAACATCCTTCATTTGCGTCACGATTTGCGCCACTTTGGTGAACTCTGAAGAGCCCACTAGTTGAGGGACTGATTGGGAGCTGGCCACTCTTTGGAACGGAGCTTGACGAAGAAATCTTTGGTAGCGCGTATCGTAGTCGCCCACGCCGCTAACATCGCCGTACTGTTCTTCGTCTTTCACGTTATCACTCAAAGCTCCAAATATCTGAGTTTGAGAGTTGTCAAAAAGAAGTGGATACATGCGTGGAAACTTATGGACTTCGGCGAAGTGTTGCCATGATATGCGAATCGAGTCATTCACGTTGCGCAAATAATCGTTGGCCTTTTGCGTGAGCTTGGCGTGAGTTTGAATGTCCATCGTGCGCAAAACGGTTGTCGGAACACGACCTATATTTCCCAAGGCCCGGGAGACGTGATAGTAGGCGACAATTGATGATGTGTTTGAACAAGTGATGGTCTGTTTAAATTTAGCCTCTGTTTTTACATCCAGCTTTTTAAGGTTGCAGTCGGAAGCATCAATGGCTTCTTTCGTGTATTTTGCGTTCGGCTCTAACAAAAGAATAGCGGGGTTGGTTGACGTATATTTTGGACAAATACCCATGTTCAAATAAAAATCGTAATTACAGAGCGTTTTCTCTTTTTCTAAGTCACCTGTTTTGTAGCTGGCCCCGGGCCATTTTTTCGCAATGACACAAAGTTCAGGAACTCCGCGAGGAGAGCGATATTCGTGTCGCGATTCCCCTTGTAAATCACTGAGATTCAGTGCGAAGGCGGAGGAAGAGGTTAATAATGTAAGAATGAAAGAGATGGATTTTTGTTTATTTGTTTTCATAGACAAATGTTTTCTCGCGAAAGAGCAAGAGGTTCATCTTACAAAAAGGATAAATGTCGAGTGAATTGTCAAATTGCAGAACGACAGAACCTCGCATTCACATTTTAATGGTCTTGCTAGCTTGTGTTGAGCTCTAGAAGTCATTCAATATGAGGAAATGAAACAATCTTCTTTCAAAAAATTAATTCTTACGTCTTTGGTCGCCTGTCAAATTTTAGGATGCGCAAAAGCAAGTATCACAAAACTTTTTGAAGAGTCTTTTTCTTCCGAATCACCTCAGTCCGGCGGCACCCTGGAGCCTGCGATTGATGGCTTTCGTTTAGACGAAGAGGTGAAGAAATTCAAACTCCGTTATGGTTTCGCGAATCTCCAGGAAAAACTCACGGACAATCGCGGAGATGGAGATGAAGCTCTTTATGGCACTCGCAATTTTCGTGTTGTTTTGCACGGAGTGATGTATCGAGGTGGTGCAAACAACACCAACTTGGAAACTCCAAGATCGAATACAAATCCGTTGCCTACCGTGGGATTGACGAACTTGTGTCGTGAGGATTTTGGGGCAGCCATTTATCTTTATTCCGAAAATTTTGAGAAGGCTCCGAAAAGTGTATCGTGTAAAAACACGGCCCATCAAAATCAGACGCTCATTTATAAGCAGTATGCGGCAGCAGAAGAAAACGAAAAAATTTTGGGAATGGTTTACGACCGTATCAAAGGAAAGTTGAGCGGGCCGGTGTATGCCCATTGTTGGAATGGCTGGCACTCTTCCGGCTTGATTGCCGGTATGGCGCTGAAACAATTCTGCGGATGGAGTAATGCCAGGGTCGATGATTATTGGGTAAAGAACACGGACGGGAACTCTGCAGGCTTCACAACCATTCGCCAACGACTGAAAGATTTTAAACCGTTGGTGAAATACTCTATTACTTCGGCAGAGCGCGCTTTGATTTGCCCGGAATAATTACTTCTGGGCTTTTTCGATGATTTTTGTTGTGGATCTGCCGTCGACGAACTGCAAAGACATCACTTTGCCTCCGTAAGACTGTACGAAAGGAGCGCCGACGATTTGATCAATCTTCCAGTCGCCACCTTTAACCAAGATATCAGGACGAACTTTTTCAATCAGATTTGCTGGAGTGTCTTCAGTGAAAATCACTGTGAAATCCACGGCCCACAATCCCGCTAAAATTTCCGCACGATCCGCTTCCACTTGGACAGGACGAGTAGGGCCTTTTAAACGCTTCACGCTGGCGTCGGCATTGACGCCAACTACTAAAGCGTCACCTAACGCTCGGGCTTCTTGCAAATAGCGAACATGACCTACGTGAAGCAGGTCGAAAACACCGTTTGTGAAAACAATTTTTTTACCTTGAGAACGAAGAGGAGCCAAAGCCGCTTCAATGTTATCAAAATTGCGAACTTGGCCCATGAACTCTATGCCTTTTTGAAGAGCTGAGCGCCTGTGATGGAGCCCGCAAGGTCTTTATTGAACAAAGTCGAAAGAATCGGGAACACGATGAATCCTGTGATAATCACTAGGAATGAACGAGCCACAACCTTTAAAGAGTAAGAAGCTCTGTTCAATTCTTCCGGTTTTCCGATTCTTTGATCAAAAGCCCACTCTCCAGGAGTGAAGCCCATGTAGATGCGATTCAAAGTAAGGTAGATGAAGGACACACCGGCAAACAAAGACACTGTCGCAAGATAGATCATACCTTGAGAGTCTGGGTTTGTGAGGTTTCCGATCAAGTCTACTTTCGTCACAACCAAAAGAATGATCATGCAAAGAAGACTTGCAGCAACAACCAACATGCCATCAAGCAATGCGGCTGAAAAACTCCATGTTGTCTTTTTGAATTCTTCTTTTGTCGTTGTTTGAGAAACCTTTTGTTTGGAGTTTTCAAAGTCCAAACGACGGTTTTTCTGAAGCGTCTTAAGAATTTCATCAACAGCTGCAGAACCGTCCCCGCCCACTTCAGTGAGTGAACCCGGAGCTGGTGGAATTGGTGCGGATTTTTTGCGTGGAAGAGGCGGACGAAGCGGATCTGTCGAAGTTTCTTCGATCAATTCCAAACCTTGATCCTTCATAAGATTTTTGGAGAAAGTGTCCGCTTTCTTTTCTTCCTTGGCCGGAGTCGCTGATTTCTTTTTGTGGAAACCTAGACCGTCCGTGAGCGGCTTAAATTCAAATTCCTCAAAGGGATCCATTCCCTCTCCTTTCAACACATCAGATCAAAGTCATACTTTAGGACTGATACCAGGGCCATGCAAGCCGTTTCAACTCGCAAAACCTGGGGTCCCAAGGTCACTGGATGAAGGCCTAGTTTTTGGAATTCTTCGACTTCTTTGTGAGAGAAGCCTCCCTCGCTGCCCACAATGATCCAGAGGTCTTTGATCCCTTGAGGGTGCTCTGATTTAACTTTGGTGACATAATCCTTGATGCTAAGAGTCGACGGACCCTCATAAGCAAATAGACCCACCGAACCGGGTTTTTGGTTAATTAAATCCGATATTTTCTCAAAAGAAATAGGTGCTTGAATTTTCATCAAGTCGCCGCGGCCAGATTGTTGAGTGGCGGAGCGGACAATTTTATCCCAGCGTTCGACCTTGTTCTCAGAAATCTTTTCGCCCTTACGAACGAAGCTGAATTCTGAAAAGAAAGGCTGAATGCTTTTAACTCCCAACTCCACGGCTTTTTCCATGATGGCATCCATCACCGGAAAGCGAGAGATGGAAAGAACCAAATGCACGTGCGGTTCTTTCAAAGGTGGAATCATTCGCTCTTCAAGAATACGTGCGATGGCTGACTTCTTTGTCACTTGAGTGACTTCGACAAAGAACGCTTTGCTGTCTTCTGTCAGTACTTCGAATTTAGAACCCACTTCTTGGCGGCAGACATCGAAGATGTGATGAAAGACGTCTCCCGTGAAATTCACTTGGTCTTGGAAGAGGTCTTTTTTCTCAATACAATAGCGTCTCATGACTGAACCCAGTAACCGACCCATTCGTCTTTTTCAAGACGACGAATCACGGTAAGGCCGGAGTTCTCCATGAATTTTTCAAAGAAGTGATTGTCGCGCTCTTCTAGAATACCCGTGAGAAGCATGTGGCCTCCCGGTTTAAGAACGCGCAAAAGATCTTTTTTAATATTAATCAAAACTCCATCGATGATGTTTGCAACAACAACATCGTATTGTTCGCGAATGTCTTCGATTTGGGTTTCGGGAATATCGATTTGGGGAAGCTTGTTAAGCTTTACATTTTCACGTGCCACACGGCGAGCTTCAGGATCGATTTCGATTCCTGTGACCAAACCCATGCCGCTCATTTGTGCAAGCATCGCTAAGATCGCAGTCCCTGTACCCACATCGAGCATCGCCCAGTCGGCGACTTGGTTTTTGTATTTCTCTGCAAGTTTGTGAATGAAGAACGCCATCATTTGCGTTGTTGCGTGAGTGCCGGTTCCGAAAGCCATACCCGGATCAATGTAGATCGCATGTTTGCATTCAGGCGGAGGTTGTAACCACGATGGAACGACCCAGAAATCGCCGACAAGTTTGAAAGGTTTAAAACCTTTTTTCCACTCTTCCAGCCAGTCTTTGTTTTCTTCTTCGTAGATGTGCCACTTGATCGCTTGGTTGTATTCCAAAAGACCATCGAAGAATTCGCAGCCGGGTCTTTCTGGGAAGAACACGTCCATTTCATGGGCACGCACATGCAAAAGCTGAGGATCGTAAGTCAGATCCGGCTGTGTAAAAGCCAAAGCCTCTGTAACTCCAGAGGCTCCGCATTCAAAGCAGTGTGTAGTGATGATGTCTTCAAGTTCCCCAGGAACCTGGCTTAAACGAATACGAAAATAAGAATTGTCACTCATGAAGAGTGTTGTTACCAGAAACCTGCGTTTTTTCAAGTGAATCTGCAGTTGCGGTGGGGGCTGGACCCGCGGACGCGGAGGATGCCGCAACAGCAGCAGCGGGGGAGGCTGGACTGGTTGTTTTTAACGCAGAATCGACTTTGAGTTTTGCAGTTTCTACAGGGTTCCCCGCAGTCGCCGTGGCTGGATTCGTTCCAGCCGTCGGAGATATAACCGTCGTGCTAACAACAACAGCCGTCGCTGTCCCAGCAGGAGCTGTTTCCTCTGCCACTTTTCTCTTCGGTTTTGGTTTCGAATTATCGATAAACGAACCCTTCACCTCAATGCGATCTCCGGTCATAATTCCGGTTTGCTCTAGCATCGGAAGTTCATCGCGTGAAAGCAAAGCATACTCACGGGCAACGGCGACTTTGTCGTAAACCGCGATAATTTTTAGCTGCCCTACGGGTACAAAAATTTCCCCAACGGCACTGGCGCCACTGGCATCACGAATATTGATTTTGCGAACGGCTGTAACGACGAGATTCTTTTTTAAACCCGCACTGGCATCAGCATTGATGTAGAAATCTTTGTAAACCGTGTCGTCTTCAGAGAGAGTGATATTGCGACGAACATCGACGACGGTAGGATCGGCCGCTCGTGCTGAGTAGCTAAAGCCTAATGCAAGAATAAAGACAAACATCTTCATCATAAGAAAACCCTTCCATGGTTTTATCCAAAACCTTTATCGGCTGTCTTATTTTGAAACTTGAGTAGGGAAGAGGACCTAGGATCTAGGTCCAGCAAAAGAAGGCTTAATTGGAAACGATAGCACCTTGAACGGAGCTATAAACCTTGTAGGTGTTATCAGACGTTGTTTGCTCAATACCTGACATGTAGTTACCCACCGTGCTTTGCACGTGATAAGTCACTCCACCGCCAGTGGCAGTGCCCGTTTGCGTAGAACCGGAAACAAGGCCCGTCGTTTTTGCTGGATCTTGAAATTTAATCGGAGCCGGAAGATTTTTTGCAAGTTGTTCTAAAGAAGCATCCATAGAACATCCCGTAGCGAATGCGAGAAGTGAAGAAAGAAGAATAAGCTTTTTCACGTACAACCTCCGACTTAATACTTATCGGCTGAAAGCCGAATTTCTTTGAGTATTCTCATTCTGAGACGAAGACGGCGTTCTGTTGTTGTTTTGAGATTTTATATACTTCAGAAGCTCTTCGTTTTGTTTGCGCAGTTCTTCATTCTGACTTTGTAAAGCCGTCATTTGTTTTTCTAAATTATTTAAGCGTTCATCGTGATTATGAAACCAGGCTTTGACAGTCGCCTCGAAAGACGAAGCTTTTTGGGCGAGCTGTTTCACAGAGTTGATGATGATGTACGTAAAGGCGGAAGGATCTACTTTGTAGATATCCTTTTTTTCTTTGTCGTCAGTCTCTATCAGTGCTTTTTCCGTTTTCACCATGTAAGGCGCAATCGGTGCCAGCTCTTGAGCGATCACACCGACATAATCTTTGCCGTCTTTCACAGTTCCACCTTTACCGTTATAGCGGAACCACACGGGATGAACTTTTAATAAATCATCAAGGCCCGGATTGAAATCACGGATGTCTGATTTTAAACGACGGTCTGAGGTTGCGGCCCATGAACCGCCACCGGGTTTGTAAGCAGTTCCGTCGGCAGCGAAGTACACTCTGGCGGATTGAGTGCCGCCGGATTTGGTATTCATGTAGATAATGCCGCCTTCGATTTCATTTGTGAGAGAGAGATCGTTTGTCGCAGCGGCTCCGTATCCTAACCATCCCGAGCGAACTGTGGGTGTTGAGGTGCGCGCAAAAAGTTGTAGATAGACGTGATCGTTTGAACCAGGTTTTAAGCTGAGAAGACCTGCTCCCGCGGTGCCTTCGCCCAGCACCATTCCTCCAGAAGAGCCGATGGATAATAGTGCCACTCCCGAACCGAGATTTCCATTGTAAAGTCTTAAAGCGCGTCCGCTCGAATTTTCATTCACCCAGTGGAAATTATTCGTCGCTGTCGCATCACTTCCCATTTGGAAAGAAGAATAAGCTGTCGCTCCGGAACCAGAACTTCCGATGTGAAGGTTCGCTAGTGGAGAGTTTGTTGCCACTCCCAGTTTGCCGGCAAAATAGTTATTGGCCGTGGCATCTTGTTGATACAAACCGTACTTTGTCGCTGCGGCGATGTTGTCGATGTAAACACCGTAACCTGTCGTGATGGTGCCGCCTCCGGAGTTTGTCACAATGAAAGTTCCTGCTTTAGCAGAGCCAATCGTTCCCGTTGAAGAGTTAACAACAGAGTTTTGTGTGCCCGTCGCGGCGGTAATAGTTCCTGCAGCTTTATTATAGACGTCACTTGCAGAACCTACGGCGTTGCTGATTGTTCCGCTTTGGCTGGTACCTGTTTCCACGCGATCGACAGCACCGTAAAGAGCACCTGTAAAATTGAATGTTGTATTGGGAATAATTGTGGACCAAGAACCATGAAGGTTTGAAGCCACGTCGGCTGTTGGAGCAGGAACCATGTGAAAGCGAGCAGTGATAGTAGGTGGACTGGCTGATGTGCTATAGACATAAAGAGGACTTGTCGGCGAAGAATTACCAATACCCACATTCCCGTCTGATTTGATCGTCATCCACTTGTTCGTGCCCATCATGTCGGTGAAATGCAAGTCAGCCGAAGTGCCCGAGCTGAAATTCGTTCCCGATTCGATATAATTCACTCCGGTTTGAGAAAGAACACGCAAAGCGGCTGGAGTTCCTGCGGTGATATCTTGAAGGCGAATGTCTGTCGCACCTGTATCTGAAATATGAAGTTTCCCGGAAGGGTTGACTTGGTTGATGCCGACATTGCCGACGTTCGAGATGCGCATGCGCTCGGTTCGAGTGGTACCTGTGGCGAAAATCATATTGTTATTTCCTACCGAGAACCCGATGCCACTTGCAGGAATTCCATTGACGGCCGCGCCAGAAAAATTCACTCCCATCCAAAGGCCGCCAAATGATGAGTTTAAAAGTTCTAAGGTTGTGAGAGAGGACGCACGAATGCCGACACTCGTATTTGTATCGGTGCTTGTGCCAACTTCCAGTCTGTAAGACGGACTTGTTGGACCAATACCGACATTGCCGCCAGTGTAATAAATTTTTCCCGCACCTCCGTCCGTCCAGAAGGTCGCTGAAGAAGGCAGTCGTGCGGCAGCAATCGTTCCTGTTGCGATTGTGCTGGCATCCAGTCCTGCGATATTAGAACAAGTGAAGGTGTCAGACAGAGAAGACCAAGTGAGAGTTTGCGAAGCTGTACAGGCCGAGTTTGCAAACTGTTGGGCGCCCGTTGAAGATAACAAATTATTTACACCAAAATTCACCGGGGCATACTGAGTTCCAGTCCAACGCATCACTTGACCTGTTGTTGGAGTCGTTGAAGCGACAGCGTTGCCGTTGATTTTCGCAACTGTCGGATTTGGATAGGTTCCTGAAAGATCTCCACCCGCGTCCCCACTTGCTGTTGGAGTGATCCATTGAAGGCCCGAAGCTTGTGCTGAGTTTGCTGACAGCACTTGTCCGTTTGTTCCCACTGGTAAACGAATATCATTCGTACCATCATGAACAATCAAGTCACCTTTTGTCGTGCTTGGTGAAAGACCGTTAAATGCAGCAGTTGCAGTGGTTTGTCCTGTGCCACCATTTGCGATTGGTAAAGTGCCAGTGACTTCAGTTGCAAGGTTAACTGAAGCACCATTGCTTGCAGCCGTTAAACGACCTTGGGCATCGACAGTGATATTCGCACGAGTGTAAGACCCTGCCGTCACTGCCGTGTTTGCTAACGAAATTGTTCCAGTAGAAGTGATCGGACCACCAGTTAAACCAGTACCTGTTGCGATGTTGGTAACTGTACCACCGGCATTAGTATCTGTATCACTCGCGCATTCCCAACGGGAGTTAGCAGCAATCCATTTTAAAACTTGGCCGTCAGTACAAGCGACATTGTTAGGTTTGTAAGTTAAATATTTAGAGGTAGCATTGTTGATGTCGCCGTAGTCCAAAGTGACTGCACCAGT
>NZ_CAMLDV010000107.1 GCF_946478835.1 uncultured Bdellovibrio sp. | reverse complement strand
GGTTCCGTCTCCTAAGTTAGCTGTACTGCCGGTTCCTAGTTGCCCGGTTGCATTACCGCCCCAACACTTCACAACCGAATTATCTAAAAGAACACATGTGTGATTTTGCCCACCCACTACTTGTTTCACCTTCATCGAATTCTTCTGCGACCACACCGCTGTCGGCAACATTCCTCCGGCAAAACCAGAACTCATCATTCCGAAAAATATAAAAAGAGAAAAAATAAAACTATTCATCTTACATCTCCGTGATACCAGCCACTCTTTTTGTATCGGGAGCTTCCATTTTTCGCTGGATATTTAGATACTATTTTGTGCTGCAATCGACTGACAGTTGCAGCAACTCCGACATATTCGATGTTGCCAATGATAATTCAGCAACACTAATTGCAGTAACTGGTGAATAAAAGAACCTACGCATATTGTAACAAATTGAATGCTAAACCCAGTCTCTTATACGTTCTTTATTAGTAAAAAAATGGAACGGTCATTTGAAAAAAATTACGACTTCTCTTACTGACAAATTTTATACTTCGAAACTCCTGGAAGAGTTTCATCGGAAGAAGCGAAAAAATCCACGCTACTCCTTGAGATCCTATGCCAATTTTTTGGGTCTTAATTCCGGCACGCTGTCTTCCATACTACAAGGAAAACGACCTTTGCCTCAGAAAGATATCGAAACCGTGGTACATAAATTGAAACTCACTGCGAATGAAAAACGACTTTTCATTGAAAGCATTCATAAAAACTCCGCTATCACGCCTAAAGAATCTTTCTGTCTTAACTCCGACCACCTTCAGATCATTTTTAATGAGTGGGAATACTTTGTTATTTTAGCCGTATTTAAACTTGATGACTTTGAAAGTTCCCCGAAATGGATTCATCGAAAAACAAAAATACCCGTCGACCGGATTCAAACATGCCTCAATGTTCTTTTGTCCTCAGGTCTCATCAAGCGAAATGAAACCGGAGAGCTTGTGCGCAGTCAAAAAGCTCTCCATACCACGCACGGAATACCTTCGGAAGCTATTCGTCACGCCCATAAAAACAATCTTCGCATGTCTCTAGAAAAACTTGAGCAGACACCTATTGAAGAAAGAGATTTTAACTTCTTCACTGTGGCTTTAGATAAGACTCGCTATAACAAATTAAAAAAGATTATTCTCAAATTCCGAGATGAATTATCCCGACTGGATGATCTTTCAAAAAAACACCGCGTTTATAGGGTCGGCGTTCAGCTTTTCCCCCTATCTTATGATTAAGAGGACACCTATGATTGTTTTGCTGATATTTCTATTTCTTCTTCCCCCACAGAGTCGGGCATCTACGGACTGGGTAGGTAATGGTGGAAACCTTATTGAATGTCAGAATCCGTACAACCTCATGCTTCTCGATTACTATGAGGGTCAGCACAGACGAAACCTTACGATTGATTTGGGGACATCGGATTCGGTTGACGAAAAAGTTCTGTTCGTTTTAAATCGCCTTGAAAAAATCAACCCTTCAAGGGCACAAACTTATAAAACTTGGTTCCGCGTATTTTACAAAGAAGTGGAATTCTTCCAGGGGTATAAGTTTGGTCCCATTCCAGATACAGGCCCTCTAATAATACCGAATAATTGTGAAATTACGCAGATAGGGGCTCAGCGGCCTGACAATCAAATTATGCCGGGAGACTCCCGTTATCTGATTAATGAAACTTTGTGGAAACAAACGAACTATGAAAGTCGTGCCGGACTTATTTTGCATGAACTCATCTATCGCGAAGGCATCAGCGCTCAGCAGACGACATCCACACGTGTCAGATACTTCAATCAAATTATCAGCTCTAGAGAGTTTGAATCTTACGACAGTTTAAAAATACTCAAGCTGATCCAAACCGTGGGCTTTAGATATGTTGATTATTATGGAATTCCCATTGATCTAGAAAACGCCAGATATTATCAGAGTGGAGCCGTTCGCACGGCCTATGCGAAAGGCGGAGAGTTTATTCAAGGACAGAAAAAAATGTCTTTGAAAAATGAATGGGTTGTGTTTAATGAGGATGGAACCATCCAGTCTATTCAAAAACGAGAATCATTTTTTCCAGCTAGTCGTTCAGCAAAGTATTTTTATTATCGCGATAACGATTTTTCACTTTTTCCCAATTGGATTTCCCGCCGGGACCCGTGACTTCCCGGACCAACATTTCTTGTCCGGCTATTCCTTTATTTGGATCCTTCGTTCCTCCAGGGAGATACTCTCGGTATTGGGACGAAGATCCACCGCCACCTCCGGTCGGTAAATTTTCGCCACTACCGTTTCCATTGGGGCTTCCAACATTGGCAACAAGAGTATCAGCAGGATTTCTCAAACTAATCCCATCGACTTTTGCCTGTGAATTATTTTTATCCGTAGTTGCGGTCTTTATGGAATTGCTTCCTCCAATTTGAGTGCTCTTTTGTAGAGTATTTGCGCAACCTGGGGTCCGCGGGTTTTTTGCTTTGATGGAATCACTACAAATGTCCTTATTCACAGAGGTCGTGCCTCGAGAAGCTTCGTCACATTGGGAAGCTTGTTTAATCGAATCAATCATTGAGGCGATTCCGGTAACCGCAGACGCAACCATGTTTGCATAAGAATAGGTGCAAGCAACATTTTTTAGGGCGACTGAAATTTCGCATCTCTCATGGAAATGAAGTCTGCGCATGCCGATAAAGCAGTTTCGATCTGCCAAGCAGGTGTTTTTGGGTTCACACCGCTGCTAAAAGATTCATTTGCATTGCGCGGGAGATGCGCCTGAATTCCCGTAAACAATCTCCACCTGCGGCAGTAAAAATTCTGTCCTGCAATTTCTTCTGCTCGATTTAATCGGTGGCCTTCCCTCAAACGGGTGAGAAGGTCCAGCTTATTGCCTTCTTTTAATATTAAATTTCCTCGTATAGCAAATGCAGTACTTATTATCTCCACAGGGGCTGCCGATCATAATGCAAATGTCATAATTCTTCACGGATACGTGAAATCATTTTAGGAGAAAAAATGCACGACTCAAAGGCCCCAAGTCGTATTACGGCAGTTGAAAATCTTGATCACAACGACAACGCAGCAGCCGTTCTCGAAGCGATTGAAAAATCTCAAGCGAGAATCGAGTTTCGAGCAGATGGCACAATCACAAGTGCCAATGAGAAATTTTTAAAAACAATGGGCTACTCCGCTGATGAAGTCGTGGGACAAAAACATAAAATGTTTTGCGAACCTTCTTATAGTGATTCTGAAGAATATAAAAAACTTTGGCAGACCTTATCAGCTGGCGAAGCTGTCAGTGGTGAATTCAAACGTGTTGGCAAAAATGGAAAAGAAGTCTGGATCATTGGTTCATACAGCCCGGTATTGGACAACTCAGGAAAAGTAACAAAAGTTATTAAGATTGCGACCGATATCACCGCATCCAAAGTAGAACTTAAAGTTCTTTACGACATCATTAATTTAACCAGCATCGTCTCTGAGGCGAATCTTAAAGGCGACATCATGTCGGTGAATGAAAAGTTCTTGGAAGTTTCCAAGTATCCTAAGGATGAGCTTATCGGTAAAGGCCACAATACGACTCGCCATCCCGACATGCCAAAAGAAGTCTTTAAGGAAATGTGGTCTACTATCGGACGCGGAAAAATCTTTAGAGGCATAGTTAAAAACCGCGCTAAAGACGGAACGCCTTACTATGTTGACGCCGTGATTGCACCTGTACTTGGAGAAAACGGCAAGCCAAGAAAATACATCGGTGTCAGATACGACATTACAGAAACTGAAATTGAAAGACAAAACATGAAGGGCGTCATCAACGCCATCAATGCTTCCTTCGCTTATATCGAATTTGATCCCGAAGGAAATATTTTGAACTTCAATAAGAATTTTCAAGACACCATGGGATATACCATCGATGAAATGAAAAGCAAACATCATCGTCTTTTCTGTGAAGCAACTTATGCCGCAAGTGCCGAATACGCCCAATTCTGGCCTGACCTGAAGAGTGGTAAAAATAAATCGGGAATCTTTAAGAGGGTTTCTAAAGCAGGTAAAGACGTTTACGTTCAAGCTATTTACTCACCTGTCTTTGATGAGGTAGGTCGCGTTACAAAAATCGTCAAAATCGCGACGGATGTCACGGAACAGGTTAACTACAAAAAAGCTTTCGAAGAAGAAGTCGTAAAAGTCGTAGAAGAGTTCTCCGCTAAGTCTAAAGAAATTTCTACGCAGTCAGCGACGGTTGCCTCGGGTGCTCAATCTTTGGGTGCAACGACGGAAGAAATGAATGCGTCTGTCGAAGAACTCAGTGCTTCGATTGATTCTATTGCATTAAATGCGAAGTCCGCCGACCAAATTGCCAAAGGAACCCAAGTTGAAGCGGATATCGGGGTCCAAGCTATCGCTAAGTCGATTGAAGCTATGGATATGATCAATAAGTCATCTGAAGAAATTGGCGAAATCGTAAAAGTGATCAGCGATATCGCAAGTCAGACCAATCTTCTGGCCTTCAATGCCGCTATCGAAGCGGCTCGTGCCGGAGAACACGGACTTGGTTTCTCTGTTGTCGCGGATGAGGTCCGCAAACTCGCAGAAAGATCTTCTCAAGCGACAAAAGACATTACGAAACTCATAAATGAGTCCGTAAAACGAGTCAACCAAGGTGGAGAGGTGTCAAAAGAAGCGGCCGCGGCCTTTAAGAAAATCGTCGAAGGCGTTTCTAAAACGACTCAAGCAATTTCTGAAATTTCCACGGCGGCGCAAGAGCAACAAACCGCATCCAGAGACGTTGCAAGTGCGATTCAGGAAGTTGCAGATGCCACGGAGAAATCTGCAACAGCTTCTGACTCTATCGCTTCTGCCACGAAAGCTCTGTCCCAAGGTTCAGAGAATTTACGTGAAGCTGTATTGAAGTTTGCGAGGTAATTATGGTTTCTGTTGATGCATTAGATATCCTTGATGACGCTTGTTTCACAAAGCTCATCAGTCTTATTCATGCACTGACAGGAATCACTATTGCGAAGAACAGAAAAAGCATGGTGCAAGGACGTCTTAGAAAACGCGTCCTTGCCCTTTCCTTAAAAAGCTATGAAGAATATTTTGAGTTCGTTCAAATCCATGACGAGGAAAGAAAACCTTTTATTGATTTAGTAACAACCAATGAAACTTATTTCTTTCGCACTCCCCGAATCTGGAGCCATATCGAATCACAAACACTTCCCGCGTGGTATCAACGTAATCCCGGAAAAGTTTTTTCGGCGTGGTCCGCAGCTGCGTCTACCGGCGAAGAGGCTCACTCGATGGGAATTTTGTGTCAGCAGTTTAAAGACAAAAATGTCTCTTTTAACTATGAAATTTCCGCCAGCGATATTTCTCAAAGGGTGGTGAAAGTCTGCAGAGAAGGGGTTTATCAAGGACGCTCCATCGAATCGTTCAGGAACTCAATGCCGGAGACGTTTTCAAAATACATGTTACAAAACAGCGATGAAACTTTTTCTGTTCATCCAGATGTAAAACGGAAAATGAACTTTTTTGAACACAATCTTTTTACATCACTCAAAGACAAGAAAACATATGATCTTATTTTAATCAGAAACGTTTTTATTTATTTTACGTCCGCCGACCAAAGAAAAGTTCTGGATTTAATTCTGCCAAAGCTCGCAGCCGACGGCATTTTGATTATCGGCGAATCAGAAAGCCTTACCGGAATAAGCTCGGGATTAGCCAAGGTTGAAAATCTTATTTACAGGAAAGACAGCCGCTGATGAACGATGTAAAAGACGTATTAAGCGTTCATATTGGGGAAGTGAAAGTGGCCAGAAATGGCGAAACGCTCAAGGCCATACTGGGCTCTTGCGTTGGAATCGGGTTTATATGGAAACGCAAAAGTATGTGCGGATTAGCGCATTGTTTTTTGCCCGAAAATCCGGAGAAATCATTTTCCATTAGCGGGAGATATGTGGATCAAGCCATCGCTTCCCTATTTGCTCTGATGAAAATCAGGCCCGAAGACGTTGCGGAAATCGACGTTATTTTCGCCGGCGGAGGAAACATGACAAATCCTGATGCCGCAGACAATTCAAAATTGATAGGTGGACAAAACCTCTCCGCTGCTGAAAGAGAATTGAAGAAAAAAGGTATGAAAATAGTTTTCGTTGAATACGGCGGTTGCCAGGGACGTAAAGTGACTATTGATTCTGCCAGTTGCACTTATCAAGTGGAAGCCATCCCAAGACTTGCCAATAAAGGGGCGTTAAAATGATATTTTGTTCATTCTACTTAAACCAAAGTGAGTTCGCACTTCCTGTTACATTTGTCCAAGAAGTTATAAATACGCCCGATTCGTTTTCAACGATCCCACTGGCTCCAAATTATCTCAAAGGACTTATAAATTTGCGTGGCACGATTGTTCCTGTCGTCGACCTCAAAGATGTTTTAGGCCTGAGTACCGAGGCTGGAAGTCGGGAGCAAAAGATCGCTATCATCTGTTTAAACGGAAACTTCGTGGGTCTTTTATTTGATAAGACCGGAGAAGTTTTCAGCTCTAATTCCGACGAACAAAGCAATTTTCTTGATGACGATTCCTCGGTAGTCAAAGGTGTGTTCAAAAAAGAAGGCGGCAAACGAATCATTCAAATTCTTGACGCCGGCTCCATCTTTTGCCTGAAGAATCTTCCCAAGCAGAACGAAGACGGCAAACTCAACAGCAACCTTATCAACAATCGGGGAAAAAGAAGACAAGCGATTTCGTTTCTCGTTGGTCCTTCCAAGTGCTCTCTTGAGATAAATGAAATTCAAGAAATTTTAATGCTTAAAAACATCAATGAATCAGCCCTTGCCGTCGGCAACTGCATCGGGACATTTGATCTTCGCGGAGTAACAGTTCCGGTAATTGATTTTGCTGCGCTCTTAAAATACAGAGAGGCCGATTCCAGCAAAGATGCGACATTGGGAAATCGACGAGTTGTCGTAATGAAGATTGAGACCGAGCTTTTCGGACTCTTGGTTGATAAAGTCGATAGCATCGTGACCTTTTACAATGATGAATTGAAACGCTTTCCGGTTTTCGCCACAGAACGCATGGAAATGATTAAAGGTTGTATTTCAATTAAAGATAAAGAAGACGTTCTTTTGTTGGACAATACGAAAATTCTTACGGACAAAGAAATTATCGAAATTACTCATGGTCACAGCAAACTCTACAATGCCGCCCGCGAAGCAAGTTCAGAAAACAATAGTAAAAAAAGCGGCATTCGCAAAACCTTCATCACCTTCTCGATTGAGCAAGAGTATGCCATTAGCATTTCGGACGTCAGAGAAATTCTGGATCTTCCCTCTAATTTAATGACACCTCCGGGGATGCCTGCCCACTACCGTGGCGTCTTTAATCTTCGCGGAGAAATGGTGATGGTTGTTGACTCAAGAACCATGTATCAAAAGAAAAAGCAGGAATCGGATCTTAATAATAAAATTTTGATATTCAAAACAGAAGACATTCATTTTGGCTTGGTTGTCGACTCCGTTCACTCCATCATTTCCTTATCAGAAAATGATAAGATGAAATTGCCGGATCTTATGTACCGCGATAAAGCCGGAGAAAGCGTCACGGACATTGTTGAAGCCGTTCAATACAAGGCGGCCGACGAAACGAATAAGGCGGCTCTCATCCTGGACGCCAAACGCATCGCTAAGCGTGTCTTAGCGAGCGCGGTTTAGTACTTCTGCGGCTGCAATAAATCTTCTAGAAAAAAAGCTGCCAGTTCTGACCGACCTGCGAGGCCCGATTTAGAATAAATAGAAATGGACTGCACACGCGCCGTCTTTTCTGCTGTGTTGCGGATTATGGCTATCTCTTTTAAAGAAAGACCTTTCAAAAGTAATAAAGCCACTTCTTTTTCTGCCTGAGATAAATTCCATTTGGTGAGTTGCAGATCGATAGATTTAGAAAGGCCTTCAATGTACTTTTGAGCTTCTGTTTTCCAATCCTCCGCCTCCTTCTTGAGCTTAGCGTTTTCGCTCATTGAGTCTGAAAGCTTATGTTGAAGATTGTAAGAGCCTTTCATAAAGTAAAAAATTCCGAATAAGGCGGCGACTCCAGCTCCGCCTTCGACCAGCACATGCCAAACAGCGACGCCTTCCTTGGTATCCGTAAATAAATCCATGGCTACCATGAAAGCAACAATGGCCAAAATAGCGACAATGACGGAGCGTTCTTTATGATTCATACAGCAAACCTACACAATGAAGTCCTAATCGTCATCACCATCTTTTCCTATTTCGTCCAACTGAAGTGTCTGACCAAAACCCCCGAGAGTTCTTTGGGAAGGATCAAAATGTTTGTAAAGATAGAGACCTGCAGCGAATACGAATGCGATCAAAAGCAATCCAGCAAACGACCTTGATGATCGAATCGAGGTGCTGTTTTCAGGAATTTCTTTTTTCCCATCGAGCATGCTAAGCGCAATTCTGTCCTGATGACGAATGGAATGAAATATCACACCCGTCACGTGAAGCCCCACCACCACCATAAAAGTGTTGGCCATAAACTCGTGAATGTCTTCAAAAGTTTCTTTATTTCCTGTCGTCATTAAGTAACCGCTCACGGCCAGGCCAAGCGCTAAAATGAACATCGTAATGGCGGCCCAACTCGAAGCTGGATTGTGCCCGGGCCAACGTTTTTTTGAACCGGAAATAATACCTAAAATATAATTTTTGAGTTCGAAAAGATTTAGGTTGAAGCCGGAAAACTTCGCATGTTTCGATCCAATGACACCCCATACGATACGCCACAACACAAGCCCGCCTAACATAAGGCCCGCTAACATATGATAAATAAAAATAATCGACTCATCATCCGAGGTCTTAGCCAGAACGAAGGCCACTAAAAATAAGCCCGCAAACAACCAATGAAAAAGTCGGGTTGGTAAATCATAAACTAAAGTTGATCTCATATAAACCTCCACCTCAAATGTCATTCCGTTTTCGGTTTTCGTCCATTGGGCAAAAGATATACGTCACATAATTTCAAGTACTTAGGGCATTCGGCCTATTTTCAAAATAAAGAAAGTAACGATACTGAAAGAAATGAATGGGATAGACCCATTAATAAAGGAGAGTCAAATGAGACATCTAGTAATAGGCCTGGTGGTCCTAGGAACAGCCACAACAGTTTATGCCAAAAAAGAATGTACCAATGAACCCAAAGAAAAATGGATGCAAGAAGCCGACTTTAAAAAGAAAGTCGAGAACGAGGGATATAAAATATCGAAATTTAAACAACCTGGCACTTGCTACGAAATTTACGGCACGAACAAAGACGGTAAAAAAGTCGAAATCTACTTTAATCCGGTCGACGGTTCGATTGTAAAAGAAAAATAAGAAATTAAAGGGCACGTCACGTGCCCTTTTTTATTTTAGCTTGCAGTATTTAATGGCAATAAATCATCACTGATAGAAACCATCGTTTTGGCAGGCACTGGCACTGCGGCAACCTTCGCTGATTTCTTTGCGGAAGACTTTATAGCGGGTGATACGGCATGCGTTGGATGCGCGCCCTCCCCTTTAATCACTTTAACCAGGGTTGAAATCACGTTGCTCATACTCTCAGCTTGCGCTGACAATTCTTCTGCAGAAGCCGCTGCCTCCTCAGAAGAAGCTGCATTGATTTGCGTGACTTGATCTAACTGATTCATGGCTTTACTGATTTGCGTGATACCATTTGCCTGTTCCGTGCTTGCAGAAGCAATTTCATTATTGATCTGAGTCACTTTTTTTACGGACGTTAAAATATCGACCAGTACAGTTCCACTGCGTTCCGCTTGTTCACTGCCTGTTTCGATTCTTTCAACGCTGGTCTTGATCAAATCCGTAATGTCTTTTGCTGCTGAAGAACTGCGTTGAGCAAGACTGCGAACAGCTTCTGCCACGACTGCAAAGCCTTTACCTTGCTCCCCAGCGCGAGCTGCTTCCACTGCGGCGTTCAAAGCCAAAAGGTTTGTTTGGAAAGCGATATCATCAATCACGTTGATGATTTCAGCAATTCGTTTTGAATCATTCGAAATATTACCCATAGAAGAAACTAGCGCACGGATTTCTTGCTCACCACGAGAGGCAATTTCACTGGTTTCATTCGACAACTGGGCTGCCTGGCTTGCATTTTCTGAATTCACTTTCACCATGGACGAAAGTTCTTCAATGGTTGCCACAGTTTCTTCAAGCGAAGAGGCCTGCTCTGTTGTCGCTTGAGAAAGCTCTTCGGAAGAAGATGCAATTTGTTGAGCCGCACTCGACACTTGGTCTGAAGCACTAGTGAGATTCTCGATCACACTGTTGATGGCTTTGCCTAAGGAAACCAATACTAAGCTTGCAAAGGAAACACCGAGAAGAATGGCAATGCCGCTGGTAAGAAGCACTAGGAAATGTGCCTGCTTATAGTCGGCCGCCGCTTGCTCGGCATCTTCCATCATGCGCTTTTCGTTTCGATCCACCGTTGAGTTGATGATTTCTTCGCCGATTTTTCTGAGTGAAGATCCTTTTTCGTGGCTTAAAGTGATGGCGCGTTTGTTATCACCATCCATCGAAATTTTACGAACTTGTTCTGTAAGACTCCACCACGCTTGGTAGTTCTCTCGAAACTTTGTCATCTCTTCTTTTCCGGTTTCCGTGGAAATTTCATAAAGATCGTTAATCTTTTTTAGCATTTCATCATGGCGTTTGTTCATTAATTGACCAATCGCCTGCATACCTTCGTTCGTTTCTTCTAATACAAAAGTGCGTTCATTCATCATTTGCAGATAAAACAGAGCCTTGATGTCTTTTACAAGAGACACCCGAGCACTTCTCTCTTTGACAATGCGATCCAGTGTCGCATTGAGCATTTCCATACGACTTAAACCAATTCCTGCTATAACGGCAGATCCCAGAATTAGAATCCCCATCACTAGCGCCAACTTAAAATTGAGACTTCTTTTTTTCATTTACACCTCCACAATATATCTCAAAATAATTTTTCAAATTTTAAACAATAAAATGCCTGAGCCCTCCAACGGACTTTCAAATCTAAAAATTCATAAATAAAAAGCTGTGCAGAGTTGCACAGCATCCAGAATTATTTTCTAATAAACAAACTTAGCTTAATTTTCGGAAGAACATTTTAGAACTTAAGCACATTTCTAATTTGTATCTTCAGGAGTTTTCACGGGACGCAAAATGACTTCATAAATGCCCACATGAAGATCTTAGGTTTATGCTTGTCGTTTCATAAAGGGATTTTAAAAAACAATCGCAACATCGCTAATGCGGGTGAGGTAATATCTTTTCGCAGTTTGATCTTTGTGACAGAAAGCCTGCAAATAGTCTCCGTCGGGATTTCTTACGATACCAATTGGAGTGAGTCTGCGGGTTTCACCTTTCGCAGAGCCACCTTGATAAATCATGTCGATGTCTTTTTTATTTTGTGTGGCCTCAATAAGGTTTTTCAACTGATTGTCGGTTGAGAACATCAGCGAATAATCTCTCCACCACAGATTTTTTCCCTGGCTTTTGATTGCTCCCGCCAAGGTCATCTCTTCACCCATTTTTTGGAAACACCCCAAGGCCACATGCAAACAGGCTTTGGCATCATCGTACGCGCGGTGAGCTTGGCCACCATCAATCGCCATATGCTTTACCAATGTTTGCAGTTTATGGTTTTCAACTCCGTGAATCCATTTTCGTGAAAGCAGACTGGTGCAAAGAGCCGGCTCTGAAGGCAATGGCAAACGCGCTTTTTCAAAATCAATGGAAACAAATCCCATATCAAAGGGAGCATGGTGAGCCATAACGACAGAATCTTTAAAGAAAGCATGAATTTCGTGAATTTTTTCAGACATCAATGGTGCGTCTTTCACCATATCATTGGTGATGCCATGGATACCGATGATGAAATCGGTCATCAACTCTCGCGGTTTCAATAAAAACTGCAAGCGATCGACTTCCTTCCCTTTGTACCATTTCACCGCACCAAACTCGACGATGTCGTAACCAATCGGATATGCTCCGCTGGTTTCCGTATCAAAGGCAACGTACGTATATTCATTCAAGGGAAGATCTAGATTCATAAGCTTCAGAATTTATACTGATCTGGGCTTTTGGTCCAGTTCCTCTAAGACTTCTTCAGTGAAATCTTTGTTTTTCGCTTATGAATGGTTCACAATGAGACGACTATCTATGCGAAGATACATTGCTTTTATCATTATCCTAT
>NZ_CAMLDV010000106.1 GCF_946478835.1 uncultured Bdellovibrio sp. | reverse complement strand
GTCCTGAAATAGACATGGCTTTAATGGTGGACATACGCGAATCACTGATACTGGCAACTATCGCAGGTGAAGAGGGTGTTGTCGCATCAATCGCCGTGATTGATGAGGCTCCCACACTGACATAGGCATAACCTCCGGAAGCTGCGACGGCGGTTCCATTGGCGATAGATGGTGAACTGACAAAGCCCGTTTGAACGGGAGCCGATTTATTTGAGATATCGATAACAACAAGACGACCCGGGTTGGTTAAGGATGTGTATGCGTAGGCGTAATTCCCGCTCACAGCAAGCGAAGAGGCGTTGCTCAGATTCGAATTTGTGACTGAACCTGAAATCACAGGAGCAGTAGGAGTTGTGATATCAACGATATAAACGGTGCCATTTCTAACACCGATTAAATAACTTCCTGAGACCAAAAGGGCCGATGTAGAATTGAAAAATGAATCAGAGATTTTAGTAACAGGAGTGGGATTGCTCAGAGTGGTAATATCAAGAACCAGCAAAGAACCGGCTGGGTCAATCACATAAGCATAATTGCCTTTCACCGCAACGACGCCAGCACTGGCGATAGCATAAGGGGAAGGGTCCGTGAGTTTATTAAGCAGCGAGATGCCACCGTACTTCATTGGAACCCAGGAGGTTCCGTCACAATACTTAAAAACATTTTCTGCCGTAAAATAATCCATGGTGCCGGTGTTTCCCGTCGGCGAACTGCAGGCCGCCCAGGTCCATGAGCCGGTGACGAGGCTGAGAAGTACAAAGATGCTAAGAGCAAATAAATTACGAAGTCTCATTATTACTCAGATCCCTTGTTTTTCAGTAACAAAAGAACTTCATTCATTTGTTTTTCAAGACGGTCATTTCTGTCTTTCAGATTGTTGATTTCTTCTTTCAAAGTCTTGTTTTCGTCGCGCACAGAAGCAATTTCGCGTTGCAGCCCTTGCGTGTTGTTGTCAAGTTCTTGAATGGCCTTTAAACTCCAAGGAACAAGACCCAAATAATTCACACCATAATAATTACCGTTGGTATCCACAGTCTTCACAAGGTGAGGAAGAATTTGCATCATATCCTGCGCCATGACCCCGTACTCAGTTCTTTCATGCGGATCATCTTTCATCACGTAAGAATAAACCGAAATTTTACGGACTGTATTAAGACCTGAAGTCAAAGGACGAATATTTTTCTTTAAACGTCTATCGGAAATGTCTGTGATCGTTCCTGTGAATTGGATGTCACCCACAACGTGAAGAGCACTGGCCGGGGACGCAGTTCCGATCCCGAGATTTCCATTTGCATCCAAGGTCATTTTCGTTGTGTTGTTCGTTAAAAAGCTTAAAGCAAAATTATCTTTTGTACCGATGGAGCCGGCAGCTCCTAAAGTATTCCCACCTGTGCGCCAAATCGTTGACGGTACATCGGCATCTACCAGGGCTGCTCCCGAAGTTACGCGACCTTTCGCATCCACAGTGACTTTTGCATAGGTGCCTGCAGTCACGCCTGAGTTTGCAAGTGTCAAAGCTCCGGCATTAGACAAAGTGGCGTCTCCACTCATTGTCACGGCTGTTGCTACGTTGGAAGCGTTTCCGACATAAATTTTTCCGTTGCTCAAAGACGTATTTAAAATACTTGCCCAAGAAAGACCGCCACTTCCGTCATTGGAAAGAACAGTTCCCGCAGCTCCTTGAGATCCAGGGAAGGTGAGAGAGTAGCTTGTCACAGTTGCAACAGAACGCAAAGTCACAGTCCCGCTTGTAGCACCCGTAACACCAACGCCGTAAAAGTTAGAAACTCCGGAACCATCTCTTTGCACAAGAGTGTTATTGGAGGCTGAAGTACTTCCTGCTGTAGTTGAATAAGCTCCAGCACCAGTTCTTTGCACATAACCCGTTGAAGAAATACCATCCACGGCGGCAAGTTCGGTTCCTAAGCCAATCGTTCCCGTAGAAGTAATTGTTCCGCCTGTTAATCCTGTTCCTGCTGTGATGCTCGTTACAGAACCGGCATTTGCAGCTCCGCACTCCCAACCGTTGGCTGTTTTCGTCAAGATTTGACCGTTCGTACAAGCCACATTGTTCGGAGCATAAGTGAAATACTTGCTCGCGGCACTCGTAATTTTATCAATTGCGACGTCATTGATTTTTGCATCTGTCACGGCAAGGTTATTGATCTTCGCCGTCGTGACAGCATTGTTGGCAATCGTCGCCGCTCCAGAGCCGGGGCCTGTCGCGGTAACATCCCCGGTTAAAGCCGTAAGGTAATTTCCTGAGGGTTGAGCGTCCGTGATTCCATAACCAGCCAAGGTTGTTGGACTTGTTCCTGTGGTGACGCGACCTTTAGCATCCACCGTTACTTTAGTATAAGTCCCTGCCGTAACACCAGAGTTCGCTAACGTCAGCGCACCCGCATTTGATAAAGTGGCATCGCCACTCATCACGACTTCTGTTGCAATGTTTGAAGCATTACCGACATGAATGCGACCGTTTGTCAGAGCGTTCGTTAAAGATGTTGCGGAGGCACATTCCCAACCGTTGGCTGTTTTTGATAAGACCTGACCGTTTGTACAAGCGACGTTGTTGGGAGCATAAGTGAAATACTTGCTCGCGGCACTCGTAATTTTATCAATTGCGACGTCATTGATTTTTGCATCTGTCACGGCGAGGTTATTAATCTTTGCAGTCGTGATGGCATTATTAGCAATTGTCGCAGCCGCAGAGCCAGGTCCTGTCGCCGTCACATCTCCCGTTAAAGCAGTAAGGCCTGAACCCGCAAGACCTAAAGTTTGCACCGCAGTTCCATCCCAGTATTTAATTTGATTGGATGTGGAGTTAAACCAAGTTTTCCCTTTATCAGCGCCCGTCAACCCTGTTGGGTCTGAAGCGTTGTTTGAAAGATGCAGGGATTTATTTGCAACCATCGTCATAAAGCCGATGTTGATGAGATTGTTGCTATTTAAATTGATAGCTCCATTCATCGTTCCACCTGCTAAAGGCAGGGCATTGGAATCTGTCAGACTAGCGGGGCTCCATTGGCTTCCGTCGTATTTTAAAATCTGTCCTGATGTTAAGCCTGTCACATCGACCGAAATTCCTTTGATTTTATTGACCGACGTCGCACCTTGCGTGCCACTCACGTCGCCAGCAAGGGAACCCGTGAAACCAGTCGCACTCGCGGCACTTCCAACGACAAGAGAGTTTTGAGAAGTGCACTGCCAACCATTTGCAGCACTCCAAGTTAAAAGCTCTCCCACCGTGCAATCTAAATGTGTGAGATTTGCACCCGTTGTCGCATCTGTAGCAACCAGACGGTTGATTCCAGGATTGGCAAAAAGTTTTGCCGTGGTGATAACACCATTTGCTAGAGTCGGATTCGGATAAGTTCCAGTGAGATCTCCACCGGCATTTCCAATTGGGGCGCGCGAGTCTGTGAAGCGCGCATCATTTCCGGCGGCGACAGTTCCCGCAGTTGTTCCTACAGTCACGCCGACAGTCACGCTGTTTGTTCCGGTCACAGTCACGGGACCACTTCCGACAACGGAGGTCACAACGCCGCTGCTTCCGGCATCGGTCACACAGCTTAAAGCTGTCCCATTATAGAAAAGAACCTGGCCCGCGGTACAAGTCGGAATGCTGGATCTTAAGATGAAGTCGCTGGCGACGTTGGTTCCCAGTTTTTGTGCTGAAAGAGAATACGCCGCAAAAGGCACGTTGCGAATCTCGTTGGGAGGATTGATTTCATTCCAACCATGTCCGTCGTGAAATTGCACTTTCAAAAGACGGGTGGCATCCACCGTCGGATTGTAGGTGACTCCGCCGTCACATAAAAAACTGGCGGAGTTACTGAAGGAATCTAGAAGTTTGAAAAGAGGATCTGACGGATAAAGTTTTGTGCCTGAACCAATCGGCACGTCAAACACACCGTTAGAACCAGACATATTGATGCCATTGACTTGCTCACGGTAGATTACGCAAGATCCGGTCGGATTTGTGATCTCAAAAAGAAAACTCACGCTGTTATGTTCAAGGGCACTGCCGTCAGTTTTTAGGATGCGACCTTGATAAGTAAGGGATTGCAGGGTGGAGGGGCCAGCGGCCCACGTCCCAGAAACTCCGAAAGCCCCGAGTATCAATAAGCAACACCGAATAAGTGTGATTCCTTTACGTTCCATGCTTAACAGTTCGGGAACTCCATAGGAGCACTAAAGGTTTGTGAGCATTGCAAATTTGAAATGAGGCCTATTTCCACCGTTCTGAGGTAAATACTGTTTCGGGTATTTCCAAGGAACAAGACCTTAATAAGATCACCTCTGAAAGTGTCTCGTTTTGAACTATGAGCAAACAAATATTTGGTCCAGTCGGTCATCCATTCCTAAACGCTGATGCCTCGAAAAGAGGCCCACAATTGTCAGATTCCGTCTAAGGATTCGACAACGCTGATGTGATCTTCGCTAGTTTAATCGGTTTTGACGAAGAAGTGATCATGGCACCGCCGTTGCTTTAGTAGAAAGCAACCCCCCATGGCGGCCAGGACCCTCCCCCCCAATCCTGGTCGCTTTTTTTTTGCTTAAAACTCCGATAATCTAATTTCTGAAAATAAACATCTTAAGGAGAACCTCATGAAGTTAAAGCCCCTTGGCATTCTTCTATTGGCAGCATTAATGACTCAAGCAATGCCAGCGCGCGTGCTTGCACAAACGGATACGCAGATCGAAGCCGAAGAGGCGACGGCAGACGCCGAAGCCGCAAAGGCGGAAGCCGGTGAAGCAAAACGCCGTGCGGAAGAAGATCGTAAGCGTCGTGATAAAGCGAGAGCTGAAGCGCAGTCCGCGATCAACAAAGCTCGTTCCCTAGAAAACGACGCTAAAAAAGAACAAGCCGAATCAGAAAGAGAGTCCGCAAAACTCAAAGCGGAAGCAGCTGATCATGAACGACAACAAAAAGCCGCAGAGAAAGAGCAACAAGCCTCCCAAGCTCGCATCAAAGCTGCTCAAGAAAAAACACAAAAAGCCACACAGGTCCGCGATGAAGCTTTAGCGAAACGCAAACAGGCCGAAGAAAAAGCAGCCCAGCTTCGTGATCAAGCTAAGGATCAGGAAAAGCAAGCTGCTGAAGCAACAAACGCCGGAATGCAGGCAACAAAAGAAGCAGAAGCCGAAAAAGCAGAAGCGGCAAAGGCAGAACAGAATCTTTCCAAAGCGAAGCTTCTAACCCAAAAAGCGGTGGCAGAAGCCAAAGCTCGTGAAGCGAAGGCGAAACAAGAAATCGCTAGAGCCGAAGCGGACAAAGCCAAAGCTGAGGCCGAGATGGCTCGTCTTAAAGTGCAAGAAGAGCAGTCGAAAGCTTTGACTGAAAAAATGGATAGCGAGTTAAAGTCTGCTCAATCTGCATCTAAAGAAGCGGTTCAACAAGCGGAAGTAGAACGCAAAAAAGTGACTGAGATCAAGGCTCAGGAAGAAAAAGCGAAACAAGCCGCAGCTAAAATTCGCCAGGAACTTGAGGGCAATCGTAATAATCTTAAGAAAGAACAAGCGACAGCTAGCTTAGAAATCGCTCGCTCTAAAAAAATCATCGCAGAAAGTGAAGCCGAAGCCACGCGTGCCGAAGCCGAACTAAAACGTCTGCGTGACGAGGCCGAAAGAGCCAAAGCGGAAAGAGAAAAATTAGAACAGCTCGCAGAAAATGCAAAAAACAAAGCGGAAGAAGCGAAAATTAAAATGGAGACCGGAAAGGCCGAAGCCGAAGCTGAAAAAATGAAACTTGAAGCTTCGAAAATCAGAGCCGAAAACAATCTTCCGACGAAAACCAAAAAGAAAACAAAATAATCAAAAAAAGGGCCAAGGAAACTTGGCCCTTTTTATTTCTAGTGTTCGTGCGGTCCTTTGGCATAATTTGTCATCCCTTGAAAATCGATAGCGACAACGGGCTCGTTACCGACAACCCAGGCATCATGTCCCGGCGGCGTGAAGGCTACTTCGCCACCCTTAAAGTCTACTTCAGTTCCATCATTCATTTTCACGTGAAGAGTTCCTGAGATCATGTATTGAAAGTGCGTAACCTCACAGCTTTCAGTCTTAGCGATGGGTTTTACAGATGTGGACCAGCGCCAGCCGGGCTGTAAGGTAATAAGGCCGACGGTAGATCCATTGACTTCCACTAACTCCAGTTTGCCTTTTGGAAAATCGCGAACCTCGTCTGCTTTTGAAAAACTTTTTTTAGAAAAACTTCCTGTCCCTGTTTCGGGAGTTCTTTTTTCGGGCTGTCCCGGCGTCAATTGAGTTGCCATGGCGACCCCCTTTCATGATGAAATTTTACTCCTTTGAGCGCCCTCGTCATATCTGTGAGTTAGCACCGAACTTAGGTGCCAGGTACCTTTTTCCTTTGCCGTATTTAGGCAACCTAGGCAGACAGAGACCTGTCAGATACTTTTTGTGAGAGAAGGCTGAGTCCCATCCTTGCACGTTAAAAGGTAAGAAGAGCGAGGTCTCATTTTGAAACAGTTTTTGCTGATTGCATCCATTCTGATTTTAAGCCTTTCACAATTTCCTGCTCAGGCAGCGGAGCAATGCTCGTCGCTCTTCTTGTTTCGTCCTACAGAAGTTTCGGATCGAGTTCAAAAAAATAAATTTGTTACGAACCGTGATATTCTTGAATACCGTCACGTGCTTCATAAAGATTTCACAGACAGTCTTATCAAACTCACACCAGAGCAGCACTGGGTTGACCTCGGTGCGGGTAAAGCCAACGCACAAATTTCTTATATTAAATCTTTGCCAAGTCCTCAAATGGCGCCGCATGCGACAGCGGTGGCTTTTAAATTAGACCGCTGGTTTTCTCCGCCAAAGTTTGATGGAAAGCTTGAGATCAAAGAAGGTGCGTTTGAATTACAGCCCACATCGACATGGAAAAAAGCCGATCTTGTAACGGATGTTTTCGGAGTGATTTCTTACACCCACGATCTTTCAACATCGCTTCAGAAAGTTTTTGATCTTATGAATGTGAACGGGGAGCTTTATATTTTTGCCACCCACTATGCGACAAGTATTAAAATCTCTGAAGGAAAGCATCTTCCGATTTTTGATTATCTCGCAACGATTGACGGCCTTAAAGTTGAAGGCCGCTATGGAGTCATGAAAATCACGAAAGAAAAAGAAAATATCGTAATTCCGCCTATGGAACTGGTGAAGTACCATGACGATGCTCCACCGTCCCGGGCGTTTCAGATTGTTTATTAATCAAATCGTGAGCAGCTTGCTCATAGAAAGATTTTGGCGCGAAAACTCGGGCCGCCACGTTGGCAATAACTGAGGAAAGCATCAGATACAAAATAATCTCGTGCGAATCACTCATCTCTAAAACCAGAACGAACGAAGTAAACGGTGTGCGTGTGATGCCTGTCAAAAAAGCCACCATGCCGACCATGATCATCAGTTTGGCATTCGTAAAGCCAAATAATTGACTGAAGTACTGTCCCATCGCTGCGCCACTAGCTAGGGCCGGAGCAAAGACACCGCCGATAACGCCACCGATATAAGTAAAGAAGTTTCCAAAAATTCGAGAAATCGGCAGAAGCGGACTTGCGGGTTCATGCGGATTTTTAAGAAGTTCAATCATCACGGATTTTCCGGCACCGACCGTGCTTGGACCGCAAAGATAGATCGTAAGACTTAAAAGACCTCCGCACATCAAGGTCATTGCTACTTTAATCCAAAATGACTGCGAAGCTCTCCACTTTGTGATGCGATAAAGACTTTCTGCAAACAAGCCACTACTCATCCCAACAATGGCGGCAATAACAATGGTTTGATAAAGAACGTAAGCAGGAAACTGGCCGAAGCTGGTGTTTCCGAGGTAAAGATAATTTCCCAAAAAAAGCTGCGCCAAAATACCGGCGATAATGACCGCTTGAAAAACAGCCGTGCGCACTACGCTGATATGTGTTTTCGAAAGTTCTTCAATGGCAAAAACAATTCCGCCTAAGGGCGTATTAAAGGCTGACGCGAGACCCGCAGCACCACCAGCAAGAATCATGGCCGGCAGTTGAGGTTTTGGAAATCTCTTCGGCCAGAAACGCGAAATCTGATAAAATACAGAAGTTGAAACTTGCAACGTCGGACCTTCGCGTCCTGAGACCCCGCCGCCGAGAACGCAAATACAAGAACCAAGAATCTTTGTGATCAACATCGGAATACTTAAAAGCTTTTTCAAAAAGGGATGGTTCTCATTGGAAAGTTCGACTGCCGCAATGACTTGCGGAATACCGCTCCCGATCGCCTCTTTAGAAAAGAAATATCCAATTAAAAAAGAAGCTAAAAGAGCAAGAGGTGCCGTGACTAATAAAATAGAATCTTTCGAGTGCGACAACGCCCACTCTTCACATATTTTAAAAATGATGTTGTAACCAACGGCTATGGCGGCAGCGACTCCGGCAGAAATCCAAAATGGAAGATTGAAAAAAACTTTGTGGCGAGCCGCTTTAAGATGCGGACTATGAAGAATATCTTTTGGTTGCATAGGCGTTAAGGTAACACCAATAAAGCGGAGGCGCATATCCCTCCGCATCGACGCACTGCCTTAGGTCTGACCGAGTGGAAGTGCTGGAACTTCGTCAGTACCTTTGTAGTAAACTGTTTGTGTCGGATATGCGAAGTCTACTTTCAATCCCGCTGCAATTTTGAGGATCTCTATGAAAATTGCCTGTTGATGTTCAAGCTCCTCAGCTCCAGTGAAAACTTCCAAATGGAAATTCACCAACACATCTAAAGAAGAAGCGTTGTAGTTGTTAAAGCGGACCGTCACAGTTTCCGGATTTACTTTCGGGTGTTTGGTGATGAGGTAACGGACCTGCTCACAGAACTGTTCAATTTTTTCTGGAGGAGTTTCGTAAGTTAAACCCAAAATCTGACGAATGCGACGGGCAGGGCGGATTCCCATATTGTCGATGGTTTCTTTTGCCATCATCGCATTGGGAATTGTGATCACAGAATTATAAAACGTGCGAATGCGTGTTGAACGAAAGCCAATATCTTCTACAGTGCCTTCCATGTCTTTGATTTTTACCCAATCGCCCACTTTAAAAGGATGATCGAATAAGATCGTGATCGAACCAAAAAGATTCGCCGCTGTGTCTTGCGCTGCCAAAGCGAGGGCCAAACCTCCCAGTCCCAGACCGGCAAGGATGGACATCACATTCAGACCAAAACTTTGCAAGGCAATTAGGATACCTAAAACGACAACCAACACCTTCATGGATTTTGTCGCAAAAGGCACAAGCTGATCGTCGTAAGTGCTTTCTGTTTTAGCGGCCATCTCTTTAAGAACATTTCCGCCAGCATCTACAGCGTAGTAAACCAAACGGATCGCATAAAGAGCTAAAAGGCCGCGCAAGAAATGGTTGTAGTAAATTTCAAACTTGCCTGTAAGCCCAATCGCATCGCCTGTGGCAAACCAAAAAAAGATCACCAAGATCCAAGCAATAGGGCGCTCAACTTTCAGATTTAAAAAGTGCGCAGAAAAACTAGTTGGGAATTTTTTTGTGAAGGGATTGTGCTTTTTAATTTCTTTAAGAACGAACTGAATAATAGGACGAAGAACGATTCCCAAAGTGATAGCGATTGCAAGCACACACCATTTCCAGTTCGGCATCACAAAATAAGTCGTCTTTAAAAGATTTGCGATTTCAGCTGAAAAAAAGGACGACTCTTCAAAAATATATTTTTCCATTTATAGCTTCTCTATTGTTGCAAGTTACATCATTTGAAGATTTTTGCCGGAGTAGATCATGATCAAGATCACGATTCCCAAGGCGATACGGTAGTAACCGAAGCCTCTAAATCCGTAGCGAGTCACTATACCGATAAAAAATTTGATCGCAAGCATCGCGACAATGAAGGCCACGAAGCAGCCGATCGCTAAAGTGCTGATCTGGGCAGGTTCAATTGTCTTGTAGATTTTTAACAATTTATATCCTGTGGCTGCGGCCATTGTTGGGACCGCTAAAAAAAATGAAAACTCCGCTGCTTCTTTTTTATTCATGCCAAGTGTCAACCCGCCCATGATCGTCGCTCCAGATCTGGACACACCCGGGATCATCGCGATGGATTGAAAGAGTCCCAGCTTCACGGCATCTATATATGATAGGTCACTTGTCTTGCGTCCCATCGATGTCAGATGTGCGAAGATTTTGTCGGACCACACTAAAATGACGCCGCCCAGAATTAAGGCCCATGCGACGATTTGCACGCTTCCTAAAAGATGATCGACAACATCTTTAACGATAAAACCAATGACGGCTGTCGGGAGAAATGCCACGAAAAGTTTTTTATAGAAGCTCCAGTTAGGAAGAAAACGTCTCCAGTAAAGAACAAGTACTGACATGATTGCGCCGAATTGGATGATAACTTCAAAGGCCTTTGTGAAAGCACTCTCTTCAATGCCCATCATGGAGCTGGCAATCACCATGTGACCCGTTGATGAGATCGGTAGAAATTCCGTGATGCCTTCGATAATTCCCAAGATGATCGCGTGCAGATGACTCATATGATGTTCCTCATTTGGATGTTGAAAATCAGCGGACATCATTCTTGAAAAGTTCGCAAGTGGGTTCAATATTCGATGGAATGTGTCAAAAAATTTAAGATTTATTTAAGATTTTCCTATTCTTTGTGGATCAAATCTGAATATGATTTTTTCACCACGGAGGGGGTATTAATATGAAACGTGCATTATTATTAGGTGCATTGTTGTTCGGTTCACAGGCATTCGCAGGCGAATATCTAGTGAAATATGCCAACACAAGCGCTCTCAACATGCTTAACACGGTATCAATGTCTAAAGTTGCAACGATCCAAATGATGGATCACAACGCAACTGCTAGCCTTGTAAAAGTGAACATCCAGAAGTCTCACGAAGCGCAAGCTTTGGCGTCTCTTCTTTCTCAACCAGGCGTTGAGTACGTTGTTCCAAACTTCAAAATCAAAGCTTTCACAGCTCCTGTGGACGCGGCGGCTTTGAAAGAGCAATGGGCGATTGCAAAAGTTCAAGCTGAAAAAGCTTGGCAACGTGCCGGCAATAAGGGGAGCCGTAACGTTATCGTCGCTGTTATCGATACTGGTGTTGACTACAAACACCCATCTTTGGCTCCAAACATGATCCAAGGTTATGACTTCAAAGAAAACGATGCAGATCCAATGGATAAAACTGGTTTCCAAAATCCAGGTCACGGTACTCACTGCGCGGGTGCAGTAGGTGCGACTGGTTTGGTTGACGGTGGTACTGTTGGTTTGTCTCCTGAAGTTTCTATCATGCCACTTCGCTTCTTGGGTGAAGACGGTTCTGGTGATCTTAACAACGCGATCAAAGCAATTGATTACGCAGTTGAAAAAGGCGCGCAAATCATCTCTGCATCTTGGGGTGCGGCGGTTCCTCGCTCTACAGCGGCTCCTCTTCTTGAGGCGATCAAACGTGCTGACGATAAAGGTGTTATCTTCATCGCGGCTGCTGCGAACGATGGTAAAAACAACGATAAAACTGAAATGTATCCAGCAAACAACGGATACCCTAACTCAATCACAGTTGCGGCTTCAGGTCCTTCTGATGCAAAACCATCTTGGTCAAACTACGGAACTGCAACAGTTCACGTAGCTTCTCCTGGTGAAAACATCATGAGCACATTGCCAAACAATAAGTACGGAAACCTTTCTGGTACTTCAATGGCAACTCCGCTTGTGTCAGGCCTTGTAGCTTTGATGAAAGCTCAAGATCCTTCACTTACTGGTGCTCAGGTTCGTGCGATCCTTCAAACGACGGGTGCTAAAGTTTCTATCGAAACTGCATGTAACTGCCGTGTTGACGCTTTCGAAGCTGTTGACGCTGTTATCGCTAAGAAAATGGTTCTTGTTCCTGCTGCAGCAACAATCCAACCATCTTCAACTTTGGCATTCTCTGTTCTTCACGGTAAAGCTCCGTTCAAGTTCGCTTCTAGCAACACTTCAGTTGCTTCTATCGACAACAACGGTACTTTGACTGCGGCTGGTAACGGTACAACAACTGTGACTGTGACTGACGCTGACGGAAAAACAGCTTCTTCATTGAACATCAATGTTGGCGCTAAATCAGGTGGCAACCAACCACCCAATCCTGGTCAACCTCCAGGACAAGATCCAGGCAACCCAGGTGAGCCAGGCGACTGCCCACTTGGTGATCCAGCGATCTGCCAAATCATCTGCCAGATCCAACCAGATCTTCCATTCTGCAAATCTAACTAAGCAGAAAAATGAGAAAGGCTCCCGAGAGGGGGCCTTTTTTATTTCCGTCTTATTCGTGAAATTCCACGTGTG
>NZ_CAMLDV010000105.1 GCF_946478835.1 uncultured Bdellovibrio sp. | reverse complement strand
TAAAATTATAACCAACTTCTTGATTAGAACCCCACAATCAATCGCAGCGCGTTAGAAATTCTAGCCCTTGGCTGAGAGAAAAGAAACGCAGAAAGCAGTTTATCCCTGCTAAATCTCACTATGAAACAGTTCGGATTGGCGAGTGACAGAAGGAAAGCCCGATGGAGAGGCTTAAACGAAAACGAAGGCGACCTAGAACGGCCGCCTTCCCATACGCGTCGCTTTATATTCTTCCCCCGAAGAAGCGAGCGTAAGCTGAGGCAGATTACTTAAGACAAGAAGCTACGCGCGCCAACAAATCCCCTGTGGCGTCGTTGAGTTTGGCAGCCATTTTTTTCCCCTGAAGACCGCGAGAGCGGAAGGCCTGCGCTGATTGATCCATTTGTGAAGAGACGGTTTTAACTGAAGACCCCTTGGCCGTTTTCACAACTGTGGAATACTCCTCCAAAGAAGAAGCAAAAGTTTCGTGATTATTGATAAGGCTCGCCACCACCTGCTGTTGAGCCGCTTGCATGGCTTTGAGCTCTTGTTTGAGCTCAGCACACTGAGTGGCCGAATAAGAATTGGCAGCAAAAAGAACGACAGAGAAAAACGCAACGATAGTTTTCATTTTGGGGGAGCCTTTCGTTATGGCTCCCACTAAAGCAACGAGCTTGCCACCTGAGATGGCTTTTAATTAGGCCTCAGGTGACGTTTTTGGCTTGGACTTGAGAAATTTTTCAAACTCGTTCTTTGTTTCGCCAGAAGTGTACGGCAAAAGAAGACGTGCTACGTGGTGCTTACCACGCTCGATACTGCGCTTGCCGGGTTGCTTTTCAGCAGATTCAAAGAACTGTAGGAACGTTGTCGCCATTGCGAGCAAAGACTCGGCAATGTACTGCATCTCAGAAACTTCGTCGATCTTCGCCATCTTTCCGTCCTTCACCCATTGGCGGTAAAGGATGACCATCAACTTCATCATTTTCTGGATGTGGGCTCTCCACATTTTCGCAAGCTGCTGGTCACGGCGGCGAAGAGCGTACATCTCGCGGTGGAAAAAACGGTAGCGCCAGTACAGTTCAAAGTTCTCGTTGATGAATTCCAAAGGGCTTACTTTTTTCGTGCGACGAGGGCGCCAAACATCGTAGGTGTCCTTTGCCATGCGCTTAAAAAGCTCCACCAAGATTTCTTCTTTATTGTCGTAGTGGAAATAAAGGTTTCCTGGGCTGATATCCATCGCCTTTGCGATGTGATTGGTCGTGATAGCCACGACGCCGCTGCGATTGAAGAGTTCGATAGAGGTAAGGAGGATGCGTTCTTTGGTCTTCATGTAAATTAGTCTTTAGTCCAAGTCCCTCTGAGAGTCACGTAAGAACAGCCCGAAAAGCGCACGAGATATGGGTTTCCGGCGTCTTCTTTCGAGATTAGCCTTGTAAGCGTTTATTTCTTGGTGCTACCATAAAATAATGCGTTCTAAAAACAAATATAAGTTGTTAAAACTATTCGCATTTTCAGGTGCATGCCTTTGCGGCCTTTATTCCCTTATGGGTTTCACGGCTTCCGAAAGCCAAGAAGCTCAAGTGCACAAGAAAATTCAAACTCAACTCGATCAGCGCGTTCAAATCGCCAAAGCTCTTGGCGACAAAGTTCGTTCGAATCAATTTCCAGAGAAAGCGGCTCTTCCATGGAATGGTGAAGATCACACGGTGACCTTAAGCTACACCTTGGATGAAGATCTTCAGCGTGAAGCCGATCGTCTTTTGAAATCTTATAAGCCTGATTACGGTGCGATCTTTATGATCGACGCTTCCACGGGCGAGGTTTTGGCGATGTCGAGCTTTCAGCGCGACAATCCGCAAGCTGCCAACTTAAACTTACAAGCAACCTTTCCTGCTGCTTCCGTTTTCAAAGTTGTGACTGCAACAGCAGCGGTGGATAAAGCGGGCGTGACTCCCGAGCATAAAATTCGCTACAACGGTGGCGCGTACACTCTTTATAAGAAAAATGTTCTTTCTGACAAAGTCACTCGTTGGACAAATGTCATCACTTTGAAAGATGCTTTTGCAAGATCCATCAATACAGCTTTTGGACGCTTAAGCATTGAGAATCTTCACCCTGAAGATTTGAACGAATACGCGAACCGTTTCATGTTCAATCAAGAAATTCCTGCTGACTTCCCGGTGGATATGGGTGTTGCCTACATTCCTCCAGGAAAAGGTTTTGAATTGGCAGAGGCGGCTTCCGGTTACAACAAAACAAATCGCATGAGCCCTGTGCAAGGTGCGATGATCGCGGCGTCTGTCGCTAACGACGGCCAAGTTGTGATCCCTTACCTTATTGATTCTGTGAAAGACGAAAAAGGCGAAACTCTTTATGAAGGTGCCACTCTTACAAATGGCAATATCATGAGTAAAGAATCTGCCGCAAAAGTTCGTGAGTTGATGGAGCAAACAGTGGCTTCGGGAACATCTCGTCGCTCGTTCCGTCCGATCATGAAAGACCGCAAGTTCCGCGAAATTGAGATGGGCGGAAAAACAGGTCACCTGACTGGTGACAACCCTCGTGGTCGTGTCGACTGGTTCGTAGGATATGCTTTAGACAATGAACGCAAAATCGCTGTGGCAGCAATCACGGTGAATAAAAAATTCTGGACAGTGAAGTCAGCTCACCTTGGGCAAAGCATGTTCAGAAAATATTTTGGTCCGATCGTGGCTGACAACAAAAAAGGCCGCGTGATCTCTTCTGCAAAATAGGAAAAAGGTACCTGGTACCTTTTTCTAACCTTCGTTGTTTCCCGAATCTTCTTTTTTCTCATGAACAATTTTTAAAGGCGTGACATCCAAGACGTTGGATTCGTAAACCTCACGCTCTTCGGGCGCTTGATCGAACCCAGTTCCGTCATTGCGATATTCGTAATAACGAAAACCTCCGCCCATATTGCCCATGCCAAAACCGAAAGGTCCACCGCTACCACCGAAGTTAAAGTTTGCAGAACCTTTGGCGATTTGTTTTGCCATGTAAGCTTTAAATCTCCACACAGCAATATGACGAAGACCCGGCAAAAATAAAATCAAGGCCAATACGCGTGCGAAGAAAGACGGAATTAAAAACAACAGACCTGAAAGAAAAATCGCGCCTGAGTGTAAAATGCGCGACGCTGGAAGTTGACCGCGCATCACCGTTGATTGCAACGTCATCACGGCCATACGCCCTACCGTTGCCACGATAAAAAATCCCAAAAGACATGGCAGCAGATAAAAACCTAGCGTGTTCAGAAAGCCCCACTCCTGCACAGCCAAAAAGAAAATCACGATTTCAGCAATGACTAAGGGAAAGGGAATAAAAAACACAAGGGCTCCTTACAGATCCAACGTTGCCACCACAGGGCAATGATCGGATCCTTCAATTTGTTCGAGAATATCTGCTGAAGACAGATATTTCTCAAGGCCTTTTGAAATACAAATGTAGTCAATACGCCATCCGCGATTTGAAATACGCCCAAATGTGCGCATATCCCACCATGAGTAACGCTTTGCTTCGGTAGGTTTAAAATAACGGAAGGTGTCGATAAATCCTAATTCCAAAAACTGATCCATCCACACGCGTTCTTCCGGCAAAAAACCACTTTCTTTCGATAAACCCACGGGATCAAAAACGTCGATGTTTTCGTGAGCCACGTTATAGTCCCCAACAACAATGACTTGTCTTCCGGTTTTCAATTTTTCTTTTAGATGGATATTAAGATCTTTCAAAAACTGTTGTTTGAAGTTGTGACGCTCAACTCCTGATCCTCCGTTAGGAAAATAAATATTGTAAAGATCAAAGGCACCATGATCAGACATCACGATACGTCCTTCAGATTCATAATCAGGAATTTCGTTGAAATGATATTGCACACTTTTTGGTTCTACATGAGTGAAAGTCGCCACGCCTGAATAACCTTTACGTTTTGCCGACGACCAATAAGAGTGCTCCCAACGCAAATTGCGCGCTTCTTCTTCAATTTGATCAATGTGAGCTTTTGTTTCTTGAACGCAAAAAATATCAGGCTTCTCCGCTCCCACAAAATCCATGAGACCTTTTTTATAACAAGCTCTAATTCCATTCACATTCCAAGAGATGATTTTCACAGTTTCTCCTTGTGTTTCCGCTCTATCGGGGGCATCTATAAATAGCAGATACAAGGAGACAGTGTCCATGCCAATGATTAACCAGCCAGCACCTCATTTTTCAGCTCAAGCGGTTTTCGACGCCGGTGAAGTGAAAGATATCTCTTTGAATGATTATAAAGGAAAATGGCTCATTTTATTTTTCTACCCACTGGACTTCACATTCGTATGTCCTACGGAGCTGACTCAATTCCGCGAACATTTACGCGATTTTGAAGCGGCAGGAGCTTCTGTTGTTGGTTGCAGTGTGGACTCTGTTCACTCTCACAAACGTTGGTTGCGCGATGATCTTGGTAATTTGGGTTACCCGTTGGTTGCTGACTTAACAAAACGCATGGCCCGTGATTATGGTGTTCTTATCGAAGACCGTGGTATTGCGACTCGCGGAACTTTTATTATCGATCCTGAGCAAAAACTTCAGTACATGGGAATTCACAACACGTCTGTGGGTCGTGACGCTAAAGAAATTTTGCGTGTTCTTCAAGGCTGCCAATCCGGTGAGCTTTGCCAAGCGGGCTGGAAAAAAGGCGATCAGCACATCACGCCGCTAAAATAATGAAAGACATTAAATCAGAATACATCCGACAATTAAGAACTTCTTTTCCGGGGCTAGAAAAACAGCCTCTGGAAGATCTTGTCGCTGAAAATCTGATTTCACCTTTCGCAATTGAACTCCCTAAATCCGTTCTTGAACAAGCACAGAAAATCATCTCTTTGCTTTTTTCTTTGCGTGAAAAGCCCTCTTATCTGAATCATTACAAAGAGCTTATTGCGGAAAAAGGTCTTAAAGATCCCGGAAATAAATCAATCATGATGAGTTACGATTTTCACGTTGATGAAAATCAAAATTTGAAACTCATTGAAATCAATACGAATGCTGCCTTTCTGGTTTTAGGCCATCAAATGTATCAGATGAAAGGCCACCCCCTGCCCGTTTCGGATTTTTCCCTGGCAGAAATTGGCGACAGCATTCGTACAGAGTTGCGATTGCAGGGTAAGAACATTGCCGACACTCTCAAGATCGCCATCACCGATGAAGCGCCTTCTGAGCAACGACTGTTTGTGGAGTTCCTGGTTTACAACGAACTTTTCAAATCGTGGGGATGGGATTCTCACATCCAGGATTACCGTGAGCTGTTCCAGGATTTCCATCCGGAATTTATCTACAATCGCTACACGGATTTCTTTCTTACGGAGCCCGGCAGCCAGACATTGCGTGAAAAGTTTTTGAATCGTGAGGTCTGCCTGTCGCCTAATCCATTTGAATATCTGCTTTTGGCTGACAAGCAACGCTTGATTGACTGGGGAGTTCCCGGCTTCTTGGAGTCGCAGGGCCTGGCTGGCGAAGATCTTCAACTGATTCGCCAAACGGTTCCTCTTTCTTATGACATCTGCCCGGCAATGGCCGATAAGATTTGGACGGAAAGAAAGAAATTATTCTTCAAACCGAAGAACGCTTTTGGCTCAAAGCAATCTTATAAAGGAGCCTCCGTTAGCAAAAAAACTTTTGAAGAAATCATGAATGCCGACATGATTGCACAAGAGTACGTACCGGCACCGGAAGTGAATTTGACAACACCTGACGGCGAACAAAAATTCAAATACGACCTTCGTTGTTATGCCTATCAAGGGCGACTGCAGCTTGTGTTGGCTCGCATTTATCAGGGACAAGTCACAAATTTGCGCACCCCTTACGGCGGATTTGCTACTACACTCTTTAAATAATGCATTTACTGTTAGTCCTTTTCTTTTTATTCCCAGTTTTTACAGAAGCATCGAACAAGGCTCCCTTGCGCGCGGGCGTTCCGATCACACTGCCGCCACCTTTGCTTTTTTTAGATCAAAATACTCCGCAAGGAATTTTGCCTGAATTCATTTCAAGTCTCGCGCAAATCCTAGGACGAGAGCATTCCGTGCTTGCGTTGGCTCGACCGCGCATTCCTGTCTATTTAGAGAAAGGCAAGTTGGACTTTTTCTGTTATACGATTCCTGCTTGGAGTCCTATTAAAGACAAGCTGACATGGTCGGCCCCGCTTTTTTTAAAACGCGAGATCATCGTTGGCCCGGCTCCTCTGCCGAAATCATTGGATGAGTTTAAGGGCGTCGTCATCGGAACGTCCCTGGATTACACTTATCCGAACTTAAATCCGTACTTTCAAGATAAGTCCCTCGTGCGCGAAGACGCACCCACCGACGAGGCAAACTTAAAAAAATTGTTATCCAATCGTGTAAGTTACGTGGTGATCGACGAAGTGTTTTTCGATTACTTTAAAAACAATCATCCTGAAATTGAAGAAAAGCGCCAGCGTCTCTTAGTGCAAGAGTATCCGATTGCCTGCGCCATCAGCCCGCATAGCAAACTCACGAAAAAAGAATTCGACGGTGCGGTTCAAAAACTAAAAACCTCCAAAAAGTTGGAGGCTCTTTTTAAAAAATACAATTTATCCGTTCAAGTACTTTAGTTATTGCGCATATCCGGAATTGAATCGTAGCGAATGGAAAGATATTGAGTCACCTCGCGCTCTTTTTTTACCAGCATGAGTTCAAACTCCGTGTGCGAGCGCTGATAGATCTTGTATTGAGCGCCGGAACTTTTCAGCCACTTCTCTAGATCCGTTTTATTTTTTAAGGCAGGGCTCTTTAAATTCCAGAAAGAGTACTTATTTCCTTCCGTCATGAGCTGAAACTGCCACAGACTTTGGCCTATTTTTGGTTGCTTCCGAGTATCGATTAAAGTGGGCGCCAGCAAAGAAAAGCGCTCTTTACCAGCTTGCGGAGCGCTTCCACAAAGAATTTGCGATGCTGCTGTTTGCTGTAAGAAAGACTGATAACCATAAAGCTTCACCGCCTCGTTCCCATGCTTGCCTTCAATATAATATTCGACATCTCTTGCCACCAAAACCGCTTCTGGCAAGCGAGACACGGTGCCGACGAAATCGTTACGAATATCCGTAAGGAACTCCGGACGCTCTTCACATGCAGGCGCCGAAGCGAAAGAAGGTTGAATCAAACGGCCGGAAATGTCCTTGTTAACGGCAAATGAACTTGTGGAAAGTAGCGCTAGAAGCAGAAATCCAGGTGTCTTCATGAAGTCCCCTTATTTTGTCCAGTCCAGTATTCGGAAGAATTTTTTTAGGGCTTAATATTAAAGTGCAGGCCTGGCCTGCCGATATGAAGAGTGTCTCATTTTTCTACAAGGAGTGTGGAAGCATCATGACGATGAAACATAGCGGCGCTCGAAAGCTCAAGGAACTGTCGAACTTTTATTCTTCCTTTGATCAACTCAATGGTGTTCACCCTTGGATGGATGCTGTTAAGGATGGCTATGTCTCGTACAAGGTGCGAGAGCTTCAAACAGGAAAAGTCGCCTACTTCAACTTCATACTCGCAAAAGAAATGGGTCTGATCGCTCCCGATCATCCTCATCAGATGACGGAAGAGCTTGAAAAGAAACTCATTGAAACCTTCTCTCTGCAAATCATCAATGAATACGACGAACTCACTCACCGTCGCGTTGATCCTGAAACCATTCGCCCTCACCGCTATATGGCGACTCGCTACTTGCAACTGCAACACGCTAACAAACAAGGTAAAACTTCCGGCGATGGCCGCGGCATTTGGAATGGCACTGTTTATCACCGTGGCATGACATGGGACGTGTCTAGCCGTGGTACAGGCGTCACTTGTTTGGCTCCTGGCGCTGTCGAAGCACAGAAGCCTTTAAAAACCGGTGGCACTGAGTTTGGTTATGGTTGTGGTTTAGCGGAAATTGACGAACTCTTAGCGGCCTCAATCCTTGCCGAGGTTATGCATCTACAGGGGCTTCGCACAGAGCGTGTTCTTTGTGTGATTGATCTCGGGAAAGGTTACGGCATCGGTGTTCGCGCGGCCCCGAATTTGATTCGTCCAGCGCACCTATTCCTTTATTTAAAACAAGAAAAATATGAAGCCCTGAAAGCCGCGACAGATTATCTGATCGATAGGCAGACGGATAATAAAGTGTGGGATATCACAGCGAAGGGCAACACAAAATACGATGAGCTTTTGGTTCATGTTTGCAAATCGTTCGCGGATTTCACCGCACAAATGGATATCGATTATATTTTTGCGTGGCTTGACTGGGATGGTGACAACGTTTTAGCGGATGCCGGAATTATTGACTACGGCAGCGTTCGCCAATTCGGAATTCGCCATGATAAATATCGTTATGATGACGTTGAAAGATTCTCAACAAATCTGAACGAACAAAAACAAAAAGCCCGTTTGATCGTACAAGTGTTTGCGCAAATGGTGGACTATCTAAAAACTAAAAAGAAAAAACCACTGCGTGTTTTCTCACGCCATCCTCAGGTTGAGAAATTCAATCAGCTTTTTGATGAAAAACGTGCGGAGCGCATTTTGTACCGCATGGGCTTTAACGCCAGCCAAAGAAGTCATATCTTAGCTGAGAAAAATCTTTTTGAACGTTTCGATAAAGAGTTTTCTTTCTTTGAACGCGCTAAAATCAGTGGCAGCAGTGAAAAAGTGGCTGATGGAATCAATCATCCGGCTCTTTACAATATGCGCTCTATTCTACGTGAATTGCCGCGCTTTTTGATGGAAAGTCCAGTGCCATTTGAAAAGCGTTGGATGACAGAAAACGTGTTTTTTAAAACAATCCTTTCGGGTTTCGCCAAAGTTCGCGACGCTCGCATGGGGGAAAAACAAAGACGTCACATTCAGGCCTTCCAGGAACTTTATCGTGAACTTGTCACGGTTGCGGCCGGAAAACAGAAGCCAGAAACAATCTTGAAGGGAATTTGTGAGCGAGCTGACAAGCTGAATTCCGATAAACGTATCACTGGAAACGCGTTGATTGAAATGGTTGAAGAGATCATCACTGAAAAGAAAAAAGGTCTTTCAATGGATCAGATTCAGAAGATCGTCGATCGTTTGGTGTTTGAGAACAACGGTGCTCCTGAAGTTCCTGTCAGTCGTTTTTACCGTGATCTGCAAGCCACTCCAGCGGTGAAGATGGATCTGTATGCGAAACTCTTAAGCCTCGTTGAAGAACATAGCGAGTCTATTTAGGTGTTCTTCTTGGGAACACCTCAACCTTAAATTTCAGAAATCTTTCTGTCTCACCAAGAGACCTTATGTCTTGGATGATTTTGTCTAGAGAGTAAGCGATGTCTATTCCCTCAACGTCGCTTTATTACTAAATTTATTTTCGAACATGGCATGACTTTGCATATTCCCAATCCATGGGGATGGGGTTATGAAGAAAAAATTTTTGATTGCATCATTAGTGTGCGCTTCTTTGATAATCGTCGCTTGGGGATTCAACTCTCTCAGAAAACTTCCAGCCTTCGGCGGCACCGTCTCAGAAAAGGTCGAAAAAGTTTATATTTCCGTTCCTAAACCAGAGAAGGAGTCCGTTGAAATCAACGACAGCCGCCTAGATATCGATGCCAGCAGCGGAGCTGTCGTTGAAAAATGGAAGAGTCTCTTGAAATCGCCAGCTCATTAGCCAGCTTGTTTCACCGCGATCTCTCCGTATTTCGTATCAATTCCCATAATGTGTGCTGTGAGCCATGTCTTAAGAAACTGAAAGAACGCCGGAGTAAGAACACCCGTTTTTTCAAACTCCGCCTGATGTCCTTTAAGTCTTTCAATCAAATCTTTATGGATCTTTTTGTGAACGGCCGCATGAGAATAAGGAAGAGTATCAAAGAATTTCTCTTCATGATCAAAATGTGTGATTGTCCAGGCGGCAAGCTCACGAATGATCGAGTTCAGTTCAATCTTTGATGCCTTGGCTTCGTGACGCTCATAAAGGCGGTTCATAATATCAACAAGCTTCTTGTGTTCGTTGTCCATTGCCTCAACATGAGTCGATAACTTCTGTTGGTCCCATTTAAAGAATGTGTCTGCCATAATTTAGCTCCCTTTATATTGCATTCACGCAATGTATCGGGTGGCGTTGGAGACTTCTATATGATGGCCATCATGTCTGACAAAAAATTATTTTAAATCGGCAAGTTGATCGCGGACCCAACGTCGAATAATAGGATATTCCTCGTCTTTAAGAGAATGATCTTTCTCCATTTCAACCCAATCCACACGAAGGCCTGCGTCTTTGAGTTTATCCACCCCGTATTTAGTTTCTTCAAGAGGAAGAACGTCGTCCTGGTGTCCGTGTGTGAAAATCCATGGGGTCTGGCGAGCTTCTTGAGAAAGGTTTGCTCTCCAACGAGGGTAGAAATTAAAGTAGCCGCTGATACCAACGATGCCACCTAATTTTTTTGGATAATTCAGACCGATATCAGCACTGATCAAACAACCTTGCGAAAATCCAAAGAGGAAAATCTTTTCGCTCTTCCAGCCTTGATTTTCTAAGTCATTCAAAAGATCAAAAAGTTTTTCGCGAATTTTAAGAACGCCTTTACCTTGAAACGGAGGCTCCCCATACCAAGTGTAACCGTCCATAAAGCGACGAGGAGCGTTCAGCAAAAGATAATTCATTTCCGGAAGGTTTAGCTCTTCGTTAAAAGAGAAAAACGGCTTAATGCTGTCACCGCGACCATGCAGAACAATCATTAAATTGTCCGACTTCTTTTTTGCCGGAATAAATTTATGCTTAAATAAATCTGTCGTGATCATAGCCCCGCTCTTGCCACTGTGCTTGCACAGAATAAAACCTGACGCGCTTTTGAGAGTTGAAGATCTTCGCCCGTCGCACTTTCCTCTATATCCAAACATGAATCTGAAGAGTAGAGTTTTCCTGCATTGAGAATTTGTTTCTCAGGCGCACGCAATGGATTGATAAATTGATCGTTTTCGCGGCCTACCCAAATATTATCAAAACTCACCGTCACGTCAGGAGTCAGCCCTTTCATTTGTGGAGAGCGCCCTGACGGCAGATAGTAAAATCCTTTGGTTTCAAAAAGAGCGATCTTTTTATTTTGTGACCAGTACTCGCCTTCCTGGAAAGAACCCTTACCGAAAGTTCTTTCGCCAACAAGAACCGCGCGATTTAAGTCACGCAAAGCTCCCGCCACGATTTCAGAAGCACTTGCAGAGGCGCCGTTGATAAGAACGGCCACGGGAAGATCAAAAATTTTTTCTTCTCCGCCAAAATACTCTTCTGCTTTTTTACCTGGATCGAGATAACGAACTTCGAAGATTTTCTTTTCAGATCCGACAAACAGGCTTGTGATACAAGCCGCTTCTTCCATCTGCCCGCCTGGGTTGTCACGCAGATCTAACAACAATCCACGGACGTGCGCTTTTTTAACAATCTCCAAAGACTCTTTTACTTTTTCACAGGCACCTTTGGCGAATTTGTTAATACCGACAACGCCGATTGGTTTGATACCGTCAATCACGCGTGTGGAAACAGTGGCCACGGTGATTTCTGTGCGACGAAGTTTATATTTTTTCTCGTTCCCGTCGTGACTGACCAAAAGAGTGCTTGCCTCACCCACTTCGCCTTTTAAAAGCTCCGACACGCGCGCCTGCAAAAGACCTTTGAGCTTGTGACCGTTGATCTCTAAAAGAACGTCGCCTTTTTTAAGACCTGCGAGTTTTGCAGGACTGCCTTCTGTCACTTTGCGAATTACATACTGGCCGCCTGAAAGTCCCAACACCACTCCCAAAGCTGTAGAGCGGTTGTCGGCTTTTGAAACGACTTCTTTAAACTGAGAAACCGGCATCAAGTACGTATGTGGATCACGAAACACAGAGATAAATCCGTTCAAACCCAAACCCACCATCATCGATTTTTGCGAAGATGAAATGTAACGAGATTCGAGTTCTTTCCAGGCTTTCATGAAAGAGATCTTCACGGCTTTGTCGGTGTTATTTGCGAAGAAATCTCTCCAGGGCTCAAGTTGTTTTTTCTCGGAACTCATGTCGCTAGACAAAGCTTCATGAACGGGAACTAAGTTTCCCTCGGTGTTGAGGCTTAAGTTAAAACGATTTGCAATTGTGAGAACGGAGTTTGTGCAGGCCAAGAAATAACGCTCGGAGCTTCCACACGTTTGGTCTTGCAGAAGATCTTCCAAGGCAGCTGGGCCGAGCCCCGTCTCAGCCCAGTAGTCCTCAACGGACTTAACCTTGGAAGTGCCACTGTTTGAACGTGACAAGGACAGACTGACCCCCACGGCCAATACAAACAATGAGAATATGAACATGCGTGGTGAACTGAGCACTCATCGCCTCCCGAC
>NZ_CAMLDV010000104.1 GCF_946478835.1 uncultured Bdellovibrio sp. | reverse complement strand
CATAACGAAGCAGGTGACGTTCGCAGCATTCTTAAAAAGCAACTGCACCCTGGAACTTTCCACGACATCTACCCCGTTCACCGTTTGGACAAAGAAACAAGCGGCCTTTTGATTGTCGCTACCGAGCAAGAAACCGCTGCCAATTTGTCAGAGCAATTTCAAACTCACAAAGCAGAAAAAATGTACTACGCCGTTTTGCGTGGAGGCATGGACGTATCTGAAGAATGGCAAGAGTGGTCGTTCCCTATTTCTGACAAATCCGAAGGACGTAAAAATCCACAAGGTCTTTTGAAAGACCGCATGGAAGCAAAAACTTTGTACCGCGTGATGAGCTCTAATAAGTTCTTCTCTTTGGTGGAAGTACGTTTGCTCACGGGCCGTCAGCATCAGATTCGCAAACATGCGGCTTTGGCAAAACATGCTATCGTCGGTGACACTCGCTACGGCGATCCCAAGTACAACGACAAAATGGCAGAGATCTACAAAAATGAACGCATGTACCTGCATGCATTCCGTTTAAGCTTGCCAATCGGAGGGCGTGTGCAGACTTTTGAAACGCCTCTGCCAAATGATTTCCGCGAACTCATGAAGTAGATTTTGATAGTCGGCAGAAAGATCATGATTCGCTTTTTGAGTGAGCGAGGGCGCGCCACAATCGAATCATGAAATCTTTGATGCCGTTCTTATTTATCATGGCAATCATTGGTTGCCAAAACTCAGGCTCCGCGACGAGCGCCGACTTTGTCGCTCCTCGCGAGTATATGGGTGACCCTGGGGACTTCATAGGAAATTGGGAAGGCCCTTGTCTCGTCGAAGAATCGATCATCTGTAAAGCTGAAATGCGCGTGAACATGGTGCAAAACCAGTTTTTCATACAGGTCGGCTATTCCATCGGAAAATCTTTTTTTAGCACGGTCTTCGAGCCTCGCCGCATATCTAAAAACGCCTTGATAGATCCTGAAACCTCGATACAAACCGGAGCCATTGATAAGGATGGTTTTTATCTGACTCGCGAGCACGTCGGCAAGATCATCGTTGAACTTAAAAGTGCCGGAGCCATTGCCCTTTCTATTATCCAAGAAGAGAAAAGCAAAACCACCCGCATTACAGGCACAATCAAACGCATAAGCCCCCGTCCCTGCGACGCTTTTGGCTGTTTAGGCGAGAACTAACTTATTTTTTACTGCCAAGCTGACTGTCTAATTTTGAAAGAAAGTTTGCAACCAGGTCCTCACGCTCTTGTCCTACAACAGGACGCGCTCCTAGAGGATATTCTTTGTAGAGTTCCTTCGGAAGCTCCAATAGGAATCTTGAAGGCGTCACAGGACGAACGGCGCCATTTTTTTTCCGTTGCTGACAGCGTGACATCACCAAGCGTTTTTTCGCGCGAGTGACACCGACATAGAACAAACGACGTTCTTCATCAATGTCAGAGCCCAAGTTCTTGTGCGGTAAAAGATCTTCTTCAAGACCCGCCAAAATGACAACAGGGAACTCAAGACCTTTTGAAGCATGCAAAGTCATAAGCTGGATTTTATTCGGCTCTTCTTCTTCCTGGGACATATCATCGCGTAAAAGCATCGAATCCACGAAGGACTTGATATTTTCAATGTCATACGAGCGGCGCCCCAAGTAAGAGTCTAAAATACGGCCAAAGATCTCAACGACCATCCATTTTTTTTCCGCACTTGTCGGATCAGCCGCTGTGCCATAGACGTATTCGCGGTAACCGATGTTTTGAAAGATCTCAACCATCTTCGCGCCCGGCGAAGAACCCACCTGGAAGTCTAAGATGTTTTTAGGAAGGTCTTCGATAAATTTCATCAAGTTATCAATCGACTCTCCGGCTTTATCTTGCACTTCGGCTTCCTTCCAGAAACGGCAGGCGTCGACAAAGTTGATTCTTTTCTTCAAGGCGAACTCGCTGAGTTTCTCAATCGTTGTGTCACCAATGCCTCGCGAAGGCACATTGATGATACGGCGAAGAGAAACCTCATTTGGAGCCAAGGCTTGTTTTAAGTACGCCATCAAATCTTTGATTTCACGTCTGTCAAAGATCGAAGTTCCGCCGGAAATATTGTACGGCATGTTCGCACGACGCAAAGAAGACTCAATCAAGCCTCCTTGAGTGTTGGAACGATAGAGAATTGCAAAGTCTTTGTATTTATAACCTTGGCGTTGGAAGTTTAAAATTTCAGAGACGACAAATTCACATTCATCTTCTTCACGATCAAGCACAAACAACTCAGGAAGCTCACCCGTGTCTTGAGCGGCTTGTGAACGTAAGATCTTGCCATGGCGATTTTTATTTTTAGAAATCGCGGCATTGGCGATAGCAAGAATTTCTGCCGAAGAACGATAATTTCTTTCAAGCTTGATCACTTCGCAGTTCGCGAACTCCTGCGGGAAGTTCAAAATATTTTTTACTTCCGCTCCCCGCCAGCCATAAATCGACTGATCGTCATCACCAACCACTGTCAGGTTGTTATGCGACTTTACGATCTGTGCAATCAAATCCATTTGCATGCGATTGGTGTCTTGAAACTCATCCACCATCACTTGGCTGAAAGAGTTCTGAACTTTTTCTAAAATATCTGGATGCTCTTTGAAAAGCTGCAAAGGCTTAATCAGAAGACCTTCGAAATCCACAACACCCAGGTGCTCTAAACGTTTTGCAAATTTCGGAGCTAAGACTTCAGCCATCTCGTGGTATTCGTCAAAAGCTTCGTTTTGCACGGCAAGGCCCGTGCGGCGGTCATTGATCATCGAAAGAATCTTGTCGACGTCAAATTTATCTTTGCCGGAATTTTTAATATCTTTAATCAAGTCTTTCAGAATGGAATTGCAATCGCTTTGATCGACGATTCCAAAGTACGGAGACAGATTGGCGTGCTTGTGAAAACGACGCAAAATTTGCAATCCAAAAGAGTGGAAAGTCCCTGCCCAGAGACCTTTCCCCGTATTGCCAAGCTTTGCTTGCACGCGGTGTTTTAATTCGCGCGCGGCTTTGTTTGTGAACGTAAGAACGCAGATCTCTTGAGCCTGTGCGACTCTTTCAGAAATCACTCGTCCCGTTCTTGAAACAAGAACCGTCGTTTTACCTGAACCCGCACCCGCTAAAATAAGCAAAGGGCCGTAATTGTGTTTTACGGCCTTCTGCTGCTCGGGGTTCAACCCTTTAAGCCAATCCATGAAATCTCGTTCGAAATAAAGACTATGTTCTGTTGTGGATCAATGTGCGCACTTCGTCTTCGAAAACCACTTCGATTTTGTCAGACATCGCGTCTTTGATGAAACCCATCCCGAATTTTGGATGTTGAAGTTTTGTGTTTTTCTCAAACTTCGCCTTCATATTGTAAGACGCTGTTGGAGCTCCTTCGTTGGACATCAACATTTCGTATTCGTTGCGGTGGCTGGATTTGCGTGAGTTCAACGTTTGTTCACGTTTTTTCGCCGCAGCACCCGTCAATGGTTTACCCGTGCGAGTTTGCGCTTTCGGAAGAGAGTACGTCTTTTGCGAACCGCAGATTTCGCATTTAATTTTCGCCGAAGTCGAAGACGTGTGAGCTAGAACCACGTGGTATCTATCTGCATCACATTTCTTACAGAACGCAAAAAAAGACTTCGCGACAGGGGGCAGGGTATTCATCGACATTTTTTCTTCCTATCTAGTATTGTTGTTTCAAATTATAAATCATCAATTTTTCATCTAACTTCTTTTGAGCGATCTCGCCTGCGCTGAGGTAAAAAGGCCCTTCACTGCGCTCAATGCGCTGTTGGAAGTTCAACATGCTCTCTTCATTTTTCGGATCAATGAAAGTTCCCGTTGGTCCGTAGTTTTCCAAGAACGCTAAGTCTGGTTCTTTATTAAAGAACTTTTCCCAGCAATGCGTATTTACTTGCACACGATACGTGATCGTCTTTGCGTGCGAGTGCACCGGAGCATAAGCGCCGATGACCTCCAAGTGACCGTAGTGAGAGTGCAGCTTTAAAGCCGGGCTTCCCCACTGAGTCATTCCTGAACACTGTTCGACGTTAGCATACCACAGACCGAACGCTTTGGACAGAAAGCCCAGACCGTAAAGTCCGCCGTCTGGAAGCAACGAGTTGATCGAACACAGGTTGTGCGCGACCCACTCCCCACGATGCATCGTCGGAATGATAATGAAGAGAGACAATGGAACCCAGTCCATATCATCCAAAGAAGTCACTTCTTTTAGCACACCCGATGTCTTGATTGGAGAATTTGTTGCTGGATATTTTTTTGGATCAAGAACTTCGCGCATCTCTTTTGTGAGGGCGGAAGGTTTCGCGGCGAAACCCGCAACGAAGCCTGGCATCACAGCGCAGTCATAGAAAACCCAACGAGGCATCGCCATATTGGAAGGACCAAACGCGCGTTCTTCGATGGAGTAAATGCGATCTGCAAAAGCGATTTCACTGATATCCAGAGGATCTTTAAAGACCGGTTCTTTTTTGAACCAATCCAAACGATGAACGGAGCCTGGCAGTGCGATTTGATTTTCTGGACGAACAAAAACATACGGGCGAATATCATCGCGCTCCATCCAGCTCGCTTTTGCCAACAACGAATTCATTTAATACTGCTCCAGTTCCGGGGCTCGGCCCCTCCACTCTGCGGCCTATCGGCCTGTCATCTCTTCAGGTTTTACTATCTTATCAAATTCTTCGCCAGAAAGGAGTCCAAGATTGATGGCTTCTTCGCGCAGTGTTGTGCCATTTTTATGGGCAGTTTTGGCTATTTTCGCTGCGTTGTCATAGCCAATGTGAGGATTCAGCGCGGTTACGAGCATTAATGAGTTGTCGAGGTGCTTTTTAATCTGTTTTGTGTTTGCTTCAATGCCGACCACGCAATGATCCGTGAAGGACTCGCAAGCGTCCGCAAGCAAACGAATGGAGTTGAGCACATTATAAACAATCAAAGGCTTAAACACGTTGAGTTCAAAGTGCCCCGTGGCTCCGCCTACACTCACGGCGACGTTATTTCCCATCACTTGTGCACAGACCATAGTCATGGCTTCGCTTTGAGTGGGGTTCACTTTCCCGGGCATGATGGAACTTCCCGGTTCGTTTTCAGGCAATTGAAGCTCACCAATACCGCAGCGAGGTCCAGACCCCAGCATACGGATGTCGTTCGCAATTTTCATCAGGGACACGGCGACGGAATTAAGCGCACCACTCACCTCCACCAAGGCATCGTGAGTCGCTAAAGCTTCAAATTTATTTTCGGCTGAAACAAACGGAAGCTTCGTTTCATGCGCGATGGCTTTCGCTGCTTCTTCTGCAAATTGCGGATGAGTGTTCAATCCCGTGCCGACTGCTGTTCCACCAAGAGCAAGCTCATAGAGATGCGGCAACGTGTTTTTCACTCTTTGAATGGAATGTTTCATTTGGGTCGCGTAACCAGAAAACTCTTGGCCGAGTGTTAATGGGGTTGCATCCATCAAATGTGTGCGACCAATTTTCACGATGTCTTTAAAGTCTTGTTGTTTGTGTTCAAGAGCGCGGTGCAACTTTTCCATCATGGGAATCAAGCGGTGATGAATTTGTTCACCGACGGCAATATGCATCGCTGTTGGGAATGTGTCATTCGAAGACTGTCCTCTGTTCACATCATCAGTGGGATGAATGTCTTTGCTAGGAAGTTTTATTCCCATCATATCCATCGCGCGATTGGCGATAACTTCATTGGCATTCATGTTCGTTTGAGTTCCGGAACCTGTTTGCCATACCACCAATGGAAAATGCGCATCGAGTTTTCCAAGGATCACTTCATCCGCCGCTTTTACGATCACATCGGTTTTCTTTTGATCGAGAAGTCCCAACTTGTGATTTGTCAAAGCCGCGCATTTTTTTAGAATCCCCAAGGCACGAATCATTTCTCGAGGGAAACGGTCTCCACCAATACGAAAATTCTGAGTGGATCTTTGTGTTTGCGCTCCCCAGAATTTATCTGCTGGCACTTGCACTTCACCCATGGTGTCTTTTTCTATACGAAAACTTTGTCCCATTTTACTACTCCAGTTCCGGGCCTCTGCCCTTCACACTGTGCCGTGACGGGCCACTTGCCCGACGTGAGCTTGGTCTGTTGGATAAATAACAAGTTCTTGAATATTTACGTGAGCCGGACGCGCCACACACCACGCAATGGTTTCTGCGATGTCAGAAGCTTGAAGCGGTGTCATGCCCTCATAAACTTTATCAGCCTTGGCTTGATCGTTAAAACGCACCATCGAAAACTCTGTGCTCACCATGCCCGGCTCAATATTCGTGACACGAATTTTACTTCCTAAAAGATCCATACGGAGTCCTTCAGACAGCGCACGCACGGCAAACTTTGTGGCGCAGTAAACGCCACCGCCCGGATAAGTCCAACGTCCCGCGACCGAACCAAGATTCACAACATGACCTGAATTTTTACGAACCATGTGTTCGATCACTCCGCGGGTCATGAAGAGCAAACCTTTGATGTTGGTGTCGATCATTGTCTCCCAATCATCTAAGGAAGACTCTTGCATTTTGTCGGTGCCTTTGGCGAGACCTGCGTTGTTCACTAAAACTTCAACTTGAGAAATTTCTGCTTGATGTGATTTTAAAAATTCACTCACTTCAAAACGATCTGAAACATCAAACTGCGCAAGCTTCACCGAAACAGTGGGAAATTTACTTTTAATCTCTTTTTCAAGCTCGAGAAGTTTTTCCTGACGGCGGCCCGTCGCTAAAATTGAAAATCCTTGTCCCGCTAACGCCAAAGACGTGGCCCAGCCGATACCAGAAGTGGCTCCCGTAATTAGTGCCCATTTCGCCATACTCTCACCTCAAACTAAAACGATAACAGTCCCCTCTCTTAAAGGGTATCAAGCACCTCGATAATGCCCCGCAATACAGATAGGTACGGCGTACCTTTTCTGGTAGCTTCGCGCCAAGCTCAAAGATTGGACTTAAAAATATGAAATGCCCCTGTGGTTCTGGAAAATCTTATGTTGAATGTTGTGGTGTTTATCACTCAGGGAAAGCGTTGGCTCCAACAGCCGAAGCTTTGATGCGTTCGCGCTATTCGGCGTTTGCTAAAAATCAAATGCAGTACTTGCGTGACACGACGGATCCGCAAACTTTGGATCTGATCGATGACGACGCCAATAAAGAATGGGCTGAAAGAGCGAAGTTTTTAAAACTTGAAATCGTGCACGCCGAAGAAAAAGGTACGAAGGGCACGGTGGAGTTTAAAGCTTTTTATTCCGTTGACGATGAAGATTATGTTCACCATGAAGTGAGCACGTTTCGCAAACAAGCTGGCGAATGGTTTTTTAAATCTGGAAAAATCAAAGCGGAGAAAAGCAAATGAAATACTGGCTGATGAAATCAGAACCGGATGTTTATTCTATTGATCAACTCCACAAAGATAAAACAACTCCGTGGGAAGGTGTGCGCAATTACCAGGCTCGCAACTACATGCAAAAAGACATGCAAGTGGGTGACCTTGTTTTATTCTATCACTCGAATGCCGAGCCACCTGGAGTTGCAGGTATCGCGAAAGTTTCAAAGCTTGCGTTTCCTGATAAAACTCAGTTCGAAAAAAAATCAGAATACTTTGATGCCAAAGCCACGAAAGAAAAACCGATTTGGTTTTGCGTGGAAGTTGAATACGTTGCGAAATTTAAAAATCTTGTGAGCCTTTCAGATCTTCGCGACAATGAGAAGCTTTCTGATATGGTGGTTCTGCAAAAAGGCTCTCGTCTTTCTGTTCAGCCTGTTGAAAAGAAACACTTCGACATCGTTAAAAAAATGGGTGGCCTTTAGTTCATGAAACTGTTTTTGGCTCCGATGGAAGGTGTGGTTGATTGGGTGATGCGTGATACGCTGACTCGCATTGGTGGTATTGACCAATGTGTGACGGAGTTTTTGCGCGTCACAGATCGTCTGCATCCAGAAAGTGTTTTTTATAAAAACTGTCCGGAGTTAAAAACAAATTCGCGCACTCGTTGGGGCACTCCTGTCTTTGTGCAACTTCTTGGCGGCCACGCTGAGCCTTTAGCACTGAATGCACAGAGAGCTGTGAAACTGGGTGCTTTGGGTGTTGATTTAAATTTCGGCTGCCCAGCTAAAACGGTGAACCGACATGATGGCGGAGCAAGTCTTTTAAAATCCTGCGATCGCGTTTTCACAATCGTCGATACGGTTCGTAAGGCCATTCCCGCTGAGGTTCCGGTGACGGCAAAAATTCGTTTGGGATTTGACGATCCTACTCGCTGTATTGACATTGCCCAAGCGGTGGAAGCGGCCAATGCCACTTGGCTCACGATTCATTGTCGCACGAAAACAGATGGTTATAAACCACCTGCGTATTGGGAATGGATTCCTCGTATTAAAGAAAAAACAAAAACCAAGATTATCGCCAATGGTGAGATCTGGAACGTTGCTGATTTTCATCGCTGTGTGGAAGTCACGGGCTGTGAAGATTATATGATCGGCCGCGGGGTCATGAGCAATCCATTCATCTTTAAACAGATCAAACAAAGTCTTTCGCAAGAACCAGTGGAAGACATGTCTTGGGAAAAAGCAAAACCTCTGCTTCCGCAATTCTTTGAAGCGAGCACGCTTTATATTAACGACTACTTTGCAGTTTCCCGCACGAAACAGTGGTTGAAGGCTTTGTCGTTAAAAAATGGCGAAGCGAAACAAGTTTTTGATGAAATCAAAATTCTAAAAAAACCGGCTGAATTTAAAGAAAATCTCGAGCGTATTTGCAACTAGTAAACAGGCGTATACTGAACGCGAGTTCCACTTTGCGAAAGCTCATGATTTAAAGAATCTAAAGCATCTTGAAATGATTTACGGATCAATTCTCTTTCTCGTGTTGTTAAACGCAGACTTTCAGCTTCTCCCATTAAGAGCTTCACGCCTCCCCTATTAAGCTCTTGTGTTCGCATATCCACCCCGAAAGTGAGACCCTTTAAACGGTGTGATTCCATTTTTGAGCTCAGAGCCTTGCGCAGTTTCTTTTCAACGGCCTCGCCCTGATTGGCCAAAATATTGCGGCTTTCAACCTCTTTCACTCCGTCAGAAACAAAAGCCACACGAAATGAGCCCGAATACTTGGAATTGGCTAAGCCGGACAAAATTTTTGTTTTATCTTTCTCTGACAAAGGAGCCGTGGCTACCGATACACAATCATCACCAGAACAAATTGTTTTTAACTTCCCCGGATCCACGGAGCGTCCTACGACAGTTTCGAAAGTTTTCTTCTGCTCGATAAATTCCTTGGTAACGGCTTTTTCCGAAAGCCGTGTTTTTTCTAAAGCACTATTAATAGACGTGGTTTGAACCAATGCCTCCGCCGTTCCTTTTAAATTAGCACCGCCCAAGCCAATGATATCCGCCGAAAGCCCTCCCAAGGCGGCGTCATTGAGATGTGCATTTTCACGCTTGGCAATATAAAGGCCCGGAGAAAACTCGTCCGTGCTCTTTACGTACCGCTCTAAGGTTTGCACATTTTTTTCTGAGAGGCTTTGCAAGCCAAAACGATTGGAAAGAGCCTCTGAAATTTTCTTACCGTCTCCAGAATTCTTTCTTACGATATCAAAAGCGTCCTGATTCAAAGTTGCCCCCTCTAAAACAGAGGTGTCCTTAAATGCCTGGCGCAGGAGCACGCGATCACTTTCAATTGCATTCAGTTTCATTCCCATGGCGACCTGAAGATCTTTTCGCGCAAAAGAATACATATCGTTCGTGGGTGCACCACGAGCGTAACGAGCAGCCAAATTGGCCTGATCCGCTGAAGATCCGACGCCGGCACGAAACCAATCTTGTGCGCGGTCCCCCTCACGTAAGATACGACTGTCCTTTAAGTAAGAAGAAAACTCTTCGTTGGTTTCTGTAAATATTTTCTGCAAACGTTTTTCAAGATCTGGAGGAATTTTACCGCCAAAGGCAAAACGCATTGATTTAAAATCGGAATACTTATCAATCACCAACTCCGGGAAATCCTTTTGTAGACTGGACATCTTCTTATCCAGAATGTCTTTGTGAAAGTTTGTAAGACTTGTAACGAGATTTTTATCTTTCAAAGTGTCGTTGAGTTTTTTTATTTGGCTGTTTTCAACGTCAAAGAACAAGTTCTTTGAACTTACACCTTTGTCTGCAAGCGAAATCCATTTTTCATTTTGAGCCACCGTTGTCGGAGAAAATTCGAGGTAGTTTTTAACTAGCTCTCCCCTGTTGGAAAAACGCAGAAGTGGTATTTTTTCAGCAACTTCCAGAGCCTTTTCTTCGTGAGCCAAACGGGCTACAGCAGCCGCAGCTCTTCCACCTTTAACAAAATACCCCGCCATCATGGTTGGATCCACGATATTACCTAAGGCATAACATTTAAGTTCCTCTTGGGCTGCCGGGGTGTAGCAGGCATAGCGATGATATTGTTCTTTGACCTGATCACTCACTATGGCCAGCAATCGCACAAGCTTGTCATTTTGTTCTGCGCTCAACGTCACATCTTCCCGCAGAGGGCGCTCAGAAATCGGCACGTAGGGTTTCGGACGAGCTCTTTCCAAGGATGACATATAGGCTTTCATATCCTGAGCTTGCACATACAAAAAGGCGGCAGAAAGTTTATTTAATTTTTCATCTGAAAGATCGCGATAACGACGGTCTTCTTTCACAAGATCTCGTTTGCAAGCCAACGACTTGTCACACTCTGCGATAAACTCATTACGCCTTTTGTTGCTCGCTTTGAATTTTTCCCAGGTATCATCGACAAAACCCGCTAAGGACACAGACATATCCTTCAAAGAAATGCCTAAATCAATCATGGCGTTTTTATATCCGCGCAAACACGCCATTCCAGCTTTTTCAGCATATTCATTTTGTTGCTTACACAAACCTTGAAAATCACATTTTCGCATCAAGGGTGCCCAATCAGGATGAGCATGAGCTAATTCCGCGCAGTTTTGGCTTTGGACTTCCATCTCACAACTCAAGGTCAGGCGGTCGACAAGTTCTTTGCTTTTTGTTGCGCAGTTTTGAGATTGCTTACAGAGAAGAGCAAGCTGCAGTTTTTCAGCATCAAATGAAAAACCTGTTAAGGAAAGGGCCAAAATAGAAAGCACTTTTAGGAAAACCAGACACGTACCTCTGAATTACTTTTCGGAACATTCAGAGAGTTATAAAGATTCAGACAAAAATTCTCATTCAGGGAAAATGATGGCGCCTCAGTTTCACTAAACTAAAACACCTTTTGAAAAATCCAATAAGGGCTTTTTGCTTTAAGCACGTGCAGTTTGAATTCACGCGCAATCCACTCCATGCTTCGTTCTGAGAAAAACACCACATGGGTGAGATCACGACGATAATGCCAGTCATGAAAAGCGGCTTCTCCACGGTGAGCTGAAGTCATAATTCCTAAAAGGCCGCCGGATTTTACAAGACGAAGCAGTTTTTCAATTTCTTGGCGTGGATTATAAAAATGCTCCCACACCTCAGTGCTTGTGACGAAATGATAAGTGCGACGAAGCTGGTCTTGATCCGGGTGATAGAACAAATCGTAGTTCGACGTTTTATAACCTTTCATCTCAAAAAGGACTGAAAGTGAAGGCTTCGGACCACATCCAAAATCCAACATCGAAAGTTGTGAGCGCACAAGGCCTGCGGATTTAAAATAAGTATCGATGTCTTTTACTAGAGGCTCTAGAAAAGCGACGTGTCCCGCACTTCCCTGGTTCTCATGATTGTCGTAGCGCGCTTTTTCATCTTGTGGGCTCAAACGTTCTGTAGGATTCATAAAGATGAGATCACACTCGGCACAATGGAAATAGCTTCTCTCTGGCTTTTTCTCTACTTTAAAAGGTGTTGAATCGGGGGATTGGCAGAGCAGGCAATTCATCTTAAGACCTACTGCCTTAATTCTGTGCGAGGACTCATTTCGATAGAGCCCTCAAAAAATTTCGCAACTCCTGCTGTCATCTCTTCGATGTTTTTTGCTTTCGCACAAATTCCCACCAAAGTATTTCCAAACGGCAGCCACACACTTGTTGTGCGCACATAGAAACGCACTTTTCTCATCGCGAGATCTTCGCCAAAATAATGACGGCAACGCTCGATTAGTTTTAATAAACACTTTCCATACTCAGCACCTTCTTCTTCAGCTGTGCGAGGAGCTCTCAGACCTTCTTTACCTAAAGGAGCGGCAAAACCTAAATCTTCACCAAGCTGCCACAACATCCACGGACGAGCTGCCAATCCACGACCGGCCATCGCCATATCGCAACCGGTTTCTTGCAGCATCATGATCGCATCTTCAGAAGTTTGAATATCGCCATTTCCAATCACAGGAAAATCAACCGCCTTGTGAAGCTGCTTGATTTGCTCCCAATCCGCCGAACCACGGCGTTTCTGGGCTGCCGTTCTTGGATGCAAACAC
>NZ_CAMLDV010000103.1 GCF_946478835.1 uncultured Bdellovibrio sp. | reverse complement strand
TAGATAGATAGATAGATAGATAGATAGATAGATAGATAGATAGATAGATAGATAGGTAGATAGGTAGATAGGTAGACGTTGCAGAGCTTCAACGAGCACGCCGACCATTTCAGGTGAACTATTCGTCCACTTCTTTACCCGAGCAAGAGTTTGTTGAAGAACCCTGAGTTTAGCTGACTAAGTTACATCGAAAAAGATCATTTTCATCTTTTGCTGTTAATGAACCGCGGGGACACTCCACAAGCGCGAACTTACTATCACACAAACTGGTGACTTCTAGATTTTTTCTGGCTATTAAAATAGGGTTTCCACAACTGTTATTTTAAAAATTGATCCGCTCTTTTGGCACGTATTCAAAGAAGATGCTGAAATAAAAAACCCACTGCTTCATTTAAAAGTCAGCGGGTTTAGATAGCTACTTTGTCAAGTTCTCAAGGCCAATGAAGTTGACTTTATTTCTAATCTTACTCTAAAGCTATTTATTAATGCCGCATTCAAGAGAGCTAAACATTCCAGCCTTACCCTTGGCGCCCACAACTGTTCCATCGTCGCTCACCTTCAGAGTCACTTTACCTAGGGAAACGGTGTTATCATCAATCTTGATCACCTTTTCAAGAGCGACCGCATCCTGAACGATGTCGCCTTGTGACCATAATCTGACTTCGATGCGAGACACACCCGGCGACAAATCAGAATTTAGCAATTGTCTATGGAAAACCTTAACAGCGCAGTTGTTGTCGCCGATATCGATGTGAGATCCAGCTTTTCTAATAGAGTTAGCAAAGTTCTCGACCCCGCTTAAGCCCGCTTGCGCAATTGATCCCAAAGAAAGTAAAGCACATATCAAAAGAACATTTTTTTTCATAAATATCTCCTGTTTATTTTTTTGATACCGTTGCAAAGTTGGTGGGATTAATTTCCCAAGTTTTCCAATGCTTCGGTCTACGGGTAAATATAAGTGCAGATCAAATGCCATGATCAGATTCGATCAACGTGTTCTATTTATGCGGAACGCCTAATGTGTAAACATAAAGTGACAATAACGAGGGTGCTAAAGTGCCTCAATATCCCAAATATTCTAGATAAGTATTCACGCAAGAGTCGATAGTATGAGAAGTTATCAATGGAGATTATTACTAATCAAAGCTTTCGAAGAGGAGCTAGGCACTTAAAGATACGTTAGGGTTCTCGACATCATACACGACATTACATCGTTGGTTCTTTAAAACTGATTCAACATCTATGGATGTTTCTAAAAAAGTGGATTTTCTCGCTGCCGATGGAACTGGATTTAAAAAGGACAAAGACCGTAAAGGCTCTAATAGTGGTGAGATCCGTGTTGTCATTGGTTACATACAACAAGTCCGGCGAGGTTATTCCATTTGGAGCTAGGACTAAGGCAAGCTGGAAGAATATCGCCAATATATCAAATCAAAGAATCATTCTTCTGAGAAAGTTATGTTTAAACCCATTGCTGGGACCTTAGTGACTGATAGTGAAGAAGAGCTCGTGCGTACCATGAAAAAGCTTCTAGAAGCCATCAGCGCTGTTTATTGACCCATGAACTAGTCCCACTGCTTAGGTACCAAGACATTGTAGGAAAGATGAAGCAATAGACCTTTCTGGACAGTTAAATAATCTTCTTTACATTGATCTGCCAGAAACAGACACAGATCAGTTAAAATCATTGGAAGATAAACTTCACATTGAAATAAAGCTTAAAGAGATGAAGGCAGCAATTGATGACTTTATCAGGGAGCTGCGAATGCGCGGATATAGGAAAGCTCGAACTTTTGTTGAAAATGCAAAAGATCAACTTTTTACTTACATCGAGAATTGGATTAAGACCGGTATTTCTAATCCCAAGGTGACTTCTCTGATTGAACGAACAATGCGCATATCAAGTTGTCATTTTTTGGATTGACTGTTGGGATTTAGAAAATCCCAACAACTTTGGGACGGTATCCATTAGTTTATCGAAACTAAGTTTGGCTCCAAAACTCAAGAGGCGGCATCACAGCATTCTTGTAGAGTTCAAACCAATGTTTGCGGTATTCAGGTGTGTACATATTTAAATACGCCATGACTTCCCGAGTGAACTCGATAGGCCCCACGCCCGCAGCGGTGATAAGATTTTTATCCGTCACAGCTAAATTTTTTACGTAGAACTTTTCACCGGCATAAGACGGCACGATTTGTTTAAGCATATCTAAATCATTGCTGGTGTGTGGACGACTATTTAAAAGCCCCGCGCGAGCGAGCGCCGCCGTTGCACCACAAATCGCAGCGACAAGAACTCCTTTTGATAGAAGTGCACCCGCAAGCTCAATCGCATTCTGATTTTGATTTGCGTCCATCCAACTGTCACTGCCGATCAAAACCAATCCTTCGATGGCGTCTGGTGCAACCTCTGAAAGAGCTCTCTCTGGAACCACGGTCATTCCACCAATACTCAAAACACTTTCGCCTGTTGAGGACGTGATAATAAATTTTTTCTTAGCCTGCCGAAGTTCAGGCAAAAGAAAAGCACCTTCCCAATCAGCAAATCCCTCTGGCAAATAGACAACCAATGATTTTTCCATCAAGTCTCCAGTATTTAGATTCAACCACTGAAATATTTGAATGACATCAAGAAAAAAAAATCAATTTGTGTATTTTTACGTCTCAAAAACGCACAAAGTCACATTTTTCTATATAAAAATTTGCACCGTCTCATCAAAATCCCTATGGTGAAATTATGACTCAATCTCCAAGCATTCCCTTCGGGAAATCAGATTTATTGTCGTTAGGTGTGGAGGTGGAACTGCAAATCATTCACCCAGAAACTCGCAATCTCCACCCGATTTCACCAGATATTCTTCAGGAATGGTCTTTACCTGGACCTCATTTGAAACCTGAAATATTTCAAAGCATGCTTGAAATCGACACGCCCATTTGTAAATCCGCGCAAGAAGTGGAAGACGAACTTCTGCTTACAAGCCGTGAGCTTCTTCGTATCTGCAAGAAGAATGGCGCCCGCTTAGCCTCGAATGGCACGCACCCGTTCGCTCGGTGGCACAATAGAATTTTTTATCCTGCCGAACGCTATCAATATCTGGTTGAGCGCAACCAGCATATCGCGCGTCGCTTGATGATCTACGGATTGCACGTCCATCTTGGAATGAAAAGTGGCGAACATTGTATCGAGATGATGAATGAGTTTCTTTACTATTTGCCGCACCTTTTGGCTTTGTCTGCAAGTTCTCCGTATTGGACGGGACACGATACGGGCCTTTGTTCTTCACGCATCACCGTTTTTGAAGCGCATCCTTCCGGAGGACATCCTTGTCGCGTAGAAAATTGGAAGGACTTTGAAGATATCGTTTATAAGCTGACAAAAAGTAATTCCATTGGCAGCGTCAAAGATATTTGGTGGGATATGCGTCCAAGTCCCAACTATGGAACTTTGGAAATTAGAATTTGTGATGGAGTTCCAGGAATTCGCAGAACGTCTCGTCTTGTCGCTTTTATTCATCTTTTAGCTCGTCACCTCCAAAGACGTTTGGATCAAGGAATACGCAGACCCATTCCCTCCGACTGGATGATCCGCGAAAACAAATGGCGCGCTTCCCGTCACGGCCTTGATGCCGAGATTCTTTTAGATAACGACGCCAATACCAAACCTGTCCTTCAAGACATTGAAGACCTGCTTTCAGAAATGAAAGAAGATATTTCCAAGCTTGGCTACACGGAATACATGAAGGACTTGTTTGAGATAGATATTAAAAACCCAAGCTATCAACAACAGCGTGACGTCTTTACGAAAAGGGAATCTTTCGAAGACGTTGTGGATTTTCTCTGCGACGGTTTTGAAAAAGATCTGGAAGTGGTTTAAGACTGATCATGCCCGCGCAAAATTCGTCTTGATCTCATTTTGAGACAAGGCGAATTAAGTCAAAGCGGATATATAAAATCTGAGAGCCTTTCGCTCGGCATTTCTTTTGAAATAAAAATCCGCATGAGAACTTCTCTGTCGGTTTTGCTATTTTCATTATTCATCACGGTAAACACTTTTGCTGCGGAATCAATTCGTCTTTTTGAATGGTCTTCAGGAAATACACTGGCTCCTCTTATCATTCCCGTCAGAAGCAATGAAACTCCTCCTGAAGCCGCGCAAAGATATTTGCGGGAGCTTTCTAAAAATCCAGATCTTATGGAACTCTTTGAGGGTCGCACTCCAGATCTGCGCTTAGAAGGTTTTAAACCCTTAGAGACGAATTCCCGTGAAGCCCGCGCATTGATGATTGCAAATCTTCCCAAAGACTACACGAAGAATTCCCAACGTGTGGTGAACTTTAAAAAACTTTTTAAGCAAGCCAAACACACGTCTTACATTCTACCCATCAATGCAAACTTGGGCCTTACGCAAACTGAAACCCGCGAACTCTTCCAACAGGTGGCGGAAAAATTCCCTTTGATGGTTGCTATGGGCGGCGATGACGTGGACCCGCGTCTTTATAAACAAGAAAATTTCCATGCTCGCAATATTACGACAGCTCGCGATCAGTTTGAAATAGCACTCATTAAGTCTTATGTTTCACAGGAAAAAGGCTTTTTACTTGGTGTCTGCCGTGGGTCGCAGATTTCTTCAGTGGCTTTGGGATATCAACTGATTCAAGATGTTCCGTTTCACGTCGGTTCCGATGTCGCTCACGCGAACGATTGGCATGACGTTGAAATCAAGGATACAAAATTTAATATTTTAAAATCTCTTGCGGACTCTTCAGGGAAAATGCATGTGAATTCTCTTCACCATCAATCCGTGATATTTAAAGAAGGTGGTCTTCTTCAGATCGCAGCTCGCAGTCACGATGGTGTTACAGAAGCGACGGAGTTTAAAAATGGACGCGGTCTTTTATTACAGTTTCATCCAGAACTCATGAACAATGAGCTCGGAGCTAAGATCCTTTGGAACGTCGTTCAACAAAAAAACCGCGTTATGCCTAGAAGCTGCTCGAAGGTTTTTTAACGATTACGATTGCCTCTTATGGCAGGTGTTCTAACATAGACCTATGATTGAACAAATTTTTCTGCATCAAAAAGCGTATGCCCTTCAACTTCGTAAAGAGTCTATCGACACTCGCTTTGAACATCTTGATTCTCTCGAAAAGATGATCGAGAAAAATATCGCAGAAATAACCGCAGCCCTCGCTCAGGATTTCAAAAAACCTGAAGCGGAAACCTTGATCACTGAAGTATTTCCGGTTTTACATGAGATCCGTCATGCTAAAAAGCATCTTAGAAAATGGGCTCGACCTAAAAAAGTTAGAACGCCTCTATTGCTGACAGGCACAAAAAATCAAATATATCACGAGCCTCGCGGAGTTTGTTTAATCATCGGCCCTTGGAACTATCCCTTTCAATTATTGATTTGTCCTTTGGTTGCTGCGATTGCGGCAGGCAACTGTATTTTTTTAAAACCTTCGGAGTTCACGCCCCAGACAAGTCACCTTGTCGCAAAACTCATTAAAGAAACCTTTTCAGAGGAACACATCACCGTGGTTGAAGGCGGCCCTGAAAAAACTCAAGATCTTCTACTGCTTCCGTTTGATCATATTTTCTTCACGGGAAGCACACGAGTGGGCAAGATTGTCATGGAGGCCGCGAGCAAACATTTGAGCAGCGTCACTTTAGAGCTGGGTGGAAAATCCCCTACGATCATTGACTCATCAGCAAATCTAAAAGATGCAGCTGAAAAAATCGCCTGGGGAAAATTTGTCAATGCAGCTCAGACTTGTGTCGCTCCTGATTACCTTTTAGTTCAACAAAGTGTTCTCAATGAGTTTAAAAAAGAACTCATTTCTAAGATTGATGGTTTTTATGGTAAGTCCGCTTTGGAAAAGAAAAACTCGCCAGATCTGGCGCGCATTATTTCCGGCAAACACACAGAACGACTTAAGCACTTAATTGACGACGCCATTGCGACTAACGCAGAAGTGACTTACGGCGGAGAAGTAGATCTTGCAAGCCACTATGTGGCTCCGACCCTTATAGAAAAAGTCGATCCCCACAGTGCCGTCATGAAGGAAGAAATTTTCGGCCCCCTTCTTCCAATTATTACTTACAACGAAATTTCAGAAGCCATTCATTTTATCAACGAGCGCCCCAAACCATTGGCGCTGTATATTTACTCTCATAGCGAAATGAATATTCAAGATGTCTTAAAGCAAACAACGGCCGGTGGCGTTTGCATTAATGACTCTGTCATTCACTTTAGCAATCCGCACCTGCCTTTCGGTGGCGTGGGAGAAAGTGGTCTTGGCAGTTATCACGGGGTTTATGGATTCAAAGCATTTTCACATGAAAAAGCGGTCCTTCGTCAATCCTGGATGGGAAAAATGTTGCGATTGATTTATCCGCCATATACGACTCAAAAACTGAATTTATTTAAAACGGCTCTGCGCTGGAGATTATTCTAGTAAAAGAATTTTCTCACGGTCGCCAACGATCCAAAGGACGTCGCCCTTTTGCAAAGTCTCGCTGGAGTCTGGATTGAGAATGCGCTTTCCTTCGCGCTCAATCCCTACAACCAAACCATGCGTGGCTTCGCGCAATCCGCACTCACGAATGCTTTTATTTAGGTACGGCGACCTTTCACCTAAAAGATATTGCTCAAGACTGTACTCGGAATCTTGCTCCGACAAAATCACAGCGTTATCTTCAGCCTCAATAAATAATTTAAAACGAATGAGTTGTTCATCCGTCCCAATCACATGCACCTGATCATGCGGCATCAGGGCTTCGTTTCGTCCGGGAGCCGTAATACGACGGCGCCCACGTTCGATTAAGGCAATGGTCACACCGTATTTTTCTCGAATGGAAAGCCTATGCAAAGGAACACCCACAAAAGGGGCTTCAGAAGGAATAATGAATTCCGTAATATGCGCATCCCAAGGAGCCAGTGCCCGACTGCTTTTTCTGGCGTGTTTTTTCTGAACATCGTCATGAAGATTTGAAAGAAATCTGTTTTCAAACCATTGATAGACGTTGCGCAGTTTTTGTGAAAGTACATAACCCACAACAACGACCATCCACAAAGTAATTCCGATAGCCCAACCCAACGGGACGAATTGTGCGACCATCGCTCCTAAAAGGCCTACCGCCAACATGATTCGCGAAACGAGGAATACGTAGTTATGGCTTCCTTTTCCCTGCTCCATCAAGAGAATTTCAAACTGTTTTGTTCTTCCGAAAGCCAAGGCCCACAAAAAGGGTGCACTTAAAAACAAGGTGGCGCTTAAGGAAATAAATTTCGCCGGCCCCTCTTCCACTTGCCTTTCAAGAAGAAACGGCAAAAACACGCGAGCCATTAAAAGAAAAATCGCAACGACAACAACAGAGTTTAAAAGAACTTTAAGAATATAAGCACGAACCTGCTCTTTCCATTCTTTATTTCCTGACATCGAAAAAGAAATCACACTGTAACTATCCAAAGCAGAAACCACTTTAGCCGGTAAAACTTTTTCTATAAGTCCGTAAACTTTTTCTGAAGCTCGCAACATATAAGGAGTCGTAAAGGCTGTGACAACAGAAACCGCGACTGCCATGGGATACATTTTTTCGCTGATAACCTTAAGGTTCAAACCTAATGTTGCAATGATGAATGAGAACTCACCAATCTGTGCCAGAGCCATTCCCGACTGCACGGAAGACTTTAAGGTTTGTCCCGCCAATACGGACCCCAAGGTCACGCTAAAGGTTTTTCCAACAATAACGACTGCGGAAAGAAGCAAAACCTCACGCCAATAAAGTGCGATCACATGTGGATCGATCAACATTCCCACCGAGATAAAAAACACGGCAGAAAAAAGATTTTTAATCGGAGCAACCAGATGATGAATGCGTTCGCCTTCAATTGTTTCAGCAAGAATCGAACCCATGATAAACGCGCCCAGAGCCGAGGAAAATCCCACGGTTGTTGCAAATACCACCATCAAAAGGCACAGCCCTACGGCTACAACTAAAACAGTTTCTTCGGTCAAAAGCTTCTGCGCCCGTTTTAAAAAAGATGGCAGCATAAAAATGCCCGCAACAAACCAAATAGCCAGGAAGAAGGACAGCTTCACAATGGCACTGAGCATTTCACTTCCCGCAAAGTCGCGAGTCAAAGCCACTGTAGTGAGCAACACCATCAAAAGAACTGCAACAAGATCTTCGATAACCAGAACTCCGAAGACCATGCTGACAAATTTTAAGTTTTTAAATCCCAGTTCCTCAATCGTGCGAATGATAATAGACGTCGATGAAATCGATAAAATTCCACCAAGGAATAAACTATCCATGGTGCTCCACCCAAGAAGGCGTCCAGTGACATAACCAAAGACAATCATCAAAGAGATTTCTAAGATCGCCGTAAAGCTCGCCGTGCCACCAACGCGAAAAAGACGCTTAAAACTAAACTCGAGCCCTAAGGCAAAAAGAAGAAAGATCACGCCGATTTCGGCCCACAGGTTGATGCTTTCCCCGCTCACCACCGTTGGAAAAATAGATGTCTTAGGTCCTACCAGGAAGCCTGCGACCAAGTATCCCAATACGATAGGCTGATTTAATTTTTTAAAGAGAAGAGTCACAAGACCGGCAGTTCCAAGAATGAGGGCCAGATCAGAAATCATCGAGGGTAGATTGTGCATACCTAAAAGTATGACAAGACTTTACTCATCCCACAAATAGAAAAGGCTCCCAGAGGGAGCCTTTCCACATCAATTCTTTGTCAGAATTAATTAGTGAGTTTGAAGAGCTGCGTTAACCGCTGCTTCAGCATTCACAAGACCTGAACCGTATTCGTTAGCAGTGTTAGGTCCCAAAGGTTGAGCTGTTTGCTTCAAGATTGCTTTTACTTGAGCGCCAGTCAAAGACTTGTTCGCCGCTTTCATCAATGCAACCACACCAGATACGTGAGGAGTTGCCATTGAAGTACCGTCAAACGCTGCGTAGTCAGTAGCCATCGTTTGCAAAGTCGCCTTAACAGTCTGACCTGCAGCGATTTGTTTTACGATGTCTTGACCCACAGTTTGTTCGATCATGAATACTGCGATTGGAAGAACAGAACCGTCTTCAGTCAATGCACCTTGGATCAAACCTGGAGCGTTGTTGTAGATAACTGCACCCAAAGCACCTGCTTTAATAGCGTTATCAACTTTTTCAGAGAATTTGATTTCGCCACGAGCGATCAAAGCGTATTTGCCTTTAACGTCGATTTTCGCGAAGTCTTCAGCTTTACCAAGACCTGCAGGAACAAGAACGTTTGTCTCAGGAGTCAAAAGTTCTTTCGCGCCTTGGAAAGTAGAAGCGTTTACTTTACCAGCTTTAGTGCCGATAGAGATTTCAACAGAAGCCTCGCGGCCAGTTCCTTGTGGTACAGAAGAAACGACTGCAACACCTGGAGCTACAACTGCAAGCTCTGGACCCCATTGAGAGAAGTCTGCTTTTTTAAGTGTGTTGTCGATAGCACCGACAGCGATCACTGTTGGAAGAGCTGCTGGGTAAGAAACTTTGTTAGTTCCGTTGTTACCAGAAGCCGCTACAACTGTAACACCTGCTTTATCAGCTTTGTTAACAGCATCGCGCTCAGCAGGAGTCGACCATGCGCCACCCAAAGACATAGAGATTACGTCTACTTTTTCTTGGATACCCCAGTTGATACCTTGAGCGATAGCGATGTTAGAGCAACCGTTCTCAGCACATACGCGACCTGCCAAGATTTTTGCTTTTGGAGCTACACCAGTAAAACCAGTTTTATCAAGAACACCAGCGATTGTACCCGCTACGTGTGTACCGTGACCAACATGGTCTGTGTAATCAGAACCATCAGAGTCACCTGTGAAGTCTTGACCTTTTTCAAAGTTCGCAGCCAATGAAGGGTGAGCTTGGTCGATACCAGTATCAAGTACTAGAACGCGAGCGCCTTCACCTTTTTTAGCAGCAGCCCATGCTTGAGGAGCTTTTACAGCGTAAATACCCCAAGGAGTTTTTTGACCTACTTTTTGTTGAGAAGTTTTCTTAGCAGCAGCCAAGAAACCTTTTACTGGACGTGGAGCTTCGTGGAAGATTTCTTTTTCAACGTAAGCTACAGCAGGATTTGCTTTAAGTTTTGTAACTTCAGCATCGTCCTTAGTGTTGATGATTAGTGTATTCAAATTTTCAAGGCTGTCTTCAACTTGGCCTTCTACAGCAGCTGGTTGGCCGCCCAATTTGAATCCCTTAAGTGCATAAGACCCCTTCATCTTATACGCCATGTGTGCTGATTTGAAAGATTCTTTATCTTTCATGATTACGATCACGCGCTCTGCATGAGCTGCTGTCGCAAACAACACTGATAGGATAAGTGCAAACACGTTGCGTTTCATTTAAATCCCCCCGATTCCATGGACTCCAACTATTGAAGTCCTTATGGAGGAGCACTTCATTTCAGGTTGTAAGATTTATCAAGACTCTTTTTGGAACCACCTACACTTTTTTTTTCGACACAGAAAAATGAAATTTTCTGTCATGAATGGCGTAGTTCCAAAGTGGCACCCCAGTTCAAAATTAGGACCAGAACGCGTCCAACTATTAATAACTCTTATAGAAGGTATCATTTATTTGAGGCCAAACTGCTTAATATTAAATCAAAGTTATTGATACTGTGCGTCTTCATTTTCTTGTTCCCACGCAGTTTCAAAGCCTCTAAGACAGGGACCTTTTTACTCTGAGCGAACTCTTCTCTTCAATTTGAGCACGGTGAAAAGCATCTCAAAACTGTCGCGCACAATGTGCACATGCGACTCTTCCTTATGCTCCCAGCGAATCGGCACTTCGATTACGGCTTTTTGAAATTTCATTAAGAATAAAATCAATTCCACATCCCAAGAGAAACGCTGCACTTGCAGACGCGGCAGAACTTCGGAGCGAAAGAAAGAATCATTGCGAAGAAGTTTGAAACCACACTGCGTATCTTTAAAGGGAAACCCGATAAAAAACTTTAAAATTTTATTAAAGGTCTTTCCCATGGTCTGACGAATCCAATGCTGGCGAATGACGATATCACTTTGCGGAAGAGCGCGGGAGCCCATCACCAAGGCTGCTTGCGAACTCGGCACCGCTAACTTTTTTAACTCATCCCAAGGTGTTGCCATGTCCGCATCGGCAATCAAAATCCATTCGGCGGAAGCAAGCCGAAGTCCCGCATGAACCGCAGCTCCTTTACCTCGATTGACTGCAAGCGAATGCAATTTCAAAAGAGGCCAATTCTTTTTTTCCTCTTCTACATAGGACGCCGTTTTATCTGTGGAGCCGTCATTAACGACGATCACCTCTTGAATCACCCAGGGCGCTGGTTGCGCAACGAAAGATTTTAACGCCTTCAGTGTCTCCGGCAAACGGTGCTCTTCATTGTAGGCGGGAATCACCACAGTAATCGAAATCATCAGTGACCGTGTCCGCCTTCAGAGGATTTGCTGACAGTCGCGCCGACAGGCAAAAAGAAACTCAAAGGGCTTGAGAAAAATCTTTTTGCCACCGCTTTACGAATGGCACGACGCTGTGGAGGGTTGATGCCGCGAGCTTTGATTGCCACCCACAAGGCCATTCCAAAACTTACACCGACGTTCAACGCTCCAATAAAGAAAATACCCGCGACGGCGCGCCAGAAGGCAGGTGTTTTTAAAAACTCAACACCCAATAAAGGCAACGCTCCCCCTAAAGTTCCTGATGACAAGGTCACGTGGCGGACATCCAAAGGAAGACCGATGAATTTCATGATCTCAGGGACCATTCCCAACATCACACCTAAAGAAATATTTCCTAAAAGGCCCGACATGTTTTTTTCTAAAAACACGGCGATGTTGCGCGCGCCATGGCGACCAAAGATCGCGCGCAATGTAGGGCTGCGTGCCAATGTTTTACGAAGAGAATGTAAGGCAAACCAATTGTCCCCCCAACCGGCGAAGATACTTGAAAGCCACAAGAGGATTCCCGTGAAAGCCGCATACAATGCCGCAGGTCCCAGAATATCAACGGAGTTAAAAGCATATTGCGCTTTCTGTGGGGACATCAAATGATGACCGAACAACAGAAAAAATCCGGTATCAATCAACATCACGCAAGGAACGACAAACATCACGTTGCCTAAAACTGAAGCCACTTGCGAGCGCACCAAATGCACGATCTCTGTCACAAGATTCTCCATTCCCTCTTCGGTTCCGACATCTTGCATTTTTTCTGCTAAGGCAGGCGCCGTCATCGCAGGCTGCTTGGTTCCAAGAGTGAATCCTAACAAATGGATTGCCACGAAACTAAGCGCATAGTTCACCGAGGCTAAGAAGCCTTCCATAAATCCTGAAAGTCCTAAAGCGATGATACCGATTTTGACGTACACCGTGATCGCGGTCACTGCACCACCACCACCGGCTGCTTGCACCATGTGACGGTATTGCTCTTTGGTGCGGATAACAGCGGCGCGTTTAAATATTACCTTTCTGCCACCAATGGCCGCCAGGGCGGCTCTAACCAGGCAGATAACCTGTCTTACGCCACGCGCTTGCAATATAACTTCTGGGATACCGAGCCAGGCTTTTATAACCTCTCCAGC
>NZ_CAMLDV010000102.1 GCF_946478835.1 uncultured Bdellovibrio sp. | reverse complement strand
CAACGAGCGCGTGGTGCTGGAGATGCGTAGCCCCGCCGAAGTACCCGTCAAAGGTCGCCTGTTCTACCTCGGAGTTGATATTCCTCAACTGAACTCCTGCCGGAAACGGATCGAGTAGCACGAGCAAATGCACTTCGTCATAACCCGAGTCATCGGGTAGAGGCGAGAGCCGGCTCCTCCGGCAAGGATAATACCCTTCATTGATTACCTCTTAAAGAAAGAATGAATTTTTTCAAGAACCAAAGCCGCGTCTTGGGAGCTTAAATCTGCAAACATCGGAAGACGCAAAAGACGATTGGCATGATCGTCCGTGACCTTCAGTGAACCGGAAACGCGACCGTACTTCACACCTGCGGGAGCTGAGTGCAAAGGCACGTAGTGAGTTGTCGATTGAATGCCAGCTTCTTTGAGATAACTCCAAAGAGCCGCACGAACTTCTGCGGAATTTAAAAGAAAGTAATAAATATGCGCATTGGCTTTGCAATCAGCAGGCACAGTCATGCGTTGCAAGTGACCTTGTTTTTCAAGATCAGCAAGGCCCGCATGATATTGATTCCAAATCGCCAAACGTTTTGCCGTGATCGCTTCACCTTCTTCAAGTTGTGAAAGAAGGAAAGCGGCTGATAGTTCAGAAAGCAAATAAGATGAACCTTTGTCCTGCCATGTGTACTTATCGACTTGGCCGTTCAAAAATTGCTGGCGATTCGTTCCTTTATCGCGAACGATCTCAGCACGCGCGACCAAGCGAGCGTCATTGATTGTTAAACAACCACCTTCGCCGCAAACGATGTTCTTTGTTTCATGAAAACTAAAGGCCGCCATATGACCTAGAGTTCCTAAAGCGCGACCTTTGTAAGAAGCAAAGATCCCTTGAGCTGCATCTTCCACAACCCAGATGTTGTGTTTGTTGGCGAGGGTCATGATGGCATCCATATCACAACCGACACCGGCATAGTGCACAGGCATGATGACTTTCGTGCGGGGAGTGATAGCTTTTTCAATCTCCGCAGGATCAATGTTCATCGTTAAAGGATCGATATCGACAAAAACAGGAACGGCACCATAAAGAGCCACCACGTTCGCTGTTGAAGTGAATGTGAACGAAGGAAGAATCACTTCGTCGCCTGGTCCGATATCCGCAAGCACCATCGCCATTTCAAGAGCCGACGTGCAGGAAGGAGTGATCACAGTCATTTTTGTAGGAAGATTTTTATTAAACCACTCCGAACATTTTTTATTAAAAGAACCTTCGCCGCTAAGTTTTTTGTTGGCGATGGCCTGAGAAATATATTTCTCTTCATTCGAGCTTTTTGGCGGAATATTAAATGGAATTTTCATGCCCCCTCATAGTAGTACAAGGACTACGAGGGAGCAATGGATTAAAAGCCGTCTGTCGTACCGACTTTACGAGGGCTTTCGTCATCATCAAAAGGAATCACAGCCGCAGCGCCCTGTGGTTTTTTCGTCACGGGAGCTGCCTTTTTAGCGAGCTTCGCTGGTGTTTGTTTGGCCGTAATTGGCACTACTTTAGGAGGCGTTATAGCAGGGGACTCGCGTTTCGGAGTTGAAGCTTGTTCTGCTCCTAAAATAACCTCATTCAGGCCTTGAACCATCTTCTTCATCTGTAAAGCTTGAGCATTGATTTCCTCAGCCGAAGCGGCCACTTCTTCTGAAGACGCTGCATTGGCTTGAGAGCCTTGATCCAATTGATTCATGGCTTTGCTGATTTGCTGAATACCTGTTGCTCAGAACTTGCCGCGGAAATTTCGTTGTTCAAATCCGCCACTTTTTTTACAGAGTTCACGATATTAGAAAGAACTTCCCCCGAACGATCGGCAATAGAAGACCCTTTTTCGACTTTTTCAACACTGTCTTTGATAAGACCGTTGATGTCTTTTGCGGCTACTGCGGAGCGTTGCGCAAGGGCGCGAACCGCTTCGGCGACAACCGCAAAACCCTTTCCATGTTCGCCAGCACGAGCGGCCTCGACGGAAGCGTTCAAAGCCAATAAATTTGTTTGAAAGGCGATATCGTCAATCACGCTGATAATTTCTTCGATCTTTTTAGAAGACGTCGAAATATCGTGCATCGATTCAATCAGATGTTGAATTTCATTTTGACCTTGTTCAGCCGCATCTTTTGAAGATTGAGAAAGAGCCGCCGCTTGCTTAGCGTTGTCAGAATTCATTTTTACCATGGAAGACATTTCTTCTAATGATGCCACGGTTTCTTCAAGGGAAGCCGCAGCTTCTGTTGAAGAGTGAGAAAGAGTTTGCCCCGCGGCGGTCAGTTGCGTGATCGCTTCAGCAACTTGATTTCCGGATTTAGTGAGACCTGAAGCAATGCCGCTTACGGTGTTTGAAACGCGATAAGCAATCCACATCAAAATACCGAAAAGCAACGTCGCACAGAAACCAGAAATCAGAAGAAGAAGCTGAGTTTGGAAAGTGCGAACCTCTTGCTGAGTTCGGTTTGCTTCAACGGATCTTGCGTTGTACAGTTTCATATTCGCAGCAATCGCATTTTGTGTGTCGATCGCGAGCACATGCCATTCTCCGCCATTCATCGCTTTATGAACTTTGGCATCCTCTTCTGGCGTATTTTTTTCTAAAGAGGCGATCATGGCCTCTGTTAAAGCATAGAATTGTGGTTTGATCTCTTTGGCCCTCGCATAGTTTTTCTGTTCTTCGTCATCGAGTGATGTTGATTCATAAAACTCTTGGCCTTTTTTAAATTCATTAAAGGCATCTTTAGCTTTATTGACAAAGTTAGTGCGAGACTTAATGTCTTCTTTATTAGCAAGCGCCGCCCAGATAAAATATCCCACGCGAGCTCTTTGCATTCCGATTTGTCCAAGACCGTCCATGTTAGGTATCACATCAGTGTAGGCGGTTGTGAGCATATCACCTAACGTGTTCATTGATTTTAAAGAAACGGTCGTCAGCGTTGTAAAAGCGATGATCGGCAAAATCGCTGAGAACAGTAATTTGCCTCTCAGACCTTTAAACCAGCTACCAAAAGAATTCATGAATCGACTCCTCCAACACCGTATATGCAAGATTAGGGGTGTTCTTACTTGTCGACTTTTTTATTACGGCCCTTTAATAAAAAACTCTTGTCATCGCGTTTAAAGGTGCGGTGCTTCATTACAAATATTAATCGTTTGAGTTTGTCCGCATCCTATTGATACGATTTTTCTTAAGTCTAGACTCAAGGAGGGGTGGTCATGACAAAAACGACAGTAAGTCGTGTTTTTGCCGGCGTCGCATTGGTAGCGACTTTGGGCTTCACACACAAGACAGCAATCGAAAATCAGACGCTTTGCGCGGGTTTCTTGCCTGAGAATAATTTGAAAATTCCAGTGGGACTTTTCACTGCGGGCGGAATCACTGAAAGACAATTCAACGACGTTTTGGATCGTATCGAGAAAATTTACAAAGATGATGTTCAAAGAGCTGGGGATACTTTGAAGATCAACCGTTTGTGGAATGATCCAACTGTGAACGCTTCTGCGCAAAGATCAGGCAATACTCAGGTTTTGAATATGTACGGCGGATTGGCTCGTCACCAAGCAACAACCATCGAAGGTTTTGCCTTGGTTGCTTGTCATGAGTTCGGTCACCACAACGGTGGCGCTCCGAAAATCAGCGGTTGGATGGGTTCATGGGCGACAAACGAAGGTGGTGCGGACTATTACGCGACTTTGAAATGCCTTCGCCGTTTCTTTGCTGAAGACGACAACGCGGCGATCTTGAAAGATCTTGATTTGGATCCGGTAGCGAGCTCAGCTTGTGAAGCGCAATTTCCAAATGAGCAAGATCGTCTTCTTTGCTTGAGAAGTTCTTTGGCGGGTCAATCTGTTGCAAATCTTTTCCAAGCATTGCGTAAAGAGGCGACAGCTCCTAACTTTGGAACTCCAGACAAACGCGAAGTGTCTCGCATGAATGACCAACATCCAGAGACGCAATGTCGTTTGGATACTTACTTTGCGGGTATGCTCTGCGTAGCTAAAGAAAGCGAAACTTTGAGCAATACAGATTACAAACAAGGAAGTTGCTACGCGCCACGTGATGCGGCGGGTGCTCGTCCTCGTTGCTGGTTCTACCCAGGTAGAAACTAATAAATCTAAATTTAGATTTAATGAAGCCGGAGTTCTAAAGACTCCGGTTTTTTTTATGTCTGGAATCGTGTGATCTCACAAACGACGTTTACTCTTTTCTTTGAGCTGTTATGCTTGGGGAATGTCTAAGAAAAAGATTCTTCCTATTGTTGTGATAGTTGTTCTTTTGATTCTGGCCTACGCTGTAAAAGCGATTCTTTTTAAAAATAAATTTTCTTATGCCGGAACGGTGGAAGTCACAAAAGTAGATATTCCTGCGCGTGTGCCTTCGGTGATCAGTTCTTTTCCAGTCAAAGAAGGGCAGGTCGTTGATAAGGGGCAAATGCTTGTGCAACTTGCTTGCGAGGATATCAAGATCGCATACGAACTTGCCAAGAGCAGTTACGATCGTTCCTACCGTCTGTACCGCGGTGGCAGTATCGCGAAAGAGGCCTTCGATCAGGTGAAAACAAAAAAAGAAGACACCGAGCTTCGTCGCAATTGGTGTGATATCACGTCGCCTTTAAAAGGCACAGTCCTGACAACTTATTTTGAACCCGGGGAGATGGTGGCTCCAGGAGCGAAGTTGTTAACCGTGGGCGATTTGGAAGAAGTGTATGCGTATTTCTATCTGCCTCACGATGAAATATCAAAACTCAAACTTCAGCAAAAAGTGAAAGCGGTGGTTCCGGAACTGGATAAAAAAGAATTCTCCGGCGTTGTCTCTTACATCAATCCCGAAGCCGAGTTCACACCCAAGAACGTGCAAACCCGCGATGAACGAACGCGTTTGGTTTATGCCGTAAAAATTTATTTCGAAAATCCTGAAGGTGTCTTGAAGCCCGGCATGACTTTGGAGTGGCCGGCGGAGGAATAGATGTCTGAGATCTCATTGAGCGTTCAGGATCTCTCAAAAAAATTAAGACGCACGCAAGCGCTCAAAGGTCTCACCATGCAGTTTGCTCCCCATCAGATTCACGGGATCATTGGGCCTGAGGGGGCCGGTAAGACGACTTTTTTAAGACATCTGATGGGACTTTTGAAAGCGGATTCCGGGACCATTGTATTTCAAGAAGACGGCAAAGATATTCCTTTTCAAAATATTCGCGAGTCCGTGGCCTATATGCCGCAAACACAAAGTCTTTATCCGGAACTCAGTATTCACGAGCATTTGGAATTTTTTAGAACTCTTTATCAGGTTCCTTCAGATGTTTACATCGAGCGCAGAAAAAAACTTCTGCAAATGGCTCGGCTTGAAGAATTCACGGACCGTCTGGCCTCACAGCTTTCAGGTGGGATGTATAAGAAACTAGGACTTATTTGTTCTTTGTTGTCGTCACCGAAGGTTTTGCTACTTGATGAACCCACCAATGGCGTTGATCCTTTAAGTCGTAGGGATTTCTGGGAGCTTCTTTACGATCTTCGCGATCAAGAAGAGATTTTAATTTTAGTGACGACGTCCTACATGGATGAAGCATTGAAATGTCAGCAAGTGCATTTGCTGTTCGACGGGCAGACCTTGCTGGAAGGGCCTCCTCAGGAGATTTTAAAAGAACAGAAATGCAAAACATTTGATGACGTGTTTTTGCAATACGATTCTTCCTTGGAGTCCACATGAAAGTCGTGGATGTTAAAGAATTATCAGTGAAGTTTGGCGACTACTATGCTGTGAACAATATTTCCTTCAGCGTAGAAAAAGGCGAGATTTTTGGATTTTTAGGAGCCAATGGAGCGGGGAAGACCACGACCATCCGGGTGCTGTGCGGGCTCTTATTGCCGTCACATGGAACGGCCCGAATTTGCGATATTGACGTTTTGTCGGACGCCTTCGCCGTGAAACAAAAAGTCGGTTATATGTCGCAAAAGTTCACTTTGTATGACGATTTAACCGTGAAAGAAAACCTGGCATTCACAGCCTCTTTAAGAAAAATCGACGATAAGAAATTCAAAGAACAAAAAGAAAAATTATTACAATTCATTCGCTTTAAAGAATCCGAAGATGTTTTAGTGCGCGATATTCCCGGTGGAGTCAAACAACAAGTCAGTCTTGTGGCTTCGGTTCTGCATGATCCTGAATTGGTTTTTCTTGATGAACCGACCGCAGGTGTGAGCCCTGCTTATCGAAAAAGATTTTGGGATTTGATTCAGGAACTTGCCGATGAAGGGAAAACCGTTTTTGTTACGACTCACTATATGGATGAAGCCGAACATTGTGAGCGCATTGCGCTTCTTCGTTCTGGTGAGTTGATTGCGTTGGATTCTCCACTCAACTTAAAGAAAAACAGTTTTCCGGATAAAGATCCTGAAGATGTGACCTTGGAAGATGTTTTTATATATCAGGTGGAGGGGAAAGAATGAGATTTCGCTCCATCGTGGCTATAGCTAAAAAAGAAGTCTTTCATATCGTGAGAGATCCATTCACGGTGGCCTTAGCATTGGGAATGCCCGTTGTTATGGTGCTTTTTTTTGGTTTTGCTATCGAATTTAATATGGAGCGCATCGGGCTTGCGGTTTTTGATGGAAATAAAACGCAAAACTCTTGGGATTTACAGAAGGCTTTTACAAGTTCAGGATATTTTCACTCCAATGCTGTGATGAGTCCTGCCTTAGCCATTCAAGCTTTGGATGAAGGAAGGTCGCACGCGGCCTTAGTGATTCCTCCGACCTACAATCAGGATATCAAACCTTTTTCGCAAAGTTCCGTGCAGATTTTAATTGATGGTTCTGATAACTCCTCTGCGGCGTCGATTGTCGGATATCTCGGAGGCATTCAGAAAAAACTGATTGAAAAAGAATTCGGAAGTTTTCGTGAGCCTGTTCAGGTGCACACGCGTTTTCTTTTTAATCCGGAGCTGAACAGTCGATGGTTCGTCGTGCCTGGGTTGGCTGCCGCCATCATCGCGATTCTTTCTATTCTGCTCACCGCGCTGACGGTCGCGCGTGAATGGGAAAATGGGTCGATGGAGTTGCTTCTGTCGACTCCGGTTCGTCCTGTTGAAATCATTCTTGGAAAACTTTTGCCTTATTCTGTGATGGGCATCATCGCGGTGTTTTTTGTTTTTATCATGTCGCAGTTGGTTTTCTCGGTTCCCTTTCGCGGAAATTTCTTAGTTTATCTTGTGGCTTGTTTGATTTTTCTTAGTACTTATTTGGCGCAAGGTCTTTTGATTTCCGTCGTTACCAGAAAACAGCAACTCAGTATGCAGTTTGCCATGCTCTCGGGGCTTCTGCCGACAATTCTTCTTTCAGGATTTATTTTTCCTGTCGAACACATGCCGAGCTTTTTTTATTATTTCACGATGCTCTTGCCAGCGCGCTGGTTTATCAAAATCAGTCGCGAGCTCTTTTTACAAGGAGCGAGTTTTTTAGATATTCTGCCGTCATTTTTGGCTCTCTGTGCTTTGTTTGTTTTAATGATCTTCCTTGCTACCAAGAAATTTAAAAAGGATGTCGAGCCATGATAAAAACGCTGCTAGGTTTTATCAGAAAAGAATTTCGTCAGACTTTGCGCGATCCACGAATGCGGTTGTTGCTCTTTATCGCACCTTGCGTGCAATTGACGATCTTTGGGGTGGCTTTATCAACGGAAGCCAAAAACATTCGCCTCAGCGTCTTTGGCGCACCCACAGATGTATCTTTGCAAGAGCTTCATCGCAAAGCTCTGGCCTCTGGGTGGTTTATTCCCGCTAAGGTGACATCCAACGATCCCTATGAGCAGGTGAAGTCAGGGGAAGCTGATGCAGTCTTGGTGGCGCCATCAGAAGGATTGGATAAAAGCTTAGGGCGCGGTGAAGGAAGAGTGCAGCTTTTAGTTAATGCGACGAACGTAACGCGCGGGCAGAGTGTTGAGCGATATTTTTTAAGCATCGTGCGCTCACTGTATCCACAAAATCCTCCGGTGCAATTTGACGTGCGTGTTCTTTATAACCCTGCTTTACGAACGGCTTTGTTCCTAGTGCCTGGTGTGATGAGTTTGCTTGTTTGTTTAATCACGATTCTTTTAACCAGCATGTCAATCACGAAGGAAAAAGAACTTGGCACTTTTGAAACTTTGATAGCGGCTCCAGTGAAGCCTGAGGAAGTGATTCTAGGTAAGACCATTCCGTTCGTTCTGTTAGGTATGAGTAATATTCCCTTGATTGTCGGCGTGGCAATGGCTCTTTTTGGAATGCCTCTGCGAGGAAGTCTGCTGGTTCTTCTTTTGTCGTCCTTTGTTTTTGTCTGTTGTACGGTGGGAATTGGTTTATTTATTTCCACGATCGCCAAGAATCAGCAGCAATCAATGATGGGAGGATTTTTGTATCTCTTCCCGTCGGTTTTACTTTCGGGACTGGTCTTTCCTATTGAGAACATGCCTTGGGCCATGCGGATTTTTTCTTACATCAATCCGTTAACGTATTTTATTGAGCTTCTGCGCAACATAATGCTTAAAGGCGGCGATGCTCGATTGATCATCTTTAATTTGCTTATTCTTGCTGCCATGGCAACGATCGCCATCACAGCAAGTTGGCAAAGATTTAAAACGACGTTGTCTTAATCATGGTCGGTCTCGCCACAGGGATCGCCCTCATCGTCGGTGGGTGGCGGAGGCGGCAGAGGATTTGATTTGCGAGAGACTCTTTGCAGTTCGATTTCAAAAACATCCAGAGTTTTAGAAAGGCTGGAGCGACGGTGCATAGAAAAATGAAAAAGATCCGGGCCCGTTTTTCTTAATATAAAAATCTCGCCGGAATTTCTTGTCGTATTGGTATACGACGCAAATGTGTCGGCGCTTTCACTGTATCTGCCATTAGGAATATCGCGCATGTTTTTCGGAAGTCCAAAGGCGCGCACAAACTGCGAGTTTTTATTCTCTGAAAAATAAATCACGGTTGCGTAAGAACTCGGGTGAACAGTGAGCTGAGTGTATTCGCAAAGATCACGATCTTCGCGGGAGGGGGAGTCGCTCTCGTTATTGCAAGAAAGAATCTTATAAGTTCCCTCCATGTTTTCAAATGTAGAAGCGAAAGCAAAGGACGCAAGAAAACCAAAAACGCAGACGGCAATGCCGACTTTTAAAACCATGACTTCTCCTTGTAATGGAAAGTCGTTTTAGCTCATAAGACCACAGAGTCATGTTTCTTTACGTTAAGATAGATGGAGATTCTGTTAGGAAGAATTCGTGAAGCGGAGCTGCAGGAGATGACTTCTATTTAGACTGCAGGGTCGGCGTAGGGGGATTTGAAGAGCCTTTGAGGTTTTGTTGACCCCAAATGTAGCCTACAAAATAAGCAAGGCAGCCTATTAAAGCGAAAATCATCCATTTTTTGATGCGACTGTACAGTAAAGCCTTCATTTTTTTGATTTTTACCCGTTGACAATATCCTGTGGCAACTGTAATTTTGGTTTCTCTTCGAGCGCGGGAGTAGCTCAGTTGATAGAGCGATGCCTTGCCAAGGCATAGGTCGCGGGTTTGAGCCCCGTCTCCCGCTCCAAATTTTTCCTCGAAGACCGAATTAAAAACCGCCTCATGGGCGGTTTTTGCGTTTTAAGGCATCTTCGTTTTAACTTCCTTTACGAAACACCCAAATTTCAATCATCGGTTTTCCGAGATGGCGTGTCCATTTGGAGTTGATATTCGCGAATTCTTCCGTGCCGTAGATGGTCTCATTTTTCACGGTTTCAAGGCTGGCTTGAGCGGCGGTTCTTTGAAAGTCCTCGTCGGTGTGAGGATGGCTTTTTAGATGGATCTCTTGATGATCTCCATTTTTAAAATGAGCGGCTACGCCTTGCGCCGTTCTTTCGGGGTGAATTTCAGAAAGGTACAGCTCGCCACCGGGTTTTAAAAACTTCGCTGCTCTTTTAAAGAAAGATGAAAGATCTTGGATGTGTTCAATTACGAGACTTGCGACGATAGCGTCGAATTGATTTTCGTGAAATCCGTCGTAAGTCATAAAGTCAGCATGAACAAGTAGAGCTCTTTCAGGCGGAATTTTCTCGCGGGCGACTTGCAACATTCCTTCGGAAATATCAATTCCCACCACGCGATTGTTTTGCGCGACGAGTTTTTGCGTGTGTCTTCCGGTGCCGCAGCCGATCTCTAAAATATCTTTCCCCGTAAGAGTTTGCCAGAAGCGGGGAAAGGAGAGCTCATCAATGGCCACCGTCGGGTTCGGATAGCTATCGTAAAAAGAAGACCACTGATTGTAACCGGATTGATTGTCTGAGAATTGTTTGTCTTGCGACATTTATGACTCCTAAAAAGCTTCGTTAACCATAGAACGAAAAGGAGCATAAATTTTTTGAATTTTGCACCAGCAAAAAACGCAGCGCCACTGCAAGGTCTATTCTACGAACCTTGCAGGACTTTTTCAAGTGGCAGAGTATGTTTTTTAAAATGAAAGGTCGCCAAATTCCGTATAGAGGCTGGATTCAATATCGACAGGCCAGGATGTCTCTCCCAGAGTCACTTCCAAAGTTTGAGAAGCTTGCAAAGGTTCCGTGTTAGATAAATCCTTAAAGTTAAATACAGCGACACCCTTTGCGTCGGTCTTCACCTTTAGAATCTGATCAAAATCAGGAGCCGCTGTAATGGCGTGAGCTAGAAATTGCTCTTTGGAATTTCCAAATAATATGTAAGTACCTTGAGAAGGTTTTACGTCAGTGCCAGAAAACTTTCTGAAATAAAGAACTTTGATTTCAACAGTCACATTATCAGCAATTAAAACACCACCTCTTTCAAAATGACCTTTGTAAATCTGCGCCTTAAACGGAACGGGATGGCTTGTTAATTCCGGTAGGCTAAATGCCTCAGGAACTAGCGTGTAGACCGTTTCATTCGAGTTTCTAAGGCTCGCATGGTAAGCGTTGAGTCCCTCAGCGCTGAGAGTCGCCTGTAAAAGGACCTGATAGTCGTGAGGTGCATGAAACATGGGGAGATGAGAAAGATAAACTTGTGATTTCCCAAAGAGCAGCATTCCATGTATGGAGGCTGGATCATGGTGCATAAGTCTAGCGGCAAATCCAGATGTGCTAATTAGAATGCTTGTGAGAGTCGTAAAGACAAGTTTCATAAGAGCCTCCCGGTCTGCAGAAGGTCTTACGATAAAATCGGCATACGCGTAAAATTAAAGGATTTGATATGCCGATCAATTTTACTAATGGGAAGCTTCTGTTAATTCAAAGAAGCTGGTAGAAAGAGCAAAGAGAGCGTCTTTGGTGTCCACGGATTGAAGCTCTTGCATAATTTCCAACCGGAACTCGCGGATTTTTTTAGAAATCTCACGGGCTTTTTGTAAGTTGGTTGGAACCATGGTGCATCCCATATCCCAACGTTTTTTATTTCCCATGTCCATGGCTTCGTTTGCTTTTTGTTGCATCTGCATGAAGTAATTGCGGGCTGCTTCTGAGGATCCGCCATAAGACGAAGAGTATTTATTGTTATTGTTCGGCACCCATTTGTCGCCGACTTTAGAAATAAGCTTCACCGTTTCAAGACGCTCTAAAGCTTTTTCAACGATTTCAATAGAAAGACCTAAGCGGTTTCCGATGTTATCAGGGGTCCCTTCAAAACCATCCAAACCTAAAACTTCAGCGATCGCCGTGTGGTACCAATCAGAGATAACGGCAAATTCCTCTTCGCCGAATTTTTCAAAAGCTTCTTCGCGCGCTTGAACTCTTTTTAAGGCCATATCACGAAGAACTGCACTGCGCGCATGTTCAGAAAGAGCAAGATCAACAAAGAACTCTCGCTCAGAAGGCGCCAGATTTAATTTCACTGCGAGATTCATAGCGCGAGACTCGGAAAGTCCCACTTTTCCGTTGATGATTTCGCTCAAGCGAGAGCAGGGAACTTCCAAATCACGGGCATAGGCTCTGAGTGAGTAAGAAGGATTTTTTCTTTGTCTGCGCTCAAGTTCTTTTAAAATGTAATCGCGATAGTGATGTTTTGCCATGGGGCGGGTTGTAGGGGAGTTTTTGTCTGGAGTCACCACTCTAGTTAAGGCCCCCAGGCATTTTGTTCCGGTTCGTTCCAGCAACTTCCATAAACAAAAGCCGTCGTAATATTAGCGACTTAACTGATTTAAAGAAAAGAAATCGGAAAAACTCGAGTAATTTTAGGATCTTGGGTTTGTCGCTGTATTTCGCAGCGTAAGTTTAAATCCAAGGTTCATGACAGCTGTGACATCATCGTCAGCCACCGTCTGTGCAAATTGTTCAAACAAGTTTAGAAACGATCTCGCGAAGAGATTCTTTTTCTTTTGCAGAAAGCGGGGAGAGAAATTCGTCTTCGATTTCCTGACGAATACGCGCAAGTTTCTGAAGATCCTTCAATCCTTTTTCCGTTAACTCTACAAGTTTGATACGACGATCATTTTTATCAGGAACGCGGCGAACATATTTTTGTTTCTCAAGGCCATCAATAAATTTCACCATCGACGCTTTGTCGATATGCATGTCTTGTCCTAAAGAGATTTGACTTGCGGGACCATTAATCTGAAGAAGCTTCATGATTCCAAGCTGTGGAGAGACAATTTTATATTTGTC
>NZ_CAMLDV010000101.1 GCF_946478835.1 uncultured Bdellovibrio sp. | reverse complement strand
CGAAGGCTTTGAAGAGTTTAAAAAAGCTCAAGAAACTTATGATCCAGTTCCACGCACGCCTGAAGAAGACAAAGTGTATCAGGAAGTGAAACCAACCTTCTCTGAGTTCTATGCGGAGATGGAGCAAGTTCTCCGAATGGTTGAATCCGGAGAACCTGCAAAAATTGAAACAGCAAAAACTCTTCTCAATGGTCGTATGAATGAACTTGCTGTCGGCATTCGCAAATGGAATGGCGCTGTGAAAGATATTTATGCACAAATGGCGAAGGAAGGTGTCGTCCAAGCAGCAGAAACAGAAAAATTTGTTAAGAATATGGTAATCATGGTCACACTATTCAGTGGTATCGCGATTTTCGGGGTTCTTCTTTGGATTGCAGCTCGCATCTCTAGCTCCGTCGGCTCTATTGCAGATCGTTTGACAACAGCGGGTGGCCAAGTAGCAACATCTGTTGAGCAGTTAAATGAAGCTGGTAACAGCCTTTCTCAATCTTCCACTGAAGCCGCAGCGTCACTTGAAGAAACCGTCGCGGCCCTTGAAGAAATGACTTCGATGGTTCAGATGAATTCGGACAATGCGAAACAAGCAGCCGCCTTGTCATCATCGTCTCGTGATTCGGCAGAACAAGGTGAAAAAGAAATTCAAAGCCTTATTAAGTCGATGACTGAGATCTCGCAATCTTCGAAAAAAATCGAAGAGATCATTCACGTGATTGACGATATCGCTTTCCAAACAAACTTGTTGGCTCTGAATGCCGCGGTTGAAGCCGCTCGCGCCGGAGAACAAGGGAAAGGTTTTGCGGTTGTCGCTGAAGCCGTACGTGCCTTAGCACAGAGAAGTGCTTCCTCTGCGAAAGACATTTCAAGTCTTATTAAGGAATCGGTGTCGCAAATTGAAGAAGGAAGCAAAATTGCTGACGAAAGCGGTACTGTTCTTACGAACATCGTAACCTCCATCAAAAAAGTTGCGGACCTCAATAATGAAATAGCCGCCGCAAGTGCAGAGCAAACAACGGGTATCCAACAAATCGGTAAAGCTATGAATCAGTTGGATCAAGCTTCTCAATCCAACGCAGCTTCTGCAGAAGAAATCGCCGCGACAAGTGGTGAGATCAGCAACTTGGCTGTAACAGCACAAAATCTGACAGTGGAGTTGAACTCAGTGATCTTGGGAACGGATAAAACAGCTCACTCCCCTTCTGTTTTAGAAAAGACAGAATCTAAAAAGGCACCGACTAAAAAATCCAACGTCGTGAAGTTCCAGGCGAAAGCAAAAACGCCGGCGCACGTACCAAGCAAAGCCTCTGAAGTGATCCCTTTCGATGACGACGGCCGCGCTAAAGTCGGAACAACGGACGGATTTTAGTAAACTCCTCGCAGCGAAGCAAAGCTGCGAGACCGAAATAGACAACCACAGCACCGAGAATGGTGATGAAGAGGGCGAGCGTTTGCAGCCCTCTTCCTATTTCTAATGAAATGAAATCGTAAATTTTTAAAGTCAGAGCCAACCCTGCTCCTGCGACAACAAACTTTCCTAAAGACTTTAGAAGACTTTTCCACGCAAAAGATAAATTCCAGAAGCGAAGTCCCGCGAGAAGAATGACCGTATTTAGAAAAGCAGAAAGAAGTCCAGAGAACATCAATCCCACCAAACCATAAGATTGCATAAAATACGGCGCTAAGGTCACGTGCACAACCAGGCACACAACAGAAACCACGGCAGGAAACCATGTGTTCTTAATCGAATAATAAAGCGGCATTAAAACGCGACTGCAGGAAATTAAAACCAAACTCACCGCATAGACCTTTAATACCGAAGAAGTCGCTACGGCATCGGCGGAAGTAAATCTTCCGCGCAAAAATAAAACCTCAACGATAGGCTCTGCTAAAAAGAACAAACCCAAAGCAGCTGGCCACGCCAAGAATAAATTCATCAGAAAACTTTCTTGCGAGGTCTCACGAAATTTTTCTTGGTCTTTTACCGCGGATAAAGCACTTAACGTCGGTAACAAGGCCGAACCAATGCTCACTGAAATCAAAGACAGCGGAAGTTCCAACAAACGATCGGCCCAATAAATATACGAAATCGAACCTTCGGGAAGAGAACTCGCAAAATACAAATTCACCAGCGTTGAAAATTGCAAAAGTCCCATTCCGATAAGTCCCGGAAGCATATTGCGCAGAACTTGTTTGACGTCATCGTTCCAAAGTTTAAACTGAATGCGTGGAAGGTAATCGTGACTCTTAAGAGCAACCCATAAAAGCAATGCCTGCAGGAATCCACCGACAAACACACCCCATGCCAGCCCGTCTCCCCTCACGGGAAACCACTCCGACGGCATAAACGTGAACACCAACATTGAGATATTCAGTAATGCCGGAGCCGCCGCAGGAAGACCGAAGCTCCCCAGCGCATTTAAGATTCCCATAAAATAAGCGTACGAACAGACAAAGAACACAAAGCCAAACATGATGCGGCCCATGCGCACCGTAAGGTCCCATTTCTCAGGCAAAGAACCGTAAGAGTCGGAAAGCAATAAACGAAAGATATCTTCGGTAAAGATCACTCCCAAAAGTGTCAGAACTCCCAACACAATTAAAAGAAGCGTATAAAGACTGTTAGCTAAGTTTTTGGCGCGAATCCCGTGCGGGTCCTCGGTTTGAGCTTCCATAAAAACGGGAATAAAGCTCACAGAAAGGGAGCCTTCGCCTAAAAGTCGGCGGAAGAGATTGGGGATACGGAAGGCCGCCGTCCATGCGTCGGTGACCGTGCGATCAAATAAGGCGCCTAAAGCCACGTCCCTTAATAAGCCCAAGATGCGGCTAGTTAAGGTCCCCGAAGCCATCAAAAAAGCCTTTTTAAAGACGTTTTTGCGATCTTCTTTTAATCCGCTTGCTTCCCGAGACACCCTATGTTAATCCCTTTGTTTCTGTTTAAATAAGATTACTGTGGAGGTTATCCCTTGGCAAATCATAAGTCTGCAGCAAAAAGAGCTCGTCAGTCTATCCGTAAAACTGCTGTTAACAACGCTCGCAAAAGCACTGTTAAAACAGTAGAAAAAAGCTTGGTAAAAGCTATTCAAGCTAAAGATGTTAAAGCTCTTCCTGAGTTGTTGAAGAAGTTCACTGCTCAAGTAATGAAAGCTGCTAAAACTGGCGTTATTAAGAAAGAAACGGCTTCTCGTAAAATCAGCCGCCTTTCTACTCGCGTTTCTGCAACTAAGTAATCGCGTTTGCTCTTGCTGATACGAAAGATCGGATTTGTCTTTTGATAGCGAATTCGATCTCGTTAAAGCTCAAGCCGTGGGTGACTCTTTGGTCACCCTCTTTTTTTTGCGTGGATCGAACGACACCGCGTAAGAAGACAAAATCCCCGCCGGGAACTTGAAAGCTGACAACAAGCTCGTGGCCTTCACTCAAGACATAGTCTGAAATGATCGACATGCCACCCTCGCCCACTTCTCCGGAATCACACACAAAATAAGATCCATCACAAAGGACTCCTACTTTGCGTTTCATCGCGCGACGTGGATACTGACGGCGGAAATAACCTTTATCTTCAAATGGCTTGTTCATCAGGATTCTTATCGGAATCTTGAAAGGAAAACTAAATTGCAGAAAGACGGCCGGACCCGCGGATGCGGAGGATGCCGTGGCTGGACTATAGCCTTAGTTTAACGAATACGAAGAGTTCGAGCTGCACGTCTTAAGAACCATGTTCTCAAGCCAAATGTGACTAGAAAGCGGAGACGACTTTAAAGCTTTATCCGTCTCAGAGAGCACCACCAAGGTTTGCTCTAGCTTCTTCATCGTCCAAAGTCGGGACTGATCCAAGTAGCTTTCTAAAAAGTACGGCGGCACTTGCGCATAGTGAGCCAGCTTTGCTCCATGAAGGCCTTCTTCGGCTCCTCTTTTTAGAGTCAAAAGAATGCGCACATGACGGGCCACCAAAGAGATAATACCGATTTCGTTCTGTCCTTGATCAAGCAAATGAACCAAGTGCTCAAGAGCTTTCACGCGATCGTTTTCACCGATAGCTTTTGTAAAATCAAAAACGTTTTCTTCTTTAGAGCGAGACACCGCTTGCGCGACGTCAGCCATTTCAATACGACGATTGCCACCGACAAAATCGCCGAGCTTTTTTAGCTCTGATTCGATTTCAGTCAGATGATGACCGACAAGTTTGTGCAGCAATTGAATCGCATCATTGCTGATCGTAAGACCCAAAGATTGCGCGATATAATTGATCCAAGAAGGAATCTGATTTTCGTAAGGCTTTTTAAATTCGACACAGTCGGCTTTATCAAGCAACAAACGAATTTGTTTTTTTCTTTTATCCACGCGCGAAGCAAGAATCACAAAAACAGAACTGTCGACAGGGCTTTCAATCAATGTTTCCAGCTCTGCCCATTCTTTGTCTGTGAGTTCTTGCGCTTCTTTTAAGATAATCAAACGACGAGCGGCCATCATCGGCAGGGTTTCAACAGCATCGCGTACGACACTCACGTCAGCGTCGCTAGCATAGAAAAGGCTGTAGTTGAAATCCACCGCGCCCTCAGTGAGGACGGCGTATTTAAAACGTTCTACGGATTGGTTGAGGAGATAAGGCTCTTCCCCGAAAAGGAAGTACAAGGGCGCAAGCTGACCTTTTTCAAGATCTTTATAAAATTTTTGCGCATCAATGAGTGCCATCTAGTTGCTAAACCCTATTAGAAATTTTCAGTAATACGGTCATGAGCTTCCGTCATAATGTCGTTAGCCATGACGTCAATGTTCTGCCTTCGCGCAGAAAGATTGTAAAGAGGATTTACGGAGTTCACGCCCGCGAGCGTCACCTGAGGTGCTACATAAGTACGCTCTCCGCTGAACGATCCACTCCAAAGTTCCGTTCCGTCCGCCTGTCTTACAACTTTGACAGTCACTGTAAGAAGGATGCGATATTCTGACGCGATGACGGTGCCTTTAGGAAGATACAACTCCCCTTCTTTTCGTGGCGAACTTGGTAAGTACTGAATCGTATCGATTTGTCCCACCACAGCCACTTCAGACAAAGAATTGTCCACAACGCGGGCAATACGCGAACGTTGGAACTCTTGAATCAATGCATTTGTGAAAGCGACTTCAATCCCTGTCTCTTGAGTTTTATTTTTAAAAACCGGGACAGAGATCTGGCGATAACCACCAGGAATGCTGCGAGTCGCAGCCCCCAAACGGTATGCACAACCTGTGAGCAAACCAGAGAGAGAAACAGCCAGAATGAGAAGACCTTTAAAGATTGCGTCCACGACCCCAGTTGAGTATAAAATTAGGGAGAAGTCATCTCAAAAATGGCGACTATCAAGGAAGAAAAATGACATCTCTCACTGACGAATACAGTTTATTGGCGCCGGGCCCCGTGAACCTCCATCCTGAGGTGCGCAAAGCTTTGGCACTTCCTATGATTCACCATCGGACTCCGGAATTCGATAAAATTCTCAAAAGAGTTTTGGCGGGAATTAAAACCGTTTTTCAAACGAACGAAGAAGTCTATCTTTTGACAGCAACGGGTTCTGGCGGAATGGAAGCACTTCTGGTGAACATCCTTTCGCCAGGAGATAAAGTCATTGCCATTGTTTCAGGCAAATTCGGTGAGCGTTGGGCAGAGATGGCGAAAACTTTTGGCGCCAATGTTCTAACGATCGATGTTCCTTGGGGTGAGACCGTCAAAGTTTCTGATGTTGAAGAATTGTTGAAGAAAAATCCCGACACTCGCGCCGTTCTTTGCCAGGCTTGCGAAACCAGCACCGCTGTTGCTCATCCAATTAAAGATATTGCGGCTGTTGTTAAAAATTACTCTGAGACTTTATTCCTTGTCGATGCCATCACAGCTTTAGGTGCTTACGAAATCCCGATGGATGCTTGGGGTATTGACGGGATTGTCGCGGGTTCGCAAAAAGCGTTCATGCTTCCGACAGGAATGGCCTTTGTCGCCTACTCGCAAAAAGCATGGAAGTTTGTCGATCAAGCGAAGTGTCCAAGATTTTATTTTGATCTTCGTAAAGAGAAAAAAGCCAATGGCGCAGGAGAAACTTTTTATTCTTCCAACGTCGCGATCATTCGCGCTTTGGATGTGGTTTTAAATCTGATCAACGCCCAAGGCTTGGATAAACTTTTCCATGATATTCATCGCCGTGCCGAATTTACTCGTCAGTTCGGACAGAAATTGGGATTCACTCTTTACGCAAAATCTCCAAGTGATTCGGTGACCGCTCTGGTGGTTCCTCCGCAAATGGACGGGCAAAAAATTCGTCTGCATTTGGAGCAAGTTCACAACATCACGATCATGGGCGGCCAAGATCAGGCGAAGGGAAAAATCATCCGCATCGGCCATATGGGTTACATTCGTGATTACGAACAAGTGCGCTTGATTGAATGCCTGGGTCATACTCTGCGCCATTTTGATCCTGACTTTATGTCGCTGGAACATGTTTCCAATATCGCACAAGAGGCGAAAAATTATTTGGAGCAAAATCCATGAAAAAGAAAATCTTAATCACGGATCGTTTTGCGCAAGATAGTTTCTTGTATTTGCAACAGCACAGTCATTTTGAAGTCGTGCGTGCCGATCATCCTCACCATCTGCCTTTAGAACATTTGGTCAGCGCCAATGCTTTGATTATTCGCAGTCGCACGCGCATTGACGAAGAGCTTTTAAAAAAAGCCCGCCAGTTGCAATTGATTATCACGTGCACAAGTGGTTTTGATCATATTGATTTGCACGCGACTCAAAAATGGGGCGTCACTGTTATGCACACGCCATCGGCGAACATTGAATCGGCGGCGCAGCTCACTTGGGGCTTGGTTTTAAATTGCGTGAACAACATTCAACAGGCTCACAAAATGGTGAAGGCTGGTGAGTGGAAACGGGATTTGATTACGGGAATTGAACTTGCCGGTCGCAATTACGGAATTATCGGATTAGGTCGTATCGGAACTCGTGTTGCTGAGATCGCGCAAGCCTTCGGTATGAATATCGTTGCTTATGATCCTTACCAGGAAGACTCTGTATTTGAGCGTCTGAAAATTCCTCGTTTAAGTTATGAGGAAGTTTTGAAAACGGCGGACATCGTGAGCTTTCACGTTCCCAAGACTTTGGAAACAGAGCATATGCTCAATCGCTCCCAATTTGAATATATTCACCGTGGTATTATTTTGATCAATACGTCGCGCGGTTCAGTGATTAATGAAAATGATCTCTGCGAGGCCATCGAAAACGGCTGGCTGCGGTCCGTCGGCTTGGACGTCTTTGAAAAAGAACCTCTGCAAAGAAACTCCAAACTTTTGACTTATCCTAATGTTGTTTTGACTCCCCATATTGGAGCAAATACGGAAGACGCCTTCTTTAAAGCGTCCCAGGTTGCAGCTAATAAGCTTATGGCGTTCTTTGTGGATGGCTCGACCTCTGACACCCTCCCCCCAAGAGCACCTTGGTATGGAGCGGCTCCATTTAAAGGCGAATAAAACTTGCCTCGGCTCCTCTCTTAAGAGACATTTTCTAGGGTCTTTTTTGAGGGGATTTTTCCATGGCAGGTATTGTTGTTGTCGGAGCCCAATGGGGCGATGAAGGTAAAGGTAAACTCATTGACGTCTTCGCTGAAAAAGCAGACATGGTTGTTCGCTACCAAGGCGGCGCCAACGCAGGCCACACTCTTGTGGTGAACGGTCAAAAAACAATTCTTCACTTAGTTCCAAGTGGTATCTTGAGACCTGAAACAACATGCGTGATTGCTCCGGGAGTTGTGGTTGATCTTTTCGCGATTCGCGATGAAATCAAAAAGTTGAAAGACTCAGGCCTTTTGCAAAATCCAAAACAATTGATGATCGCCGATACGGCGACAATCATTCTTCCCTATCACAAAGCTTTGGATGCCGCTCGTGAAGCAGCTCTGGACGATAGCAAAATCGGAACAACAGGAAAAGGTATCGGACCTGCTTACGAAGATCGCGCTTCTCGCAGAGCGGTTTTGTTCGGTGACATCTTTGATCGCGAATCTTTAAAAGCCAAAATTGAACTCGCCCTTCGCGAGAAAAACTTCATGCTTGAGAACTACTACAAAACAAAAGGTTTCAAGCTTGAAGACATCATGGCGGATCTTGAAAAAGTGGCGGAGGAATTGGCTCCATACCGCACGAAAGATGCGTCGTTGTTTATTTCTAAAAACTTGAAATCCGGTAAGAGAGTTCTTTTTGAGGGTGCTCAAGGAACTATGTTGGATATCATGCACGGAACTTATCCGTTTGTGACAAGTTCTTCGACATTGTCAGCGAATGCCTGCGCAAGCGCGGGTATCGGTCCAATGAACATTCAAAAAGTCATTGGCGTTTTCAAAGCTTACGCGACTCGCGTGGGTGGCGGCCCATTCCCGACTGAGTTGACGGATGAAGTGGGACAAAAAATCCAAGCTGATGGTCACGAGTTCGGTTCTACAACGGGACGCGCTCGTCGTTGCGGTTGGTTGGATCTTGTTGCATTGAAATATGCGATTCGTGTGAATGGCATTACGAATCTTGCGATGATGAAGTTGGATGTGCTCACAGGCCACGATCGCATTGGCGTGTGCACCGCTTACAAAATCAATGGCGAGATTGTGACAGAGCTTCCGACGTCTCCTTATGAACTTTCAAAAGTGGAACCTGTGATTGAATGGATTCCTGGTTGGAAAGAAGATTTGACGAAGGTTAAGACTCTTTCTGATTTGCCAAGACCGACGACGAACTACATTGATTACTTGGGTTCTCAGTTGGGCACACCGATTGATGTGATCTCTGTAGGCCCTGGTCGCGAACAGACTTTGTGGGTGAAGCCTTTGTTTAACAACTAAGGTTTTCGAAAATATTTTCTAAGAAGAAAAGCCGAGTGGAATGCTCGGCTTTTTATTTATCCACTCTTAAGTTTTTTAGCTACTATACAGCTGAGCTGCTGTGTACTTCGTTTCTACTTTCGTCATTTTTATGAAAGTAATTTCGCTGATCTTAAGTTTGTCGTAAACAGCTTGGCTTGAAAAATTAAAAGGAGCCGCATCGCCGTTATCAAATGCATAGACAATTTCACTGACATTGGTCATTGCCATGGCAGCGAGACACATAGGGCACGGCTGGCCGCTGGCGTAGATCGTGGTTTCCTTCAAATCAAGATTGCGAGAGGTTGTCGTTGCTTTTCGGATTGCTTCCATCTCAGCGTGAGAAGATGGATCAAACGTCGCAAGCATGTTGTTCACACCAGTCGCGACGACTTGATTGTCCTTTACAAGAACGGCACCAAAAGGTCTTCCGCCTTTTTTTCTATTTTCAATAGCGAGTTCGATAGCTTGTTCTAAAAATGCTTTGTGGTTGTTCATGTGTTGTCCTACTTTGCTCCGGCGGCTTTTAAGATCTCAACGATCTTAGTGTAGTTTCTTTTTTGCGCATGTTGTAGCGGAGTTACACCTTCTTTATCAGCGATATTGACATCCACTCCCGCCTTTACAAGCTCTTGAATGATTTTTTGGTGTGTTTCGCCACCGTCGCTTAAGATGATCGCTTCAAGCAGAGCTGTCCAACCGAGTCTATTGATGTGATTCGCATCGACCTTGGTTTTTAGAAGAATCTTGACCGTTTCAAGATGGCCTTTTTCTGCTGCCGGAATCAAAGCTGTGCCGCCGTATCTGTTGGTGCTTTTAAGATCCGCTCCATGTTCCAACGTCATTACAAGGATTTCGTTTCGGCCTTCCGCTCCGGCAAGAAGATACGGTGTATCCTGTTTTGCGTCTCGCGCGTTTACGTCGGCTCCCTTGTTAATTAAAATCTTTGCCATTTCAACACGATTTAAATGCGTGGAAAGCAAAAGGGGCGTTCTTCCTAATTCATCGCGCAGTTCTAACAATGATGGCTTTTTATCCGAAGCTAGAATGGCATTAAATTCTTTGATATTGTTTTCCTTAATAGCTTCATGAAGAGTTGTCGCTTGCGCCGGAGAGAGAGGCCATTAAAATTCCCCCAAGAGAAACCAGATTTGATAGTTTATCCATAAAAACTCCTTGTGAGGCTATTTTAGGACCTTTTCCTATTGTTTTAAAATTAAATGATTCCATAATAATAAGTGGAAAAATTAATAGGTGGTCTATGCCAGCAGATCCGACGACTGGAAGAAACTCTGAAGTGCGATCTTTTTGTCCGCGAAGGCAAAACGGCTTCGACAACACTTGAGGGCGAAAAGCTTCTTCGTTATGCGAAAAAAATTCTTCATCTGATCAACGAGGCCGAGGATTCCCTTCAGTTAGATCTTGAGTATGGGTTTGTCAGAATCGGTGTCCCTGAGGATATTGCTTCGTCATTTATAGCCCCCATTCTTGCTGAGTTTAAAAAGAAGTATCCGAAAATACAGTTTTCAGTGACGAGCGAATTGAGTAAAAAACTTTGGAGTCAATTCCAGGCTGGAGACCTAGATATCGCTTTAGTAAAACAACGCAAGGGTGAAACATCCGGAGTTGCAAGTTGGAGCGAGCCACTAAGATGGATTGATCACTCGAAGGCAAATAACTTCGCTCAACCCATCATTCCGCTTGTCGCATTTTCAGAAAACGGCCTTTATCGAAACGAGATGATCAATTATCTCGACGAAAAAGGAAAAGGCTGGAGGATTTCTTATGAAAGCTCAAGCCTTGCAAGTTTGGTGTCGGCCGTGAACATTGGTTTTGGTGTCACCCTTCTTCCCAAAAGGCTTGTGATGAAAGAGCATAAAGTTCTTACTGCTAAGCAAGGATTTAGCGCCATCGAAGACTTTGAATCGGTCTTGCATGTAAATAGCAGCTCATCGACGTTATCTCGAGAAGTTGCAGCGGATTTGATCAAGTCATTTGGAAAGTACTAAATGTTTAGTGGCAGATATCTTTGAAAAGGGCTTTATACTCAGCCATAGTACCAAGCCCCATACTTTTTCTTCTTTTATCCACATTCATTTCATCTTCGATAGGCCAAGGCTCCCATTGGCCCGGGCCCACGCACTGGCCTTGAGTTCCGTAGCGCTGAAGTTTTCGATTTTTAGGGTCATTAGAGGAAATAGCCACACGATCAAAAAGGTAAGCATAGTTTGCGGGCTTTGTTTCTTGTAGAGGATAAAGCCGCTCTAAAATCGTGAGGACGTGTTTTTGGAACTCAACGTCAAGATCAGCGTGTTGAACCAGAAGCCAACCTTGATTATCAGCCTTCTCTCCAAAGACACTGATTTTGAACCATTCATATTTTTTTAAAAGCATTTTAGTATCAGCCGTGTTTTGACTGTCTAACTTGTTATTGCGTTTAAAAAACTCTTGGTTGAACTGATTTCTTTCATCAACGGAATAGTCTTTTTCAATGGGAGTGCTCCAGTAATTTCTCATGTATTGATCAATTTCAAACATGTGATCAAGTTTGGATTTAACCCATTCGATACTATCTAGGTTTTCCGGCGTGACCGAAAAATCCTTGTTCATTTTTTCTATATTATAGTCGTAGTCCTTCAAATCCCGCTCAACACGAGGATAAGTCGTCGTGCACGCACTATTTGTTGTGATGAGGACAAATATATAAATTAGAAAGTGAAATTTAGATTTCATTTGATGATATTAATGGAACTTCTCACCTTTCGCCATCATTTCCAAAATCATCTTCATGCGCTTTTCACGAGTTTCAGGCGTTTTGGCAGTTTGCAGCCGATAAGCGATCGAATAGAGATTTGTTTTATTCAGCGAATTAAAAAATGCTTCCGCTTTTTTGTTTTTCTTAAGAGCCTTAAGAAAATCTTCCGGAATGGTTGCTTTACTTGGAGAATCGTAAGCCGCTTTCCATCGTCCATCTTTTTTAGCTGCTTCGATCTCTGCGAGTCCCGCCTTCTTTATTTTGCCAGCTCGCAGGAGTCTTTCCGCGTGCTCGGTGTTCTTTTTTGACCAGACACTTCGAGGACGTCTGTATCCAAGAATTTTCGTCATAAGCCTTTTTCTGCCCATCGATCCATCCATAACAAAGAGCCGCATCGAGAGCTTCAGCATAAGTCGGAGACTTTTCAGAGGAACCTTTTTTCTGTATCTGAAGCCATACCCCGCTTGAGCGCGCATGGTTCACCCTCAGCCACGACAGCCACTGCTTTGCCGACTCAAAAGAAAGAATATCTTTTTCACTGGATTTTTTCTTAGCTCGAACACCCGTCATGATGTCCACTATAACGAATCAAAATATTTGTGCAAATAAGTTGGCGCTTCCGTGAACCCATAAGAAAATAACTACTTCGGCGGAGCCGAAGTGAATCAGAACTTTTCAAAAAAACACGAAACGTAAATGAAGCAGAGATAGTGAAAGAAAAGTTGGCGTTCCCAAGGGGTCGCACCGCAGGTGCGCATCAAACAGCGAAATCCCCTAAATTGTTCGAGCGTAAGCGAGAAATTGGCGTTCCCAAGGGGATTTGAACCCCTGTATCCTCCGTGAAAGGGAGGTGTCCTAGGCCCCTAGACGATGGGAACGTGTAGAGAAAACAACGAACTAAAAAATGGTGGCTCGCGATGGATTCGAACCATCGACCCCTTCATTAAAAGTGAAGTGCTCTACCAGCTGAGCTAGCGAACCACTGTCCGTTTAGGAAGTGCTAATTTGTAGTAAG
>NZ_CAMLDV010000100.1 GCF_946478835.1 uncultured Bdellovibrio sp. | reverse complement strand
TCTGGCGTAAAAGACCCGACCTAAGCCAATTTTAGATAAGACTTATGCCTAGGACTCACGAGAAAATGCGAGACCCTCTATGCTCGCATGTTAATCTACATGAAAGAGGGACCTACAGTTTATGAGAAAATTCTACGGAGTGTTTTGTCTTTTTGCTTTGTGTTTTGTCTTTGGATATTCCGTTATCAACTACACAACAGATGAATATCAAGTGCATCGCGATCCTGCCGCGATTAAAAATACCTTCGACTTCTCTCATCTGCGTGGTGAAAAACTTCATGAAGCTGTGAAACAACGCCTGCTTTCAGGTCTTGAACTGCGCAAAACTTCTGGTGGTGCCGGAATCGGTTTAGGTCACTTTGTTTTCGTAAATCAAAACGGCGAAAAGAAATTAGCTTGCCAAGAATTTGGAAAAGTCGCTTTGTCCTTTGAGGCTGAAGGTGTTTCTGTTGCGGGTGATAAACCTGTGATGGAAATCGAAGGTCGTTGCGAATTTTCTGCTGATATGGCGAAGATCAATCCGTTGTTTCTGCCGGTGGCAAAAATCGTGGGCGAACGTCCCGGCGATGGTGAGTTCCAGTTTAACGAAGGCTCTGCAGTCACAGTTCGCTTTACAAATCTTCCAGAAGAGTGGCCGCGCACCTGGTTGCTAAAATCCGTGAAGCTTGTGAATGAAAAAGATTCCGAAGCTTTGGTGATTGAAAGCGATGAAGTGGCAAGATACCTTGGCCACCCCATGGTTCTTAATTTTTAGAAATTAAATCTCAACGAACTTTCTTTGTTCGTAACTGAACTCAAGGAGTTTTCCTCCTTCGAGTTGGAAAAACCAACCGTAAATTTTCAATTCATGAGCTTTCATTCGTTCTTCAATGAACGGAAAGCTCATAAGATTTTCCATAGAAATCAAAACGGCTTTTTTAGCACATGAATTCAGTTGTTCTTTGAGTGGCGCATTTGGGATTTCGCGTAAAACTTCAATACGAGCTTCCGCCGCAATTTTCACCCAAGAACCAATGAAACTTTTTGAGCTGTTGTCGTGTGTTCCAGTCAGAAGCGCATGGATGCCGCCACATTGTTCGTGACCAAGAACGATGATGTTTTCTACTTTTAGATTTTTAACGGCAAATTCAATCGCAGAACTGACCCCGTGGAATCCACCGCCCTCTTCGTAAGGAGGCACCAGATTAGCCACGTTGCGGATCACAAAAATATCACCAGGATTTGCTTGAGTTAAAAGAGCAGGATCAACACGAGAGTCACTACAACCGATAATCAGCGTTTTCGGTGCCTGCCCATCGGTTCTGAGGTGATCGAAAAGATCCGTGTCTTTTACAAAATATTTATTTCTGAAACTATGAAATCCGTCGACTAGCTTTTTAACTTCATCAGACATAAAAAAACCCTCAAGAATTTTATAATTCAAGAGGGTTTCTTTGTTTATCAATTATTGCAAAAAATGATTAGGCGTGTTGTTTCGCGATTTCCACGAATGTACGCACCATCACACCAGAAGCGCCTTTTTTCGTGCAGTATGGAAGGCGATTTCCAACAGCCCAGCCAGTGCCTGCGATATCAAAGTGTGCCCAAGGAATGCCTTCGCCTACGAATTGCTCAAGGAATGCTGCTGCTGTTGCAGAGCCCGCACCTTTACCCGCAGAGATGTTCGAAAGATCAGCGTAAGTGCCTTTCATATCTTTTACGTGGAAGTCGACAAGTGGCATGTTCCAAACCCATTCACCAGATTCAACAGCTGCTTTTTCAACTTTGTTTTTCAAAGTGGAATTGCGAGTGAAGTAACCTGTGTGTGTGTTGCCAAGAGCAACGACCATAGCACCTGTCAAAGTCGCAGCATCAACAATCACTTGTGGTTCAAGCTCTGTTGCGTATGAAAGTGCATCTGCCAAGATCAAACGACCTTCAGCATCTGTGTTGTTCACTTCGAACGTTTTGCCGTTACGAGCCGTGTGAACATCGCCTGGCTTCGTCGCTGCAGGACCTACAAGATTTTCAGTAGAAGCGACAAGACCCACAGCATTGATTTTTAATTTCAATTTTGCGATCGCAAGCAATGTGCCGATCACGTTAGCGCCGCCACACATGTCGAATTTCATTTCTTCCATACCAGCAGAAGGTTTAATAGAAATACCGCCGCAATCGAAAGTCAGACCTTTACCTACGAACACCACCGGCTTTTTAGAAGCCGCAGCTCCTTTGTATTCCATGATGATGAAACGTGGTTCTTGCGCAGAACCGTTTGATACGCCCAAAAGACCGCCCATGCGTTCTTTCTTAATGCGTGCTTTATCCCAAACAGTCACTTTAAGGCCTGTGCCTTTTGCAGCATCAACTGCAGAGTCTGCAAGAATTGTTGGAGTCATCAAGTTGCCTGGCATATCACCCAAACGACGAGAGAAGTTTGTGCAAGTCGCAAGGATTACGCCTTCATTGAAAGCCGCTTTAACAGCTTTGTCAGCCGCAAGCTTAGTCACGATGTGAACGTCGATTTCTTTTTCTTCTTTTTTAGCAGACATTAATTCGTTGAATACGTAAGAAGTCAGGATCAAACCTTCAACAGTGGCTTTTGTGAAATCAGCCGCGTCTTTTTTAGAAGACGTGATGCCATCAAAGTGCAATGCCGCTTCTTTCACTCCCAAAGCTTTCACAGCTTCGAAAGCAGTAGCAACAGATTGACGAACGCTTTCATGATCAATCTGATTTTCTTTGCCCAGACCAACAACGATCACATGACGGAAGCCTTTGTAATTGATTTCACGGAAAGTAACAGCTTCTTGGTGTTTTCCAGTGATCGATTTTTCTTCCAAACAAGCAGCTAGTTTTTTGTTGAGCTCAGAATGAGTCACTTTTGCGAGCTTATCTTTTTGAGAAGATGACTTAGAAAACACGACCAAAGCCGGGCAAGTCAGTGTTTCGATGTCTTTGTTGAGCAAGTTGAAAGCCATATGAACCCCTTAATATGATTCGGTTTTGTGAAACGTTAATAGATGTAGCACAGCAGTTTTACGGGTCAAAGGCTTTTTGATAAAGTCTTGTCTAAGTATTCCGATAGGTAGCACAGAATGACACCTCAATCACAACCACAGGAGACAGCAGTGGCACTCATTCCATACGTCATAGAGCAGACCTCAAAGGGTGAAAGATCATACGACATCTACTCCCGCCTTTTAAAAGACCGTATCGTGATCCTTGGATCAGCGGTGACGGACGAGGTTGCAAACGCGATTATCGCGCAGTTCCTTTTCCTTGAAGTGGATAATCCAGAAAAAGATATCCATCTCTATATCAACTCTCCAGGTGGTAGTGTTTCTGCGGGTCTTGCGATCTACGATATTATGCAATTCGTAAAATGCGATGTGGCTACATACTGCATGGGTATGGCGGCAAGTATGGGTTCACTTTTGCTCACAGCGGGAACAAAAGGAAAGCGTTACAGCCTTCCGAACACACGCATCATGATCCACCAACCTCTTCTTTCTGGAGGCGGTTTGTCAGGTCAAGTCACTGATATTGAAATTCATGCGAAAGAGTTGCTCAAGACAAAAGAAAAACTCACTCGCATTTATGAAACGCACACAGGCAGACCTTATGATTTCTTGAGAGATCAGATGGAAAGGGATAACTTTATGGACCCTTACCAAGCTAAAGAATTCGGATTGCTTGATCACGTTGTTGAATCTCGTAAAGCGAAAAAAGGATAACAACCGATGACGACTAAAGATACTAACGGCGCATTGAGATGCAGCTTCTGCGGCAAAGGCCAAAAAGAAGTCAAGAAGCTGATTGCGGGTCCCGGCGTTTACATTTGTGATGAGTGTATCGACCTTTGCAATGACATCATTGACGAGGAAAAAGAGCGCGAGACAGCGGTCAAAGGAACGTTCAAAGTTCCAAAACCGTCTGACATCAAAACTTATCTTGATGATTACGTGATCGGTCAAGTGCAGGCCAAGAAAACTTTGGCTGTTGCGGTTCACAATCACTACAAGCGTGTGAATGCGGCTTCTCAAGGCAAGAAAGCCAATGACGTTGAGATGCAAAAATCCAACATCTTGCTTATCGGACCAACGGGTTCTGGTAAGACATTGCTTGCGCAAACAATTGCTAAGATTTTGAACGTGCCATTTGCAATGGCGGACGCGACGACTTTAACGGAAGCCGGTTATGTCGGTGAAGACGTTGAAAATGTAGTGCTCAATCTTTTGCAAGCTTCAGACTACGACGTAGAAAAAGCGCAACGTGGCGTGATCTACGTGGATGAGATCGATAAGATTTCTCGTAAGTCTGAAAATCCATCAATCACTCGTGACGTGAGTGGTGAGGGTGTTCAGCAAGCACTTCTAAAAATTCTTGAAGGGACAGTGGCGAATCTTCCTCCGAAAGGCGGTCGTAAACATCCACAACAAGAATTCATCCAGGTTGATACGACAAATATTTTGTTCATCGTGGGTGGTGCTTTCGTAGGTCTTGATAAGATCATCGAAAACAGAACTTCAAATAAAACAATGGGTATCGCAGCAGACATACGCACAGCAGAAGAAGTGGAGAAGAGCTCCAACCTTCTTGCGAAAGTGGAGCCAGATGACCTTTCTAAGTTCGGTTTGATTCCGGAGTTTATCGGTCGTTTGCCGGCGATTGCAGTTCTTGCGCCTCTTGATGAAGAAGCGTTGATGGACATCTTGGTAAGACCAAAAAATGCCATCACAAAACAATATCAAAAGCTTTTCAGCTTTGAAGGTGTCGAGTTGAAGTTTACTGACAAAGCTCTTCGTGCCGTGGCACAGATGGCTTTGAAACGTAAAACAGGTGCCCGCGGTCTTCGCGGCGTTCTTGAAACGGCAATGCTCGATATTATGTACGATATTCCTTCAAAATCAAACGTGAAGGAAGTTGTAATCGATGAAAACGTGATCAACGACGGCGCACAGCCAATGTTGGTTTACAAAACGGACGAAGAAATCCAAGCTGAAGAAGAAGCAAAAAAGAAATCTTCTGCGTAGGATCTTAAGAAAATCTTCAAAAGAAAAGAGGACTGGCTTTGCCGGTCCTCTTTTTAATTTTGAAGGTCATAAGCATTTTTTTCTTCTTTGGTAGAAAAGCGATCGCGATTTATTGCGAGATAAATAACGACGCCTATATTCACAATCGTTATCCCCACTTTTATCCATGAGAAGCGATGAAAGAGTTCATAAAACTCGTAGGGAAGATAAACTCCGCCAGAAATAATTCCCAACCAGCGGGCCCAGGTGCGCTGGTACCAGAGGCCATAAGCTTCCACCAGGCGAAGCGCTGAATACGCAACAATACCCAAAGCCAAAAGGAAAATCGTTTTATCGTTGACGCCCCAGAAAAGCCGCAAAAGGGCTTTTGAGTACTGATGCTCCGGATTTAATCCGATGTTTGCCGTTAAAATATTTCCGATATGTTGAAGATGAAGATGCACGTACTCTAAAAGACCTAGGCCGCCAAACAGAACCAAGAAACCCTTGAGTGCTTCAGCAATGGCGATCCACCGTAAACCCGACACATATCCTCCTTAAGTCATCTTTGCAGGAGAATTTCATTGGCTTAGTTACGACTGTGCGAAGATGATGAGATTAGTTTAATAAACAGCGAAACTCTTACACAGTTTACTCCGGAAAATCTGTAAAAGCGCAGAGGTTTGGAAATCTTATTTATACTTAAAAAAGCTCTTCATAAACTCTCTTGCATGCGGGGGGAAGTATGAAAGAGCAAGTGATTGCTGCCATGCTGACTCTGTCTTTGGCTCTTGGGTTTATTTTTTCCATCGAAGTTTTAGCGCAATCAAACCGAACTGCAAAACTCTCTTGTGAAGAGAAGATGCAGAAGTACTGCCAAAATTCAGAGGCTGGCGTTCAATTGAAAACTGAATGCGAATGTCGTGACGATGTGAAACTTTTGGTGCGCAATCGCTAGACATCTGCGTCTCTAGCATGGTGAAATCACGTCATCATGTTTTCTTTGGTAATCTTAGGTGTTCTTATAACATGTGTTCTATGCACGGTTTTATCCGTGCTGCTGTGGCCTTACAGGCGTTCGACCGTGCACGGCTTTTTATTGGTAACTCAAATCATTCACGCTTTGTGGGCGTTTTTGGTTTTAAGTATTTTTGTCACAGATGATTTTGAAACGCGTGTGCTGCTGACACGGATGCGACAGTTGATTTTGCCAACGGTCGTGTCGATGGGCATTGTGACCATCGTGATGGTGTTTTACCGGTCTTTCTGGGAAAGATATAAAAGATATTTTGTTCTTCTCTTTATCATTCCGGCAATCACGATCCTCGGAAATATGGCAAGTATTCTGGGATTTTCTTTTGCAGAGCACCTGGTTTTCTATAATTTTCAGGAGTTTCCCGGCTGCAAAGGTCTTTTGAGCTACAGCTTAGGTCCTTTGATTTCGATCAATTTTATTCACGGCTCCTTAGGTATTCTTCTTCTCAATATCATTTACATTCATAATGTCTTTTGCGCCAAAGGTTTGCGCCGCAAATATGCGATCTATTTCCTAATGGGTAGCATGTTTTCAACGACACTGGATCTCTGGGGTATGTATCTTTCGCCAAATCCTGTCGCCAAGCAGGTTTCCGTTGGGGGTTTCTGGGTCTTTTGTTTGATTATCTATTTTGCCGTCACTCGTTTGGAATTTCTTGATATTAAGTCTTTAGCGCAGGAAAGGGTGTTTGAAAATTTGCCTAATCCTGTTGTGACTCTTTCTCCGCACGGAGAACTCTGGGACGCCAATAGAGCAGCAAGAGAACTATTCTTTCTTAAACCTTCTGATCAAGGACGACCGCTCAAAAATATTCCTGAACTTTGCAAGCTTTCGCGAGATCCTGGAAATTTGACAGTACAAAATAAAGTTCATCAGGTTTTTCACTATGAACTCGCCATTCAGGGGGGAGAATCTCATGCCTCGGTGTACGTCCTTAATAACATCAGCGACATCGTGCAGTTGAATAAGGACCTGGAAGAAAGCAATCTTGTTTTGAAGCACCTCACGGACTTCAACAAAAGAATTCACTCTGTTCTTTCGCACGACATGTCGGGCTCTCTAGGCAGTGTGCACACACTTCTTACAGGCATGCACCAAATGAAAGTAGATTCGGCAGAGTACAAAACGTATGTGGATCGTCTCGTTGATGCGAGTTCGGCTTCGTTGGCGTTATTGCAAAATGTTTTGGCATGGAACAAAGAGGACAAAGAAACGAAACGGATCAGTTTAAAACCTGTCGTGGAGTCCTCAATCCGTCAACTTTCGGCTCAAGTCATCAGTAAGAATATACAGATTGAATCTTCGTTCCCAGAAGGTGACGTCTACGTCTCGGGATCAAAAAGCATTTTAGAGGCGATTTTTAGAAATGTTTTATCGAACGCTATTAAGTTCAGCCACGCCGAAGGAAAAGTCCAGGTCACTTGCCATAACCGTGATCACTGGGTTGAGATTCTCGTGCAAGATTGGGGAGTAGGAATGACTCCGGAAGCGGTGGAACGTCTTATTTCCGGCACAAACCAAGAGCGCGAAGTGCATGAAGGCTATGGTGTTGGTATGCACTTTACCGTGAATTTTATTAAAGAGATCAAAGGGCATTTGCATATCGAATCCGAAATTTCAAAAGGAACTCGTGTTCACTTGCGTTTACCCGCGGAAGTTCTTGTATAGAGTGTTTGACTCTTTTTCTAACAACCTGGAATCTAGTTTCATGAGATGTTTTATTGTTGAAGACCATCCGCTCACACGCGATGGCATGCGAATGGCCTTTCAGGAAGTTATTCCGCAATGTGAAATTATTGGTGAAGCTTCCGATGTATCTGCAGCGGTCGAAAGAATTCTGTCCTTGTCTCCGCAAGTCGTCTTTCTGGATCACACTTTAAAAGGCGGCACCGGCATTGACGTTATTGAGAAAGTGCGCGAGTCAGCCTTAGGTCTTCGCTATATTCTTGTCACACAGACGCAAGATCGAACAACTTTGCAGCGTTATAGAAATTTGGGCGTAAGAATATTTATTTCAAAACTGAATACCAAAGATGAAATGAAAGCGGCCATGGAGCATTTCCAAAGAGGCACAAGTTATATTTGCCCGTCGTTGCAAGAAATTATGAACGCACCCAATCCTGCGGAAGTATTAACTCGAAGAGAGCTTGAGGTCGTCAAGCTCATTGCTACTGGAAAAACAAATAAAGAAGTCGCCAACGTTTTGGGTTGCACAGACCACACTGTGAAAACTCACAAAACAAATATCATGGAAAAATTGAATTGCTCAACGTCCGTTGAAATCACGGTTTGGGCTCTTAAAAACTTAGCGGAAACCTAAGGGCTGGCTGGAGGCAAAGAGAGATCTTTGCGAAGCATATCACCTAGTAAATGAAAGTCGACGGGCTTGCTGAGAAAGCGTGTAGCTCCCAGGCTGTCGGCTTTTAAACGGAACTCTGGCGACTCATAAGCGCTGACCATGTAAAACGGAATTTTTGCATTCATCTCATGAACTTTTTGAAGAAGTTCAAATCCGTCCATATCGGGCATATTGATATCTGAAAGAATTAAATCCACTGGCGGTATGTCTTGACGCTCTAGATAGCGCAAGCAATCAGGCGCATTTAGAAAAGAAACCAGATTCAAATTACCGGCGTTGGCAAAAAGCTTTTTGAACTTCAGTTTGTATAGAAGATGAGTGTCTGCCTCATCATCAACGATTACTATATGAATCATGGATTTGGTCTCTCATGTACAAGGGGTAAAGCCATGACAAACTCAGTCCATTGGCCAAACTCACTTGTATACTTTAAGGTGCCTCCGTGTTTTTGGGCAATATTAAAAGCGACAGTGAGTCCTAAACCAGCCCCTTCTCCTGCGGCCTTTGTTGTTAAAAACGGATCGAAGATTTTTTCACCAAGAATAGCCGGAATTCCGACGCCGTTGTCGCGGATGCAAATTTCTACCATGTCTCCGCGTACGGCTGTTGAAAGTGTGAGCTCCGGCTCGAAATTTTTGTTGGTGATAACTTTTTTCTCTAATGCGTGAATGGCATTGTCGACGATGTTCGAAAGCGCACGCAGCAGTGACGTCGCATAGACGGGAGCGACGACATTATCACCTAAGCGGTACGTGACTTTCGGAGGAACATAACTTGATCCTAACGCTCGTGTGGAGATGGTCTCTTGATAAGCGCGTTTTAAGATTTCATTGATGTCTGTGTTTTCTAAAACATCACTGTCATAGCCGGACAAGATCTGCATCGAGCGCACAATCTGATCAATGCGTTGGCTGTGCTTTAAGACAACGCGACTGATTTCTTTTACTTCTTCCAGATTTTCGGAATCCGTTAAAAGCTCACTGAAATTTAATACAAAGTTCAACGGATTGCGGATCTCGTGCGCCACACTGGCAGTAAGGCTTCCCAAAGAGGCCAGACGCTCCTGGGCCACCAAAGTCGCTTGCATGCGTTTGATCTGCAACATGGCTTTTTCAAGGCTCTCATTTTTCGTCGTCAATTGACGTGTACGGTCCGTCACTTTTTGCTCAAGAGCTTGATTCAAAGATTCCAATTTTTGATTGGCTTCTAAAAGCTCTGAACGGAAGGTGTTGATGGAAGCAACGAGAACATCCAGCTCATCTTCTCCGCGATGGTGTGGCCGATGCAGTTGCAGGTCTTCATTGGCCCTTCCACGATTGCTTTTTAAGTACTGAGCAATGTGCTGGATGTGAATAACCAAAATCTGATTGAAAATGAAGTACAAGAAGAACACGACGACCATGGTTTTGGCCGCTTGACGGATGAAAATCCAAATCGCTTCCTGGAAATATTTTTGGCGTAAAGAACGAACATCCAGCTCCACATCCAGAGTGCCCAGAATTTCGTTCGTATTTTTGTGGTAAATATCAAAGCGTTTGTGACTTTCCTCTGTGGGATCAGACTTACCGGATTCGTAGATAGTTTTGTTATCTGCCACAAGACGAAGGTAGCTAACACCCTGCAGACGACTAAGACCATCGAGCTGAATTTCTAGTAGTCTAGTGTCATAAGACCACAAGTGTTCCGCCATGGAGTCGAGATAGGAATTTTTAATTATGGCGAAGTTATTTTGTAGTTTGTCAAAGTCGCGTTGATAATCCATGAGAAGCTGAAACGCCGTTAAAATAAGCGTGGCAAAAGAACTCACGGCCCATGTCGCAATGAGAAGCTTTAGAGAGAGAGAATTTCTGCGGAACCAGCGTCTGGGATCTCTAGGTGTCACAGTGCACTTATCGAACAATTTGGACAAAAAGGGCACGAAAATCTGACTCTCGGAAATTACAATTAGGAAAGATTCTCAAAATCCGACGCAAATAAGAATAATTTTCGAGTAGCATTAGGTCTTTTAATGATGCCCAAAATGTGAGCATTTTGGACTCGTGGCAAGGACCAGAACTCTTTTTTTTCCAAATATATTTACTTCCCAGTAATCGAACACATAGTTAAGCTTATTAGTAGGAACAGCGAAGGTTGGATAAGGATATTTAACCGACGCAGATCCAGCTTGTGTCCTATGCACAAGTAAGCTCGTTAACCCACAGGGAGGGAGAGGATATGAGCGAGGGAAAAGTACAACAACTACCACTTTTGCCCCTAAGAGACCTCATCATTTTTCCACATATGATGATGCCATTGTTTGTAGGTCGCGAAAAGAGTATCAACGCTCTTGAAGAAGCGATGAGCAAGCAGACAGATATCGTTTTGGCGGCTCAAAAAGACGCTAAGACAAACAATCCCGAACCTAAAGACATCTTTGCTATCGGAACCGTGGGCACCATCATTCAGCTCTTACGCCTGCCTGATGGAACTGTGAAAGTTTTAGTAGAAGGCAAACGTCGTGTAAAGATTAAGAATTTCTTAAACAACGACAACTTCTTTATGGTTTCTTGCGAAGCCTTGGATGAAGACCCAACGAACATCGTTGAGGCCCAAGCTTTGGTTCGCTCCGTCAAGTCGACTTTTGAGACTTACGTAAAACTTAATAAGCGAATTCCACCAGAAATTTTGATGCGTGTATCGACTATCGAAAATCCTGGTGAACTTGCGGATATTATTGTTGCGCAACTCAATTTGAAACTTGAAGACAAACAAGCGGTTTTGGAGATCGTGGATCCTTCAAAACGTTTGGAACATTTGCTCAACTTGATGACAGGTGAGATCGAAATTCTTGAAGTGGAAAAGAAGATTCGTACTCGCGTGAAGAAGCAAATGGAACGCTCTCAAAAAGAGTACTACCTCAACGAACAAATGCAGGCGATCCAGAAAGAACTTGGTGAGAAAGACGATTACCAAGCAGAACTTCAGGATCTTGAGGTGAAGTGTAAAGCTAAGAAAATGTCCCAAGAAGCTAAAGACAAGGTGATGAAAGAGATTAAAAAACTCAAAATGATGTCACCAATGTCGGCGGAAGCGACTGTGGTTCGTAACTACATCGACTGGGTTCTTTCACTTCCTTGGTACGATTACAATGAAGAGAAACATGATCTTAAGAACGCTCAGCGCATCCTTGATGATGATCACTGGGGTCTTGAGAAAGTCAAAGACCGTATCCTTGAATACCTTGCCGTTCTTTCGATTTCGAAAGACATGAAGGGTCCTATCCTTTGTTTGGCAGGTCCTCCAGGGGTTGGTAAGACATCTCTTGCAAGATCAATTGCTGAATCTTTGAATCGTCCTTTTGCACGTATCTCTTTGGGTGGCGTGCGTGATGAAGCAGAGATCCGCGGTCACAGAAAAACATACGTCGGTGCGATGCCAGGTAAAATCCTGCAAGCTCTTCGTAAAGTTGATAAAGGAAATCCACTTGTTCTTCTTGATGAGATCGACAAGATGGCCAACGATTTCCGTGGTGACCCAGCAGCAGCGATGCTTGAGGTGCTTGATCCTGAACAAAACAACAACTTCCAAGATCACTACTTGGAGTTGGAATACGACCTTTCAAAAGTGATGTTTATCGCGACTGCGAACTCATTGCATACGATTCCACGTCCATTGTTGGATCGTATGGAGATCATCAATCTTGAAGGTTACATTGAGCAGGAGAAATTCCACATTGCGAAGAACTACTTGGTTCCGAAGCAATTGGAAAACCATGGATTGAAAGATTATAAAGTCACGATCAAAGACGAAACGATCCGCGACATCATTCGTTACTACACGAAAGAAGCCGGCGTTCGTAACTTGGAAAGACAAATGGCCAATGTGTGCCGTAAGGTCGCTAAAGAGATCGTGATGGGCGAAGCTGTTGAGAACTTTAAAGCAGAAGCGAAGGGCGATAAAAAGTCTGCTTCTAAAAAAGGTGCAAAAACAGCCGCGAAGACAACGGCAAAACCAGCAGGCTATGTGGTGACTCCGCAAAAACTTGTTGAGTTGTTGGGTCCTCACAAATTCAAGTTCGGTGTGATCGAGACAGAAAACGAAATCGGTCTTACGAACGGTATGGCTTGGACGGAAGTGGGTGGTGACCTTCTTGCTGTCGAAGTGAGTGTGGTGCCTGGTAAAGGTAAGTTCACAGTCACGGGCCAACTTGGTGATGTGATGAAAGAATCTTGTGCAGCAGCGATGAGCTACGTTCGTTCAAGAGGTCCTTTGTTCGGTTTGGACAAAGAATACTTCTCAAACATCGACGTGCACA
>NZ_CAMLDV010000099.1 GCF_946478835.1 uncultured Bdellovibrio sp. | reverse complement strand
GAATAACGTGAAGAGATCCACGGTTCATTTCAAGTGCAGAGTAATTTGCTTGGAAAGCTTTTTTCAGGTGTTCGAAAGAAACCCAGGGATCAACCGAGTCGCCGCAAGTGAAAAGATCGACAGCGGCGTAACGGTATTCAGGCCAAGTGTGAATTGCTAAATGGCTTTCTTGAATCACCACAACACCACTTACACCCCACGGAGAAAAGTGATGGAAAGTCGAATTAATAACAGTAGCTCCTGCGATTTGCGCGGCTTCAATCATACTTCTTTCGATGATCGAAACGTCGTTCAAAACCTCAGCGTTGCAACCACTGAACTCAACTAAAATATGGCGACCTAGAGCTTTCAATTCACTGTCCTCCCAGAAATGGATGTGTTTTTTATGAAAGGGGGGTTCTAGGATCTTTTCACCCCCCTGACAAGAAAAAAATCGTCCTTTCAAAGAGTTACCAAACTTGCGAAACCCTATTGAATATTAGGGCGACGTGGGCGTGGAAGCAGGTCAAATTGCCCTAGCTTGTAAGATGTGAGAATTTCAGGAGTTAAAGTGTCGAGCCAATCAGCGTATTGTTTGTAGCTCACGCATTTTACCTCTGGCATTCCGCAGACATTCTTAACAAAATCCTGAAGAGCGTCCCAGTAAGCGCCACCATTGTACTTCTCAAAGTTGTGACCCAAGCTCACAGGCGCACGGCGACCGTAGTAGTTCATATTGAAGTAGTTCATGTAAGAGTCGAGCATTTCCTTACGATAGTGTTCGCGGTTTGCGAGATCCTCTTTGGCTTTGGAATGAACATAGTAAAAGTTATAATCCATGCCGATGATCAGCTTTCCGCTTCCAGCCATCTCAATCATAGGAAGAGTGATATTCCAGAATCCGTATTTGTTTTTCGTCGGCCACAAAGTTGAAGCGCCGGGAACAGAGACGTCATAGCGGAAGTTCATGGCCTTCATTGTTTGCCAAAGAGCTTCATTCACGCCCAAGCGGGGAGCACGGAAGCCAACGACATCTTTTTCTCCCAAAGCATAACCTTGTGGATATTTTGAACTCGGAGTCAGACCATTGTTGAAATAAGCGCCGAAAACCAAGTCGTTGAATTGCTTAAATTCAGAATCCCAGTCATTTGTATCCCAATTTTCACGAGCCCCATCAAACTGACCGTTGCCCCGAGAAGCGATTTCGTGTCCTTCAGCATAAGCATCGTTCATCATGTTAAGGCGGGAGGCAATTCCCATGGCACTTTCACCAAAGCCGATATTGGAATATCCCACATCGTGTTTTGGTGGAGCATAGAAGTGACGGTTCGCCTGACGAAGAAAATAAACGCCGCTAATGAAATATGTGAATTTCACAGGCTTGTTGTTTTTGGTCATGTCCGCCGCAAAATCGCGTGTGGCTTGCCACTGCCTTAAATCCAAACCGCCATCGAAGCCGATCATAATATATTGCGGTGGTCGCGCCACTTTTTCAGGAGTCGGAACGCTTTGATTTTCAGCCCAAACTGTAGACGCTAAGAGAGAAAAAGACATTAGAGCTCCCAAAGAGAGCTTTTCCAATCTTGAAATCACGTTTCACCTCACTTTGAATGTTTGGAACAATTCTAAGCGCAGGATGAAGGTGAGTTCACCTTACCGTATAGATAAGTCTCTTATTTATTTTTAATTTCAAAACAACAGTGTATTTTTTTGTCGTGAAAATCTTGTGGAATGCTTTCCTCCGTCAGATCTTTGACGGTGTATTTGGCAAGAATGTTCTCAGACAATTTGAATTTTCGTTTGTTATTCGAGAAATACAAAACTCCGTTGGGCTTCAGCATACTCATGCAGGAATCGACGAGAAAATCCTGATCACGCTCGACCTCAAAACTGTCTTCCATTTTTTTGGAATTAGAAAAAGTGGGAGGATCTAAAAAGATCATGTCAAAAGCAGCGTGATCGCGATTGGCGCGCAACCACTCCAGAACGTCGGCATTGATAAAGCTGTGATTACCCAAATCAATCTGATTCAGTTCGAAGTTGTCTTGGGCCCAACGCAAATAGGTTTGAGACATGTCGACACTTGTCGTGCGAGCCCCCGCCAAGGCCGCAAATACACTGACAGACCCTGTGTAGCAAAAAAGATTTAAGAACTTTTTGTCTTTCGCTGTTTTGAAAACCTTTTGGCGCATCGGACGGTGATCTAGGAACAATCCGGTATCAAGATAATCATAAAGATTTACTTTTAGAAGAGCTTGCGATTCCTGCACGGAAAAAGTTTGCTCCTTGGAATCCAACTTTTCGTACTGTTTAAGTCCTTCTTGGCGCTCACGCTTTTTAATCACAATACAATCTTCCGAAGTTTTGAAAAGAGCTTTGAGGGCTTCAATAACATGAGGAAGGTGATTTTTATCTTTATCTTTTATGAAGTCACTTTTGTCGTAAACGACGTAGTGATCTTTATAAACATCGACGATGAACGGATATTCGGGAATGTCACGGTCATAAAGACGGAAGGCCTCAATCTGATGACGCTCAGACCAGCTCTTGAGTTTTTTAAAATTCTTTTCCAGGCGATTCTTGATCATGTCCATGGTTGATATTTAGACAAAAAATGGGGGTTATGGTACTTATTCCTTCATGTTGGCGGAAAAAAGAGCGGAGCATATAGCTTTTATATTAAATAAACCGGGAAAAGACGTGGCGTTTGTCGAGCACGAAGGTGTTTTCTACTATGCGCATTTTTCTAAAGCGCTCAGTGCTCCGTCGTCGGCGACGGTTAAACTTTTACAAGGATTGTTTGACGAGTTTGTCGATCATAGTTTTTTTATTTTGCGCCAAAGAATTTTCACGACCAGCCCGTTGACGGAAATGTGTCGGGGCATGGTGAAAGTTGTCGCCAAACGTGTTTCGGAAAATATTCTTCCTCTTGATCACGGCTTGAGTTTAAATTTGCGCTTTCAAAATGTAGGGGAAGAAGAAGCGGCCCTGATTACGGTGCGCCACTTGAATGTCGAAAACCAAGTCCCGCTGCAGGAAGTACGTCAGTGGATTTCTCAAGGTTCTGCGACGAGCCCTCCAGAGTATTTACAGCTTGCAAAAAAACTTGCACAGAAGATTCCCCGTGGCGAAGTATTGCATGATTATGATCGGGATATCGCCGCTTTTTTAGTGGACCCTAACGGCTCTGTTTTAAGTTATGGAGTGAACTCTAACTCCAAGAATAAGACTCTGCATGCCGAAGTGAATCTGCTACAGAGACTTTTTAAAGAGTCCCAAGAGAAAATCCCCGAGGGAGCAACTTTATACTCCACCCACAAACCCTGTAAGATGTGCGCAGGAATGATTTATCACTGGAGCGCTCATCCGGAATCATTAAAGGTCTATTACGCTATCGAGGAAGCCGGAGGGCTTTCGCGGCAAACGATTTTGGATCGCCATCAGATTAATAAACAGCTTCCGTCGAACTAAAAAATGAATTGATGGCTTTAATGAGAGTGTCTTTGCGGATGGGTTTCGACAGATGCATATCACATCCTGCTTGCAAACTCTTTTCGACGTCTTCAGAAAATGCGTTGGCTGTGCAGGCAAAAATGCGTGCCGGCGTTCTTTCGGCCTTTTGTTCAATAGCGCGAATAAGACCTGTGGCTTCATAGCCATCCATTCCCGGCATTTGCACATCCATAAAAATAATATCGAAGTGTTGGCGTTCTACTAATTCAACAGCCTCGATTCCACTTTGGGCGTAGCTTATATGATGAATTGTGTTTTGCAGATAAATTCCAAAAAGATTGCGATTGTCGTCAACGTCATCAACGATCAGGATGCGCAGGCGGCTATTAGCAATGTTGTGTTTGATGTCGCTCAATTGATATCGTCCTTGCAAGGGGTTGTGCATAGTTGTTTTGCGTTCTGTGGTGGATGCCATAGTAGCCGTAAAATAGAAAACGCTGCCAATGCCCTCGTCGCTTTCAAGCCAGATTTGGCCATTCATCAATTGAACAATGTTCTTGGTGATGGAAAGTCCTAACCCCGTGCCGCCGTAACGGCGAGTGGTCGCGGAGTCCGCTTGGGTGAAAGGTTGAAAAATATCTTTAAACTTCGAGCGGGGAATTCCAATCCCTGTGTCGGCAACACAGAAAAGAATATTTCCGGGGCGGGAGGTGCGGTTTTTGGCGACTCTTAAAGAAACTTCTCCTCTGTGAGTGAACTTAATGGCGTTATTAAGTAAGTTCATCAAAACTTGGCGCAATCGGTCCTGATCACCGACATGGAAGGCGTCAACATCTTCTTCAACGTGTATGTTAAGCTGCAAACCTTTTTCTTTTGCTCGAAATCCAAGCACAGCAACCAGTTCATCTAAAAGTTTCTGTAATTCAAAAGGCAGAAGTTTTAATTCAATTTCTCCGGCCTCAACTTTTGAAAGATCCAATATGTCGTTGATGATGGTCATCAGCTGATTGTTGGCTCTTTGAAGAATTTCAACGAAAGAGGCTTGTTGATCGTCAAGAGGAGTTTCCGCCAATGTGTCCGTGATGCCGATAATAGAATTTAACGGTGTGCGGATTTCGTGGCTCATATTTGCCAAAAATACAGATTTGGCGTAAGTCGCGGCTTTGGCTTTAGCAGCCGCTGAAAGGAGCTCTTTGTTTTTCTTCTCAAGGTTTTCAGAAAGACTTTTTTTCTCTGTCACATCCATGGCCATCTTCACGATCTTTACGATCTCTCCCTGAAGATTGCGCACGGGAGTGTAAGAACCTTGAATCCACACGATAGATTTTTCTTTTGAAAGTCTTTTAAACTCGCCGGTTTGTGTATGACCTGCAATCAATTGATTCCACATTTCCAGATATTCAAATTCGTGCTGATAGAATTCCGGCAAGAAGATCGAATGATGTTGTCCGACAAGTTCATGAAGCTGATACCCCAATAGATTTAAAAAATTCTGATTAGCCCACAGAATTTTGCCGTGAATATCGAACTCGATCACGGCGTTGGAGTTTAACAGTGCTTCGTAAACCGACTCAGTCATACAACAAGTCTTTCAGATTATTTAATTTTAATAAAATTACAAAAGCGGCTGGGTATTAAAGTTTTGTAATTTCACAACTGACACGGTGTCGGAGCGATCTTAAATGTTCTTTAACAATCTTTCCCGATGAACTCGAACATCTTTTTCGTGATTCTATTTTTTCGTCATATATTTAAAGAGAAGCTAATTTCAGGGAGGAAGTTATGCCTACTCATCCACTACAAGACAGCGACATTACGAAATGTATTAACCTTTGTTTCAGTTGTTCTCGCAGTTGCCTTGAAACCTTACACTATTGTATGGAGGAAAAGGGAACGGCCTTCTCGGGAAAACATCTTTCACTGCTTCAGTTCTGTGTTGATGCGTGCCAGATGACGGCGCGACTTTTGATCGCGGAGTCTGAATTCTACAATCAATCTTGTGAACTGACTTTTGAGCTCTGCCGTGCTTGCGCCATTGAATGCGAGCGGTATGAATATGACGAAGTCTTTCAGCAATGTGCGGATATTTGCCGTAGCTGTGCAGAGTCTTGCAGAGGAATGTCGGGCATGACGGTGCGAGTGCCCAAAGAGGAAATCGAAAGAAAAAGAAATTCTTCGGCGCGCGCCAACGGTTCTGCAGCACGCATTTAAATTAATTCGGGAAAGGTCCTACGGAAACAGGGGCCAGGCGGAATGGTTTTTTATCCGTTCCGAGTTGGCCTGAAGAATCCATTCCTGAGCAGTACCAGTTTGTTCCGACTTTACCGCAAAGGCCGAAGGCTCCTTGAGCTTTGATATCAGTCACAGTTCCGAAGGCATTTAGAGTGCTTAAGGCCGTAGGCGAGAAGTGATATTCCGCAGTGATATAATCATTATTTCCGTGCTGATCTTGGCGATTGAAGCCCCAGCAATAGCCGGCGCCATTGGCGATCACACAATGATTGATATATCCACTGTGAAGAGACGTGATATTGGTAAGACTGCCCGTAACGTCAATCGGTGAGAGAGCATTGGTGCTTGTACCGTGTCCAGGGTATTGACCCCAACATTTCAATGTGGATGTGCCAATACGTGCGCAGCCTCCATAACTAGAAAGAGATATTTCGTCGATATTAGTCAATCCAGGAACTTGAACAAATCCCGCTCGTGAAACGGCGTCACCTTGTCCAAGTTGTCCATTGGAATTAAGACCCGTGCACCAAACCGTTTTATCTGTTTTTAAGACGCAACCATGATAACGACCGATAAGAACCTTGGCGTTATCAGTTCCGGCGGAAGTGATCTCCACGGGAGTTGCGTAGCTCGTATATGAAGCAAGATCAAACATGCTGTACATATCAAGGTAACCCCAGCAATAAAGTTTTCCGGCTGTATTAATAGCGCAAGCAAAGTCATAAGAGGAACTTGCGGCCAGATCCACCATGCCTGAGCCAAGCCCTGCAGGCACATTTGGATTTCCTGAGGTGGCTGTGGAACCACGAAGCCACGAGCGTCCCCAGCAATTCACGGCGCCTGACTTCAGAGCACACGTACCACTCGGAGTCGCAACTATTTTCGTAACGCCGGAATCCATATTCTTAACACTTGTCGGAGCTAAATAAATTCTATCCACCAAAAGATTTCCGACCTTATTGAAATAGTTGTCGCCAACGCACTTGACCGCGCCATTAAAGATTCCGCAACCGTGCTCGTCATTCATGGCAATTGAAGAAGCGCCGACATAGTCAGGACTTAGCACGTGAGCGTTGCTTTGCAAAACTTGCTGATCTCCAAGTTGTCCAAAACCGGAATTTCCTGTGCAGTAAACTTGACCTGACTTAATGAAGCAAGTGTGCGCTTGATGGGCTCCGGCAACCGCAGTAACACCCGAGCTTGCACCGACCACCGTTGTGAGTGGCTCAATAGTACTTCCTGAAGGTCGATTGATACCCATTTCACCATAATAATTGCGACCTCGACACTTCAGCTCACCACTGATCACTGCGCAGAACTGATAACCGAAATACACGTCCGTCGCTCCAGCAAGCTCTGTCATAAGCGTCGGAGAGTTGGAATCGGCACTCGTGCCCCACGTGATTTGGTAATCACCATTGTTGCCCCAGCAGTAAACTTGATTCGCATTATTCTTTGCGCAAGTTCCATAAAGACCGGCCCAAGCATCGACTACAGTTCCGATACCAGTGATCAGAGTTGGTGTGTTTACAGGATTGAAGTTTCCGACTCCGACTTCACCATTGGTATTAGCGCCCCAACAATAGAGTTCTCCGGCCTTGATAGCGCAGACGTGAACCCATCCCACCGCGATCTTACTCACGCCCGAAGAGAGCGTGCTGATTGCAACAGGAGAGGTGGTCGAAGATACGATAGAAGGGTCGCCAAGAATGTTGTACTCTTTTGCTCCCCAACAATACACGCCGCCATTCTTGATAACACATGAGTTGAGGTAACCTATGCCTGCATCTGTGACACCTGAACTCATTCCCGTGACGAGAGCTGGAGTTGTGCGGGAAGAAACTGTACCTGTTCCCGTCAACCCGGCACCTGGATAAGAGCCGTGGCTACCGACGCCCCAGCAGTAGATAGCACCCGTATTTAAGATAGCGCAGCTCACGCCATAGTGGACGGCGATTTTAATTGCAGGAGCAGCAAGAGAAACCTCTTTAGGATAAGTGCTAGAGTAATAGTTTCCTTGACCCAACTGTCCGGAACCGTTGTAACCCCAACAGTAAACTTTTCCGGCACTCGTTAAAGAGCAACTGTGATTATCACCTGTTTCAATGCCAATCGCATCTTTTCCTGCGGAGTAATCATTGTCGTTAATGATGATATCCGCGTTTGAGATGTACGATGTACCGCCGGTGATGCCGGTGATTTTAATAGGAACGCGTTTATAAAGTTCATCAACCGCATTATCCACACTTGTTAAATTTCCAAATGTGATGGACGTGCTTCCCGAAGGAACTGAAGCTGTTCCTGATGTCGCAGTCATTGTATAATCTGTTCCCGCAGCGGCACAGTCGACCCCGGTACAAACGTCTCTTGTCCAGTTGATTGACACGGATCCTTTGTCGGTCGGATGCGACAGTGTCGCAATCAAACTTGTTGAAGCTCCCTCCACTACATAAACGTCTTGAATAGTGACAAGGGGAGGAGCTTCGTCGTCTGTGATCGTCACAGTATGCACGGTGTTTGTTCCAAGATAAGCTCCCACAGGAGAGCTTAAAGTGAGCTTGAATGTTTCGTCATACTCTTCTGTACTGTTATCCAAAATTGGAATGGCAATGTTCACCGAAGTGCTGCCAGCGGCGATTGTTGCAGTGCCGTTTACAGCCGTATAGTCGCTTCCCATCGTCGCTGACGGTGCGGATCCATTCGAGAAGGTGTAACTAACGGAAACGGCAATATCGGCTGCAGCAGGAATACTAACAGCCACTGTGTGAGTAGGATCGTTGTATTCAGAAACTGTTGATGTCGTCACCGTGAATTGAATATTTGGTGAGTTCTTCGTCCAGGTTGTCGAAGTGGCTGCCGCATAAGTTTGCCAGTTTCCTGCCAAATCTTTTCCGACGACGCAAACTTTAATGCTGCCATTGGCGTAAGCTGAAATGTTATCTGTGATGTTTGTTGCTTCTGCGATTTCTGATGCGGAATATCCTGTCGCCACAGTGCAATCTGTTGAAGCTGTAGGACCGATTTTATATTTGTATCCAACGACACCGCTGCCGCCGACATCAATATTCAAAGCGTATTTCGCACTCGAACCTGTGGGCTGTCCCGATAAAGTCGCCGCCGGAGGAGTATCATCATAGGTAATCGAAGCAGAACTCGCCATAGCACTGACATTGCCTGCAAGATCCTTCACCCAGGCATAAAGTGTTTTCGCTTGGTTTACGGTTGTGACTGTGAACGTTGCAGGTAAGCTTGCACCACTCACCCAAGTACATGCAGACACGGTTGTGTTGTTCTCCATAATACAGTAGTGCGACGGACTTCCGCTAACCGCAGAAGTGATATTAAATGTCGTGCTGTTGGTTGGAGAGCTATTGGTAACAGTGAAGGTCGTAATACTTGGTGCCGTGGTATCAATCACAATATTTTTATTTGTACCGAGCGAGCCCGCGGCCGCTATTCCCGGCAGTGTGAGTGTTGCATTGTTGGTTGCGGTGTCTTTAATTGAAGCCGAAGCAATTGTTAACGAGTTTGTCGCGACATAATTCAGATCAGCCACCGTATCTGTCGCTTGAACTGTGTAGTTGAATATTAAGGTATTCGCTCCACTTCCAGAAGCATAAGACGCGGATCTAGCGGGAGTCGTATTTAAGGCAATAAGCGGCGTTCCTATGACAACCACGTTTTCAGAGAAGGTCACTCTGACATCAATGACTTCGCCCACTGTATAAGAGCCATTGGCCTTATTCGAAGTGACATTGGTGATAGTGGGAACTGTTGTATCAACGACGACGGCTGACGAACACGCTGACGTATTTGTATTTCCCGCAGTGTCCGTGGAAATAATCTGATAGGAATATGTATTTCCATTTGTGCCGGTAAAGTTGGAAGACGTTGTTGAACTTGAAACAGAGTTTTCAGTTCCAGTGTACGTATTGCAAGTAGCTCCTGTATAGAAACGCACAGCTTGAGAAGCCAGGTCCGTACTTGTTGACTTGCTCCATTGCGCAACTAAGGCCGTCGTATTTGTTGGTGAAGTCTGCTGCCATACAAGCGAGGTGGCACTGAGCGGTGCTGTAATATCATAAGTGACGGTGTTATCCGTTGTTGTGGAAGCATTGTTAGTATTTCCGGCTGGATCACTCACTTTGCCAGCTGTGATAGAAGGAATTAAAGTTCCCGCTGTCGTAACGGCAGAGGCCGTCAATGTCCAAGTGATGTTATCTGAAGTGCCAAGTGCCCAAGTAATTCCTGATGCGGTTCCTCCCTGAGAGATATCCGCTGTCGTGAATGTGCTTGGATTGATGGCTTCCGTAAAAATGATCGTAAATTCAATTGGAAGCGTGTTGGTTGGATCTGTCTGTCCCGCCTTCTGATTAATAGTTAAAGAAGGTTTCGTCGTTTCGTAGGTAATGGAGTTATCAGTGCTTGAACTTGCCGTATTGTTATTGCCGGCCACATCGGTAACTTTGTTAGCGCCAATAGATGGAATGAGAGTGCCGGCTCCTGTGATGGCCGTGGCTTTTAAAGACCAGGTGATATTGTCAGAAGTCGTCAGGTTCCAGGTCACACCCGTTGCGGTTCCGGATTGTGTAATATCTGCGGTTGTAAAGCTCGCTGGATTCACAGCCTCACTAAAGACGACAGTGAATTCCACTGGAACTGCATTTGTTGGGTCTGCTTGTCCCGTTTTTTGATTGATCGTCAAAGTCGGCGCCACTAAATCCTGAGTCCATGTAGCACTTGTTGCAGAAGTTAAAGCTTGGTCGACATTCGCAGAGTTTCTTCCAAGCACACAGATCTTGATATCCGTATTGCCTAAGGCATTGACCGAATCCGCAATATTTGTTGCGACATCAATATAACCTGAATATCCGGAGGCGTCGGCACAGTTTGTAGATGCCGCAGTACCTACTTTGTAGCGATAGGACTGAACGTCGGCGCCAGCGACATCAATGTTTAAAACCGTCTGGTTGGTTTTTCCGGAAGGTTGTCCTGTGATCGTCGCAATGACCGCAGACGTGTTAACCGTGAATAAGAAATCATTGTTGGAAGCATTCGTTGAATTGCCAACAGCGTCTAGCGCAGAGATTCGCGCCGTGTATTGAGTTCCATTTGTAAGAGTACAACCTGTAAATGTGTACCAAGTCGTGGTTACAGTTTGCTGAGCGCAGACTACGGATGAAGCATCCGCACTGCGAACTTCGACTTTATATTGTGTACTTCCAACAGCCGCACCCCAGTGCAAAGTTCCCGTGCTGCCATTGGTGAGCCATTCATCTTGTGTGGAGTCAGTTCCGCCTGTGACACCTGCAATGACAAAGGCATCAGGAGCTTGAGTATCAATGATGATATCTTTATTTGCTGATAAACTTCCCGCAGTTGCTGGCGTCGGCAACGTTAAAATCATATCGTTGCCAAAGCTGTCTTTGATCGTGGCGCTATTGAGGTTCAAGGCGTTGATAGATTCATATTCAAGATCTGCTGAGTTATCTCCAGCTTGAACGATGTACAGAAATGTTAAAGTCGTTGAACCAGAACCACCTGTGTACGTGGCAGCACGATCGGTAGAACCAGTTTCAATAAGAACACTTGGAGTTCCTCCAGCGACAGTGACTGCTTCACTAAATTGCACGGTGATTTGAATGGCTTGGCCCGCTTTATAAGATCCATTAGCCAAAGAGGAAGTCACTGAAGTAACAACACCAGGTAGATCTAAAGTATATTGTGCACTCGCGGCCGCGGAAAGAGGATTTCCCGCTAAATCCGTGAGAGTATTTTTTGCGGTGACAGTACAAACCTCCGCATTTGTCGGAGCTGTTGAAATATTCAAATTCACCGTTGCGGAATTTGATGAACTTGCAGAAACACCCGCAATAGAAATCACGCCGCTTCCTGAGCACAACGCGCTCCAGTTTGCCGCGTTTTCTAAAGACGTTTGCGACATGTCTTCATTAAAGACAACAGTGACAGAAGTCGGTAAGGCCGAACGCACACTTGTTGGCGGAGTGAATGACGCTAAACTTGGAGCCGTGCGGTCCAACAAGATCGGATCAGAACATCCTGAGACAGAGATATTTCCAGACGTATCGATAAGAGTGAGATTGTAAGTATAAGTTTCTCCATCAAGGCCCGAGAAATTTCTGGTGTTCGTAGAAGGGCTCAATGTGATCGCGCTGCCATCTAAAGTTAAGCAGGCGGCGTCTTTAAAGAACTGAATTCTTTGTTCAGCAACATCAGATGCTGTAGAGAGAGTCCACTTCGCCGTCACAGGAGACGCTTTGGAGGGCGACGTTTGAATCCAAGAAAGTGAAGTAGGAAGCAGCGGAGCCGTATTGTCATAAGTGACCTGATCATCCGTTGCTGTCGAAGCTGTATTCAGGTTTCCCGCTAAATCAGAGAACTTATCTGCATTTAAAACGGGTTGAATCACACCGTTATTGTCGACACCCGAGACAACGAGCTCATAATGAGTGCTGTCGGTTTTGACCAGTGTGTGCGTATTAACGATGGCTGAACCGATAAAACTAATGTCTGAGTCAGACAAAGTACTTTCAGCAATAGGTTCACTAAAAACTAAAGAAAAACGCACAGGCAGATCTTTTGTTGGATCTGTTTGGCCGGCTTTTTGAGCAATCACGACGGAAGGTTTGATGGTATCAAATGTCCAGGAATAAGCTGTTGCGGAATTATAAGGTTGCCACAAACCATTGGAGTCTTTTCCGACAACGCAGATTTTTAAATTCTGATTGCTCAGTGAAAGGAGGCTGTCTGAGATCCCTGTACTAATAGGTGTCTCAAGAGAATAGCCGGAACTGTTTGCACAGTTTATTGTGCCACTTGGGCCGAGAAAATATTTATAGTGAGTGATATTAAAACCTGAAACGGAAATATTTAAATTTTCAGTGTTGCCTGGATTGCTGGGAGTTCCGCCCAAGATGGCTGCGACTTCGACGCCAAGACCTGACATCGTTAAAGAGCCGCTATCGGACTGGTCAGGATTGTTATAATTCCAAGAAAGATTCTGCGAGTGAGAATTCACTTCGGTAGGAGTATAAGTCAAAACAACGGAACAAGAAGAATGGCCATTTAAAACGGCACCGCAAGTTCCACCGGTCCCAGGAAAA
>NZ_CAMLDV010000098.1 GCF_946478835.1 uncultured Bdellovibrio sp. | reverse complement strand
TGATACGCCAAGCAATAAGCAAGAACTCGGCTCAACATATAGGGATACGTTTCGGAAGGATGTTGAGCCACGCGAAAATCTAGAGATTCATAAACACCGCGATCAATATCGGAGAACTCAATTTGGAAACGATAAAGCATGGCGGTCACCTTTCTACTTTTGATGCAAACTCACTCGGCTGTTGCCAGCGTTGCTTGGTGGGTTTTGATGTAAATGTTAAAATCAATTTCGTGAATTTGACAGCTTAAATAAAATCTCCCTCGCCAGATCGATCTTCGTAGATTTCGAATTGGCCTTTCAATTGCTTCTCTTATTTTGCACGACGATTAAAACGGGGGACTTGGTGGGGATCAAAATCTCAAAAACGACATTCGCAATATTCTCGGCTCTTTTTGCAACTTCAGTCTCTATGACAACTCGAGCTGTTGGAGGTTTATCTGGTTCTGCGCAACTTTCATTCCCGTTGCCTAATATGATGACCATCACTCCGCAGGTTAACGGTTCCTATTCTACTTTTGTTATTCGTTACTGCGTTCAAGGTTCAACTTACGACAAAAAAAGAGGCTCCGTTGTGTGGGACATGACGAAACCACTTCTAGTTCCTCCGAACTGCATCGAAGTTGACTGGGGTTATTATGGAGAACTGCAAAGCAGTTATACGGTTCAACTTCCCGACGTGAGAGCCCTGTATGGCCTGGAAAGTTTGTATTACACAATGTATTTTGAAGTACGGGTTCCGGTAAGCACAGGCTCAAAGGTCTACCTGCTAGATTCCAAACAATTCAAAGTCGTCGCACCTTAAGAACCTGGCGGAGTGACGCCCGCCCAATCCAATGCTTGCTGCTTTTCTGCGAATGTACGCATCTGTATAACTTTGCCATTTCGGAATGTAAAACCATCCGCGATATGAGCATCAATCCATTGAGGATTGTTTTTCAACCTTACTCGCACCCACACGAACACGACAATTTTATCACCAGAAACAAAAAACTGCTCGGGTTCGCAACTTCCTTCAGCCCAAGTTGCCCGCGCTTCAGAGAAATGCGCCTCTATTTTTTCAAGCCCACGGTAGGTACCAGAAGATGGAAATCCTTCCGGTTCGATACGCTCGATCTCAGGATCAAACAACCTAAGTACCGCAGGAATGTCATTGCGATTGATGGCGGCGTAGACTTCTTTAAGGATGGCTATTTCGTTTTGTGAGTTTGTATTCTGATTTGTGGGCATAGATTATCTAAACATCCAGAAATAAAAAAAGGAAGCCGAAGCTTCCTTTATATTTCCATCGTTTGTGAGGTCGGCCACTTTAGAAAGTACTTCGGTGAAGCCGAAGTGCAAGTAAGTGGCGGGGTGGACGGGACTCGAACCCGCGGCCTTCCGCGTGACAGGCGGACGTTATAACCAACTTAACTACCACCCCACATCGATTTGGAGAATCTTTTATAGCTACAGTGACCGCGTAATTCAACACTTTTTTACGATACCCTTAAAATACCCGCTCTTTCCTCTCAACGGTGGGCATGACAAGGCTCATTATGCCCTCTTTTTCAGCAAATTGGCCCCTTGGAAAAGCCTGAGTTCGGGTATAGTGTAGTTTCCCATATCCAAAGGAGAACCCCATGAAAAAAGCTCTGGTTTTGACAGCTTTGTTACTTTCTCAAACTGCTCTTGCAGAAACAATCACATACGCCGTTGAAGGCATGCACTGCGGATCTTGCGCGAAGGCCATCAAAGCTCAAGTTTGCAAGATGGATGGTTTGGAAAAATGCGATGTTACGATGGGTAAAGTAGTGATCTCTCCAAAAACAGGAATCAATATTTCTCAAGAGCAAATCCAAGCGGCGATTTCTAAAGCTGGCGAATACAAAGTCACTGGCTCAACAAAAAGCAAATAAACATTTTAAAGAGTTCTTAACAACTTTTGTTTTTGCACAAAATAATTTGACCACGTCATCGCCTCTCGGGCGGTGACGATTTTCTTAATCTTTGTCATAATACTCCTATGACGAACAATTCTGAAAACACGGCAAGCAAAGGACGTCTTCTTATCATTGATGATGAATCCGAGCTGCGTGAAGTTTTAATGGCTCTGCTTGAAGAGTCTGCCAGTGAAATTCAACAAGCCGCAAATGGTCTTGAAGGTATTGATCTTTTGAAATCACAAAAGTTCGATGCCGTTCTTTCTGACGAAAAAATGCCAAAAAAATCAGGGCTCGAAGTTTTAAAGTGGATGCGCGAAAACGGACTTAATATTCCTTTCATCATTCACACGGGCTACGGCCAAAAAGACATGGTTCTTGAAGCCCAGCGCTTAGGCGTATATGCGTTCATTGACAAACCTTGGGACGAGCGAGCGCTAATTAGCACGGTTGAGAACGCCCTTCGCTCCGGCATGGGGCAACAGAAGCCGTAAACCTTCTTGTCTTTTACACCTTAAATCCATCATCATAGGGGAAGTTTCGGGTCAAAGACCCTAGAATAGGATTTCCTCATGCAGAAACTTTTTTGGCTCGATATGGAGATGACAGGTCTCGATGTCGAAAAAGAAGTGATCATCGAAGTCGCAGCTATCGTCACTGATTTAAACTTTAAAGAGCTCGACACATTTGAAACCGTTGTTAAACAACCGCAAAAGTATTTAGACGCCATGGATGCGTGGAATACGGAACACCATAAAAAATCAGGCCTCACGGCGAAAGTTCCTTTCGGCATGGATCCAGATCAAGTCGAAGCAAAGCTTGTCGACATGGTGAAAAAACATTTCCCAGATCCAAAAGATCGCCCGGTACTTGCCGGAAACTCGATCATGCAAGATCGTCTTTTCATCGATAAGTACATGAAAGATCTTTCTCCACGCCTGCACTACCGCATGGTGGACGTGTCGTCATGGAAGGTGATCATCAACAACAAGTTCAATTACGTGTATCAAAAAGCGAACAAACACCGTGCCCTTGACGACATCCGTGAGAGCATTCAAGAACTTCGCGCTTACTGCGACAAATTGAAATTCTAAGAATCTATGCCACAAAAAAACGAGATCGAAACGGAATCAGCATTTAAAAACTGGATCAATGCCGGTCTCGTGGCCCGCATAGCAAAGCACATCGCATTTCATCATCCGGAATTTGACAGCAAAGCTTTTAATAAATTAAGCAGCCAACTCCCCGCTCTGGAAATGAAACCCAGAATGAAGTTGATCTGCGATTTCTTAAAAGAACTTCTGCCACAGGACTACACAACAGCGTTAGATATTCTTATCGACGCCACTGTGAAGCCCGCTCCTAAAGTAGAACCACTAAAAGGTTTTGACCTATGGGCCTTCACCGAATACGTGCACAGATACGGATTAAAAGATTTCGACGAGTCGATGAAAGCGTTGCATGAGTTCACACAAAAATTCACAGCAGAATTCGCCATCCGCCCCTTCTTGATTCAAGAAGAAGCAAAGACGTTAAAAGTTCTGCACAAGTGGACCAAAGATCCAAGTCATCACGTAAGACGTTTGGTTTCAGAAGGTTCAAGACCAAGACTGCCTTGGGGTGAACAACTAAAATCTTTCATCAAAGATCCAACACCGACAATCGAACTTTTAGAAAAACTAAAATACGACGACGAGTTGTACGTAAGAAAATCCGTGGCCAATCATTTGAACGACATTTCAAAAGATCATCCGACGGCTGCAATTAAGACAGCACAAAAATGGTTGAAAGAAGCTCCAGCGAAACAAAAACCAAAAATCGATTGGATTGTCAGACACGCCTTAAGAACACTTCTGAAAAAAGGCCATCCAGAAGCATTGAAACTTTTGGGTTTTGAAAACAAAGGCAAACTCGAAGTTAAAAACCTAAAGCTAACAAAAAAGGAAATCCGCATTGGAGAACACTTAGAGTTCTCATTCGATCTAGCAAGCACAACCGCCGCCCAAATTATGGTGGATTATTTAATCCATCACAAAAAATCCAACGGCGAAACAAGTCCCAAAGTTTTTAAGCTAACAACAAAAAGCTTAAAGACAAAAGAAGTCTTACCAATCAAAAAGAAACACTCCTTCAAACCAGTAACAACAAGAGTGTATTATCCAGGAACACATTATTTGGAAATCATGGTGAACGGAAAACTCTTAGCGAAAGTCCCCTTCAATCTAAAAAAATAGTTCAAAGAAAAAAGTACCTGGTACCTTTCTCCCAAACGCGCCGACAAGGCGCCCGATCCCAAAGCGCAGAACGAAGGAAAGTTGAAGTCCTTCCATGCGCAAACTTATGCACACGCTAAAGACCCTTCACCAAAACCTAAAGTTAAAATCTCCAGCTTTGGGTATAGAGGACTGTGGAGCTTGCAAAACCGAGTTCCGCAGCGCCAAGAAAGAAATGCAGTAGTAATCAGAAGACTAAGGAAAATAAAAAAGGGAGGCCAGCAAGCCTCCCCCAAGCGCGAGGACTGTCTGAGCGTTTTGCAAGCTCCACAGCCCTCTATACCCAAAGCGGGTTAGATTAATAACGATAGTGTTCCGGTTTGAATGGACCGTTAGGACTTGTATGCAAGTATTTAGCTTGCTTTGAAGTCAACTTAGTCAACTTAACACCAAGTTTTTCTAGGTGAAGAGCTGCCACTTTCTCATCAAGGTGTTTAGGCAAACGATAGACAGCGATGTCTTGATACTTATCACGGTTGTTGAAAAGTTCCATTTGCGCCAAAACTTGATTCGAGAATGAGTTACTCATGACGAAGCTTGGGTGTCCCGTTGCACAACCCAAATTCACCAAACGGCCTTTAGCAAGGATGATCACTTGTTTGCCGTTTTTCAAAGTGTGGATGTCCACTTGTGGTTTTACTTCGCGGATTTTTGAGTTCTTGTTCAACCAAGCCATATCGATTTCGATATCGAAGTGACCGATGTTGCACACAATCGCGTTGTTCTTCATAGAGTTGAAGTGCTTGTCAGTGATGATATCGCAGCAGCCAGTTGCTGTTACAAAGATGTCACCGATCTTAGCGGCTTCGTCCATAGTCGTAACTTCAAAACCTTCCATCGCCGCTTGAAGAGCGCAGATAGGATCGATTTCAGTGATAAGAACGCGGGCACCAAGACCACGCAATGAGTGCGCAGAGCCTTTACCTACGTCGCCGTAACCTGCAACAACGCAGATTTTACCAGCAACCATCACGTCAGTTGCACGCTTGATACCGTCTGCCAAAGATTCGCGGCAGCCGTACAAGTTGTCGAACTTAGATTTAGTTACAGAGTCATTGATGTTGATCGCTGGAACTTTCAATTTTCCGTTTTTCAACATCACTTCTAGATTGTGAACACCTGTTGTTGTCTCTTCAGAGATACCGATGATCTTTTTCAATTCTTTAGCGAAGCGTGGCTCATGCATCATGTTTGTCAAATCGCCACCGTCATCAAGGATCATGTTGAAGCCGTCTTTGCCCCAACCAACGATTGTCTGCTCGATGCACCAGTTGAATTCTTCTTCAGTCAAACCTTTCCAAGCAAATACGGGGATGCCCGCTGCTGCCATCGCAACCGCTGCGTGATCTTGAGTTGAGAAGATATTGCATGAAGACCAACGGATTTCTGCACCAAGCTCGATAAGAGTCTCGATCAAAACCGCTGTTTGGATTGTCATGTGAAGGCAACCCGCGATTTTTGCACCTTTAAGAGGTTGAGATTTTTTGAACTCTTTACGAAGAGACATCAAACCTGGCATTTCAGTTTCGGCGATCTTGATTTCCTCACGACCCCATTTTGCCAATTTATCGAAAACTTCTTGGCTCTCCATCGCTTCTTTGCAAACTTTGAAATCGCCCGAAGGCAATTTAGCTGCTGATTTTGCTGGAGCTGCTTTTACATTTTTTTTCATAGCGGATTTTCCGTTCGTTGTCGTTAGTGACATTGATATTGATCCTTTGGTTGTCTTTTAAAAAAATTAATATTGCTTCAGTTCCGGGCCTCTGGCCCTCCACACTGCCGGCGTCCGCCGCTAAGGCAGCGTTAAAATTTCGTATCCAGTATCTGTCACAAGTACCGTATGTTCAAACTGTGCAGATAATAGACCATCTGCAGTATGATAGTACTTAATGCTCGATCCAGGAATAGCGTATTCAATGATCTCGTCGGTTCCTTGGTTGACCATCGGCTCTACGGTAATGCAATGGAAAGGAACTAGGCGGTCGCCCTTGCCCTTTTTACCGAAAGACGGAACGAAGGGTTCTTCGTGGAAGATACGCCCAACGCCGTGGCCGCCAATCTCTTTCACAGTCGTATAACCCTTACGGGTTACAAGTTTATTGGTCTCAAAGCCAATATCGCCGGTCCAACCGTTGGGAGTGATCGCTTCAATACCACGATCACGGGCCATGCGAGCGGTCTCGACAAGGTCTTTGGCGTCTTCAGAGACGTCACCGATCATATACATTTTTGATGTGTCACCGAAGAAGCCATCAATCCAAGCCGTCACATCAACGTTGATGATGTCGCCGTCTTGAAGAACTGTCTTATCATCAGGAACACCGTGGCAGACCACTTCGTTTACGGAGGTGCAAGTGTACTTAGGATATCCATGATATCCCAAACAAGCGGACTTCGCGTCTTTGCTCATCATAAAGTCATTGCAGAGTTGATCGATCTCGTTCGTTGTCATGCCGACTTTGATGTACTTATCAAGGTAGGTCAAAGTATCGGCCGCGATACGGCAGGCACGAGTCATTTTTTTGATTTCTTCTAAAGACAGAGGCTTGATTCCCATAGAGGGGATTTATAGCACAGCGGACCTAGGTTGGATAGGCCAAAACACCGAATGAGACAGGGCCCAGAAACACAAAAGCCCGGGTTTCCCCAGGCTTTTGAATCTTGTTCAGCTTTAAAACTGATTCTAAGACTATTTCAAGTGCTTAGAAACAAGTTTAGTCATGTCGAACATAGAAACTGTAGTTTTGCCGCCGAAAACTTCTTTAAGTTTTGCATCAGCATTGATGTTTCTTTTGTTCTTAGCATCTTGAAGACCGTTCTTCTTGATGTATGCCCAAAGTTTCTTAACAACTTCAGTACGTGGAAGTGGAGAAGCACCAACAACTGCTGCCAAAGCTGCAGATGGAGTCAAAGCTTTCATGAATGCTGCATTTGGTTTGCGAGCAGTCTTAGCTTTTTTTGGAGCTGCTGCTTTTTTAGCAGCTGCTTTTTTTGGAGCTGCGGCTTTCTTAGCAGCTTTTTTGGGAGCAGCTTTTTTAGCTGCAGCTTTCTTAGTAGTAGCTTTCTTAGCTTTTGCCATTCTAAATTCCTCCGTTAGGTTTTTAGTCTCGTTTATACGAATGAGCTTAGTGTGTATCTAAGTCGAGGCGTTTGTCCAAAAAAAAATGCATGCTAAATCATTTTTTTTTCGCACTGGAAGCAGATTTACCCCGTTTTTCCCTCGGAAAACTGCCTTTTCCCTTCCCAAACACCCCCTTTCCCCTAGGAAAAAGGGCTATTTCTCGATGGAAAACCCCTTCTGGACTGAGGAGATTGAGGGTGCAACCGATAAGAAAGGCATGAGTTTTCAAGCAAGTTTTAAGCAAATTCTTCGAGAGAAAATGAGTGAAACAAGCTCCTCTTCCCAGGGAAATAGCTCTGCAAACTTGCACGCAGATCCTCTGCATCTTGCTTATTTGCTTGGACAAATCAATCGTTTAGAATTCCAAACACCGCGAGGACAATACCCAGCGCCGAAGGTTCGTCCTCAAAGAAAACCGCATGCTCTTTCTGCTTCCCAAAGACTTTCCTATGAGTTCCTCAAGACTTGGATCCATGATCTCTCAGAGGGGTTCACGGCTTCTGAGCTTAAGAAAGCGTTCCGCCAAACAGCGATGATCCTTCACCCCGACCAAGGCGGCAACGTGCAGCAGTTTCTTGAGCTGAAGGACCATTATGAAAACCTTCGCTCACTTGTGCCGTGAAATTTGTATTAATATAAGACACTAAACAAGATTACATTGTTGAAATGACCTCAGTACTTCTACTATAGAACCGATATTCATAGTAGAAAATCAGCGGAAGACGATGGCACCATGTATGACTTAGAGTTCACATCTGAGGATGCGTATAAAAAAAGACTGACCTATTTTAAAGTCATTTACTTTATTGGCGTCGCTGTATCATTTGTCTATATCGTCAAATATAACTTCGAATATAAAATCTCCGAATACAACCCTGTCCTCATCCCGGGATGGTTGGCCTTCTTGCTGCTCCCGCCTTTAGCCCTTAAATTTACCAAGAACTACCTCTACTCGGCGATCTCTCTGGGCACTGTCTCCATCAGCCTCCTCACTTATCTGCTTTACACGGCTGGAGGAGGAGACGCCCCGGGGGTCTTTTGGCTTGCCGCCGTTCCTTTGGTCTTGGGAATTTTGATCGGACTTCCTGGCGCCGTGGTAGGTTACTTCATTGTTGCTTCGATCATCATCTTTTTCTGGTATCTTAAGGCCAACGATCTTGGACCGAATGTTATTGCAGACTATGGCGACTACGGAAAAGAAAAGCTCTTTAACCTTGTCACCTTCCTGATCTTCTCCTGCTTTACGACGCATCAATATATAATGGGCGAAGAACGTTTTATGAAACGCCTCATGGAGAAAAATCTCGATATCGAGAACCTTTTGCGCGTTTTGATTCATGACATTGCTAACACCCTTTCTTCGATGACTTACAATTTGGTCAAAGCCAAAGAGGATCGCGAGAACAGCATCAGCTCTTTGGAATTTGAAAAAATTGAAAAGGCCGTGGATGATATCAACAACCTGCTTGCGCAGGTGCGGCATTTAAAATCCGTTAAAGATGGAAAAGCCGCTCTGCCTTTGAAGCCGATCTCTCTCACCCTGGTTTTGCACGAAGTTTACGAGAGCACCTTGGGTGTGGCGCAGAAAAAAGGCATCAAGCTGTCTTTGGATATTTCCCGCGATCGCATGTTGATCAACGGTGAAAAAACCATCTTGAGCAACGTTGTTCTATTAAATCTTTTGAACAACGCCATTAAGTTCTCTCATCCTGGGGATCGCATTGATCTTAAAGCGTATTCGACCGATGAACAGGTTATCATCGAAATTCAAGATTATGGCATTGGAATCCCTGAACATATTCTCAATCAGATCTTCAATCTCAACGCGCAAACGACTCGCTCCGGAACTCAAGGAGAAAAAGGCACCGGCTACGGCATGCCACTTGTAAAAGAATATTTACAGATGATGGATGGAACGATTGAAATCCACTCTCAAGAAAAAGCCACACAGACACAACCTCGTGGAACTCGTGTCACTTTGAAACTCCCTCTGGCTAAAGCGACAGTATAGAGTCTCACAGCGAACACATATATCTTTGCAAAGTGAAGGCCTCCTCGGAATAGACCGATAAGGTCTCTATGAATATTCGGAACTTTTTGGTGCATTCATTGCTGGTCTTACTGGCGGTCGAGAGAGTATGGGGCGTTCCGGGTTCTCTCACCTATCAAGGCCGCATTCAAAATACTCAAGGGACCGCTCTTGAAGTGAATGGTGTGCAATTCGAATTTTCCATCACCAATCCGACGGGTTCCTGCACGATCTATCGCGAAATCTCCAATGGCATCGACATGAGAAACTCCAAGGGCGTGTTTGATGTCCCCATCGGAACGGGAACAAAAGCTTACCCGGGAACACCGAGCTTTAAACTCCTCGACAGTTTTGATAACTCCACGACATACAACTGCGAAAGTGGAGGCACCTACACACCCGTTCTGGATGACAAACGTTTGTTGCGCGTGCAGTTCTTTGACGGAGTTGGTTGGAGATTGATCACTCCCGACAGTGAAATTCGCGCTGTCCCCTTTGCTGCTGTTGCGAAGTCGGCGCAAAAACTGGGAAACAATTCTGCCGCGGACTTTTTGTTGAAATCTTCAGTTCCTCTTTGCACGGCCGGACAATATTTAAGACATATTGCTCCTGCTGGAACCTTTGAGTGCACCACACCGTCTGTTTCCGGAAGTGATGTGAGTGGAAATATTTCTGGAAGCTCTGCGGGGTTCACGGGAACTTTAAGCGGAGACGTCTCTGGCACTCAATCAGCAACGAGTGTGGATAAAATCAAAGGTGTCGCTGTTTCTATGACCGGAAATGCTTCGGGAAAAGTTTTGAAATTCAACGGAACAAATTGGGCTCCGGCAGACGATAATGTTGGCGCGACAGCCAATCTTTCTGGAGACGTCACTTCGACTTCAGGAAGTGCCGGAACGAAGGTTGAAAAAATTCAAGGCGTCGCGGTATCAAATAGCACTCCTTCTGCGGGCCAAGTATTCATTTATGGTGGCACCCAATGGGATGTTCAATATTTTGGTTTGGGTCAACTTCGCTCGACTGTCACGGGTGCGATACAGATGCCAAGCTCTTGTGCCACGGCTGACAAAACTTTGACTTGGAGTGCGATTACCGATTCGCTGTCTTGCACTTCGATTTCAATTGTGAATTCTCAAGTCACGGGACTGGGAACCGCGGCAACAAAAAATGTTGGCACGTCTGCCGGAAATCTGGTGCAGCTTGATGGCTCCGGGCGGGTTCCCGCCTCTCTTCTTCCAACAGGAGCCAGTGGTGCTCTTTTAGACGGCGGAAATAGTACGGGAGCGACATTGAGCGTGGGAACAAATGACTCTCAAGCACTTTCCTTTGAAACAAATAATATTTCCCGCATGAAAATTTCTTCCAGTGGTCTTGTCGGTATTGGTGTTTCTTCTCCATCAGAAGAGTTAGACGTGCGCGGTACGGACAGCGTTTATCTACAAGTTGTAAAAACCAATGGCGCCGGAGCCGGGAATGCCGGTGTGATTGCACAAAGCTACACCACTTCAGGAATTGGAAGTTCCTATATGGGAATGGCCTTCCGAGGAAGCGAAGCAAGTCCCGCGTCTTTGCAAGCCCAGGATCAAATATTATATTTAACAGGATACGGAGCCACAGACTCTGCTTGGCACGTGGGACAGTCAGCTCAAATTACTTTTGCGGCCGCTGAAAACTTCACGGCGACATCTTCGGCGGGAAATATTCTTTTTGAAACCACGCCTTCGGGTGCAACGACTGCGGCTGAACGGATGCGCCTCACCAGCAGTGGCGAATTAGGGGTTGGAACGAACGCACCTGAGTTTAGACTGTCTTTAGAAAACGACGGCGGAATTCTTGCTAAAGGAGATGCAAATTTAGGTCGCACCTTGGCTTCTAGCGGTGCTGGCACGCGTATGATCTGGTACCCGCGCAAAGGTGCCTTTCGTGCAGGATCAGTTACCGGCACTCAGTGGGATGATGCTTCTATAGGCTCTCACTCCTTCGCAGCCGGCCTCAACACAACCGCCAGCGGAACTAATTCTGTAGCTATAGGAAGTGGCAATACCGCAAGTGGCTCTTATTCAGTTGCTTTAGGAGTTCAAGCTCTTGCAAATTCATCGCAAAGTTCCGTCGCGATCGGAAATACCGTCACAGCAAGTGGTTGGTTTGCGGTTGCCATAGGGGCTGACACGGTGGCCTCTGGTAATGGCTCAACGGCTCTGGGTAGAAACACCTTAGCACCTGCCATCAATCAGATCTCAGTCGGAATGTACAGCGCAACCACGGGCACTGAAAATCCCACGGCGATTGTCGCGACCGACCCTTTGTTTGTTATCGGTAACGGAACTTCAATAAGTGCGCGCTCTAACGCCGTGACTGTTTTAAAAAATGGAAACACAGGAATCGGAGTTTCAGCTCCAACAGCCAAGTTAGAAATCAATGGCTCTGTGAAATACGGCGGAAGAACTGTGGCACGCATGACGGTGTGCTCTTACATCAGTACAACGATCAATTCGGACGCCGGCACAAACACAGCATGGCACTATTGGACGACAGGTGAATGCGATAACGGACTTCCTTCGGGAAATTGTCTGAGCTATCTTGCTCAAGCCGTGGCTTCAGGAAACGATACAGACTGGCAGGTCTTAAATCCGGGAGAATCTCCTGGTTACGGAGTCGCGGGCACTGCGACAAATGGCGGAATCCATTTGAGTCTCACGACCCCAGGAACTCTCTTTAAGCTGCGCGCGGTCTATCAATGCGATTAGCCTCATTTTGAGACAGGGAACGCGCGGGAACAGTGAAGTTTTTTTGACAAAAAACCGATAAGTCTTCTATGAGACGATTGTACGTACTGGGAGTCTTCCTTCTCACTTCGCTTTTTATTTTTTCAATACAAGGCCACGCGTCTCCGTCCTCTTTAACCTATCAAGGTCGCATCATTAAATCAGATGGAACTCCTTTGGAATATTCCAACGTCAGTTTCATTTTTCAAATCATGGATCCTTCTGGTCAGTGCGTGATTTATCAAGAGCAAGTGACTGGAATTAATATGGCGAACTCTAAAGGAGTCTTTGACGTTCCCATTGGAAAAGGTGGAGTCAATTATCCTTTAGGCGGCGGATTTACGGTTCTTGATTCTTTCAACAACTCTTCTACTTTTACTTGTGGAGCCTGTAGCGGATATACTTGCTCTGATGGCACGAGCAACTATTCCCCGGTGCAAACGGATGGTCGTCTTTTAAGAGCACAGTTTCACGACGGCAGCGCTTGGCGTTTGATTTCTCCTGACACCGTGATTCGTTCAGTGCCCTACTCGGCATATGCACTTTCTGCGAAGAAATTGGGAACTAACACTGCTACGGATTTTGTTTTAAAGACGAATGTGCCGACATGTAATTCCAATGAATTTTTATCGTGGAGCGGAAGTGCTTTTGTCTGTGCTCCCGTAACAGGCGCGAGTGGCGGAACTGTCACCAATGTTACGTCTTCGAACTCTTATGTAACGATTGCGAATAACACTTCGACTCCTGTTGTGACTTTGAATGTTGGTACGACGGCAGGAACAGTGGCTGCGGGTGATGATTCTCGTTTTACCAATGCTCGTGTTCCAACGGGTGCTGCTGGCGGAGATTTGTCTG
>NZ_CAMLDV010000097.1 GCF_946478835.1 uncultured Bdellovibrio sp. | reverse complement strand
TCCTGATGCTGGGTGGAATCAAAGATATTCTGCTAATCACGACTCCCGACGATCAACCTTTGTTTCAAAAACTTTTGGGCGATGGTTCTCAGTTCGGCATTAAGCTTTCTTATAAAATCCAAGAGAAACCAAACGGTCTTCCTGAGGCTTTCGTTTTGGGTGAAGACTTTATTGGCAACGACAACGTCTGCTTGATCTTGGGCGATAATTTGTTTTACGGCGACTTGGATTTCTTCCGCGCGGCGATCAAATCACAAGAAGCTATGCAAGATGATCTGCATGGCCGTGTCTTTGCCTACTACGTTGCGGATCCTCGCGCTTATGGCGTTGTGGAGTTTGATAAGAACTCTAAAAAAGTGAAATCAATCGAAGAAAAGCCACAAAATCCAAAATCGAATTTCGCGGTTCCAGGTCTTTACTTGTTTGATAAGACCGTGGCGAAACGCGCGAAGTCTTTAAAACCTTCTCCTCGTGGTGAAACTGAAATCGTAGATTTGATTTTATCTTATCACAACGAAGGAAAACTCGGCGTTGAGATGATGTATCGAGGACTCGCTTGGCTCGATACGGGAACTCCAAGATCTTTGCTTGATGCAGCCGCGTTCATCGGCGCCATTGAAGAACGCCAGGGCTTGAAAGTCGCTTGCCTTGAGGAGGTCGCTTACCGCATGAAGTTTATCACTTTGGCGCAGTTACAAAAAATCACGAACGAACTTCCGAAGTGCTCTTACCGCTCTTATCTTGAAAAAATTATTTCTGAGGAACTATGAAGCAGACTGTTTTACTTACCGGTTGTGCCGGATTTATTGGAACTAATTTCGTTAAGACGATTGCTTGCCGCGAAGACGTGAAAGCAAAATACGATTTCGTGATTGTAGATGCTTTAACTTATGCCGGACGTTTGGGAAACATCCAACCGGAGCTTGATGTCCATTCTCATTTGAAATTTTATCAAGAAGACATTCGCGACGCTCATAAGATGCATGAGCTTTTCAAAAAATATAACTTCTCTGGGGTTTTGAATTTCGCGGCAGAATCGCACGTGGATCGCTCTATTGAAAGTCCGAACATCTTTGTTGAGACAAATGTTCTTGGAACTTTGAATCTTCTTAAAGAAAGTCTTTCTTTGTTTGAAAAGAACAAATCATTCAAATATCTGCAAGTCAGTACCGACGAAGTGTACGGCACTTTGCAAATGAATGACCCTGCCTTTACTGAAGACACTCCGATCGCACCCAACAGTCCTTACAGCGCTTCAAAAGCCAGCGCGGATCTGATGTGTCGTGCGTTCTTTGAAACTTACAAGCTCCCTGTAGTAATCACTCGCTGCTCGAACAACTACGGCCCTTATCAAGTGGAAGAAAAATTCATCCCATTGATGATTAAGCGTGCGATGGCAAACGAACCACTGCCTATTTATGGCACAGGCATGAACATCCGCGATTGGATTTACGTTGACGATCACAATGAAGGTGTTTGGAAAGCTTTCACCAACGGCAAGGCTGGCGAAGTTTACAACCTCGGTGGCGACTCTGAGAGACAAAACCTTGATGTCGCGAAATTGATTTTGAAACATCTTGGAAAGCCAGAAAGTCTTTTGAGCTTCGTCCAAGACCGCAAAGGCCACGACTTCCGCTATGCGATCAACTTTAGCAAATCCGAAAAGGAACTGGGTTGGGCTCCGAAAGTGAAGTTTGAACAAGAAGGACTTCTTCGTACGATTGAGCATTATAAAAAACTATGGGCGAAGTAAGAGTTCTTCACTGCATCCAGTCCCTTTCCTGGGGCGGGCTTGAGCTTTACACTGTGGAGTTGATTCAAAACCTGGCAAAAGCCGGCGTGAATCAACGCGTGTTTTGCTCCGCTCACTCACGCGTCGCTGAAGAACTTCGTCATTCCAATGTCGAGTTGATCACATTTCCAGAAAAGAAAATTTCAAAACTCAAAGCGGCTTCCTTGATTCGCAAAATCAGCCGCGCAAACAAGATCACTCACCTGCACTCTCATACGCGTATCGATATGTGGTGTTGCGCTTTATCGCGTTGGAATACTTCCTCGCCAAAGCATATCTACAACCTGTACATGAATGCTCTTCCAAAAAGAGATCTGATTCATCGCTGGCTTTTTTCGAAAGTGGATGCCTTGTGCAGTTCTTCCGAATGGGTGCTTAGCGAAGCTCGCAAGAACTTCCCTATTGCTCCTGAGAAACTGCGTTTGATGCGCTATGGACGTAAAACAGAGGACTATCAAACGAACCCTTCCCAACGTGAAGACCTGCGCGCAAAGATGGGCTTTAAGAAAGACGATTTGGTTTTTGGAACTCTTTGCCGTATTGATGCAGGTAAAGGCGTCCGTGAACTCGTTGAGGCTTTAGACTATCTCAGCGATGAAGAAATTAAAAAGATTCACATGGTGATTGTTGGCGATCCAACAATCTTAGGGAAAAATTCTGAAGGTCAATTGACTTACGAATCTCAATCGCTGGAATTGTCCGAGTGGATAAGCCAAAAAGCCTCTGAGCCTCGTTTAAAAGGTCACTTGCACCGCGTACCGTTTCAAAAGAACTTTATTCCTTACATCGATATTTTAGATGTTTTCATTCTAGCGTCTTACAATGAAACTTATTCGTTAAGTGTGCTTGATTCCATGTTGATGGAAAAACCTGTCATTGGCACAGATGCCGGGGGAACAACAGAACAAGTAGGAAAAAACGAACGCGGATTCTTAACAGAACCACGTAACGCTAAAAGTCTCAGCGAAGCTTTACGCTTTTATATTCAAAACCCTGATCAGGTTCCTCAACAAGGAGCCAAGGCCCGACAGTGGACCTTGGGACAACACTCCTGGGATCAGACTCTTACAAAAACCCTCGCTTTGTATAAAGAGCTGGAAGCAAGGTAGTCAGCTTTATTTAGAGTGGTTGTGAATTTTCGCAACCATCTCTTGCATGCTTTTTAATTCACGCTCCACATCCTTAGGAAGATGAACCCCTGAAGTTCCTGTGTAAGCTAAAGTGACTAAGTCTTGGTACTCCTTCAAACAGGACGGAGCAATACGGGACTTTGTATATTCTAAAACGCATTGTTTTAGGTAAAGCTCTGGGAGCGAATAAAAAGCTTTCTTGTCCAAACGTCTTTCACAGAAAGAGAGCCAATACAAAATCTCTGGCTTTAATGAAGTGTCCGGGTATTGCTCTAGATATTTATAAAGAACAGACGCCGTTCGCAGATAAGAAAGCTCTCTTTCTGGTGTGATCTCAAACTCCCCTTGCAGTTCCTTTTTTAAGTTCTTTTCTGCATAGTTGCGCACTTCGTCCTGCTGGTCTTCTGCAAAGGAAGGAAAAGATTCTTTTGCAAGAGTGCTGCTGGCTTTTTTTAGACCCGCAATTTTCTTTACAATAAAGGGTGGAAGATTTTTATTCTTTTCGTTCTCATTTAATGAGTCACTAAGTCCCTTAAAATCCCTTTTGACCCGAACGAAGTAATACACTTTTCTGGCAAGAGCCTTTTCCAAATTGTCCGTCGCTGTTCCATTCTTTGGAAAACCATTAAGCACCTGATCATACAATGGAATGGCTTTATCGAAGTTTCTAACAATAAATAAAAACTCCGCTTCATCAAACGGTTTAGTCAGATAGTGATCTTTTTGGGAGAAATCAAATTTCGTGGAAGCAGAGGGAAGCTGTGTATGACAGGACATACAAACACTTAAAGTCGAACGCAGCATCCAAAGCGAATAATCTTTGTTTCCCGTGCGATACACCAATTCAGTCTCACGCAGCTGCTGATTTAAAACTTTTCCGGAAACGGCAAATCCCGACTGGCGTATTTTATTTTCATGAGAAATTTTCTCGCTGAGGTCGCCCATCTTTTTTAGCGCCTCATCAACTGTTTGAAAATTTTTAGGATCGCGGTATTCGGCATCTGAAACGATATAAGGCTTAAGAACGTAAATTTGCTGAAGCATTTGGTCCATATAAGGTTTAACTTCAGCCTTTGCCAATGAACAGACAACTCCCAAAATCAGGATGCCAATCGAAAATCTCATGTAATTTCCTCCGCTGCGCTTAAGCTTAAATTTCCCTATTTAAAATTCAATGAAATTATTTTTCTCCACCCGGGAGGCGGAGATATTGAGATGTTGTTTGCTAAAATGAAAGAAAGTAGACTGCGACAGGGAGATCCTCATGACTCAGTTTGTATCAGCAGAAGAAGCTCTGAAAGTTGTTAAATCCAGACACAGTGTTTTTATTCAAACGGCCGCGGCAACCCCACAGCGCTTAGTGAAGGCTTTAACTGCCCGCGCGCCTGAAGTACAAGGTGTAAAAATTTATTCTATTCACACCGAGGGAGATTGTTCCTATGCAGCTCCGGAACTCGAAGAGAGCTTCGACGTCCACAGTTTTTTCAATGGCGGAAATCTTCGTCACACACGTAAAAACTTAAACTCCATTTTTGTGCCGATGTTTTTAAGCGAAATTCCTCATTTATTTTACAGTGGCGCTGTTCCTTTGGATGTTGCTTTAGTGCAAGTCTCGCCTCCGGATAATCACGGTATGTGCAGCCTCGGCCCTTCCGTGGATATTTCAATTTCAGCCGTTCGAACTGCCAAAGTTGTTATTGCGCAAGTGAACCCCAAAGTTCCAAGATCTTTTGGTGACGCGCAAATAGAGTTCAGCAAAATTCACTATGCCGTTGAGGTCAACGAAGAGCTTTATATCGCGCCTCAGACAGAAACCAGTGACATTGAAATTCGTGTTGGACGCAATGTCGCAAGCCTTATTGAGGATGGAGCCACTTTGCAGATGGGAATTGGCGCTATTCCTGATGCTACCTTACGGGCGTTAACAGGACATAAAGATCTAGGCGTCCACACAGAAATGTTTTCAGACGGTCTTGTTGATCTTTACAAGACCGGAGCGATTTCAAACCGCTTTAAGGCACGTATGGGTGGGAAGATCGTTTCAAGTTTTGTTTTAGGATCTAGAAAAGTTTATGACTTTATCGATAACAATCCCATGGTTGTGATGATGGATGCGGCCTATACTAACGACTCCCATATCATCCGACAGAACCCCAAGGTTGTCGCCATCAATAGCGCCATCGAAGTGGATCTTACTGGACAAGTGTGCGCGGATTCCATTGGCGCACGCATCTACTCGGGCATCGGTGGGCAAATGGATTTCATGCGAGGAGCGGCCTTGTCTCCCGGTGGAAAACCGATCATCGCCTTACCTTCCAAAACTTCTAAAGGGCAAAGCAAAATTGTACCCTTTCTTAAAGAAGGAGCTGGCGTCACCACCACCCGTGCCCACGTTCACTATGTGGTCACCGAGCATGGCATCGCCCACTTGTATGGCAAGACGCTAAAAGAACGCGTGGAAGCGCTTATTGCGATCGCAGATCCAGAGTTTCAAGAGGAGCTGGTAAGAAGCTCTCAAAAGGTTCTCGGCTTTTAAAAGTATTTTGCTCAAAACAAAATATTTTACTCGGCCATGAATCCCCTTTTGAAAAGAATTTGTTTAGCGGCATCCAGCTCTTCTTGTTTTTTTACTTCCATCACAAGGGACTCATTAAGGCAGGAGAAAAAATCGTTAAGGTCACTATTAGGCACCAGCTGATTGAGCGTCAGCATTGATATCCTCAAAGCTTTTTGGAACCCCAAACGCTCCTTTAGATCCCACAAAACACCGCTTACAATTCCTGAATCGTGGTAAAGTCCGCCATTTTTATCCGATATCTTTACATCATTCACAACGGATCGGCGAAAAGGTCCTTTCAAATAAGCCACCTCTCCCATATTTGGATGTCCTAATTGCATCGCGGTCAGAAAATCCGCAAATCCTTCGTTAATCGATCCACCCTCTCCTTCAAAAGGAAGATGAGCAATAGAATCGACAAGCGCATGAACACTCTCATGAATGACAATTGATGGATCCTGAGAAATGTGCGAATAGGTTTCTCCATCCCCTTCGCCCAGACGAATTTTTCCCTGATAATAAAAAGCCGAATTTGTTTTTTCCGGAGCACCGACATGCACTTCGGTTTGTAGCTGAAAAGGAATCTTAAAGCCCAACTGAGATTCAAACCAGCTTAAGGATTCATCTAAATAATAAAATACTTGAACTTGGTCAAAACGCGCATCGGTCGGATTAAATTTTAAAGGCTCTTTCGTGCTGGATACTTTTAGTGCAGCTTGGGAGCCAACCCAAAGGCGCGCATTTGCCAAAGCGGGCTCTGCACTTAAATTCTTGAATGTGACATCCTGGATGTGGGATCTTTTCGGTCCTTGGGGAAAAACAGAGGCCACCGTATCGTGAAATTGCGATCCGACCCGCTTTACCCCCTGCACCTGAAGATGGTTATTCAAACGAACTTCCCAAGAGACACCCTGAGAATCTGCGTAGACAACGCGCCACAAGGGTTCGTAGAAAGTTCCGCGAGCCACGACGATGACTTCGACGATCTCGGGTTTATAACGACGAAAAACAGGAAAAGCCGATTGTAGATCCCGCCTCAAACGATCTCGGTTTTTTAGAAAATCCGCAACTTTTAGATGTTCCATTTTTTTTTGATTAAAAGACACAAGGGCTCTTATCAAAACATTTTCTCCAGCTTTGTTGCGCAGCTTTTTTACGAAGGCATTTTCAATAGGAACGCCTGAAATTTCTTGCTGTTGAAACACAACGCTTTGATCGAGGGACTTAATTATTTTCTCATGCGAAAGGTCCAGCGAAGATAGCCCCTGAAGAGCTTCTTCGCCGCCGCCTTGTCGCCATTCAACAGGAACAAAATCGGATTTGGGAGAACAAGAAGAAAGAACTAAAAAACACAAACAAAAAGTCTTTCTCATAGATCTTTCCTTGTTTCGGTTTGACCTTATTCGACCAGCAAAGTTTTTTCTAGATAAGTTCCGTCGCCGTTTTCAAATCGCAAAATGTGTTTGCCCGCAAGAAATTTTCCTAGACGAACTTCTTTCTGAAAAGGTACGAGAACCATAACGCACATCCCGCCTTCAGACACTGAAGCTATGGATTTAATTTGGTGGGTGAAGTCATCTCTGTGGTTAACTTCAGCACGTTTCCACTTATAACAACCATTTTGAAAAACGCCATTAACGACAACGTACACATCCGATGCAGAATCAAATCCGCCCGGAACATAAACGCCACTGATACCAATCTGAACTTCTCTTTGAGACTGAACAGGAGTCTCGGCATTCGCTAGAGCCCCAAGACCTAAACACACGGAAAATACGATCGCTGACAGTTTCATAAAAACTCCTTTTTAAAAAATTCCTGTTTTTATGAATACGCCGCTCCTCCTTCAGCAAGGATGATGAGGATCATGAATGATACGGAGAGCAATGAAAACACACCGTGGGGGTGGAGACCCCCTAAGAAATACCCATAGCTCTTAATCCTTGAACCAGCAGAACGACAAGAACATAGGCAAAGACGTTAAAGACGATAAGCTGTGTGACCGCAAATTTCCAAGAACCGCTTTCACGAATTTGCACACCCACTGTGGACATACACTGCAAAGCAATTAAGAAGAAGATCATAAGACCAATCACAGAACTCACCGTAAATATTTTTTCGCCCGCAGAATTCACGGCGGTACTCATCTGAGTCAGAAGAGCTTGTTGCTGAGTATCTTCATTTGTATCAGTAATATTGAACGTTAAGGCCAAAGAAGAAACGAAAACTTCACGGGCAGCAAAGGCCGAGATCAAGCCCACACCCACGCGCCAATCAACACCCATGGGATGCATGACTGGCTCAATAGCTTTTCCTAATTGTCCGACGTAACTTTGCTCTAATTTTTGATGTGCATCTTCCAACTGATAATGAGGGAAGGTCGTCCCCGCCCAGACAATCACGGCAAATGTGAAGATCACAGGCCCCGCTCGTTTCACGTAAGATAAAGTGCGAGTCCAGGACTGGCGAAGCAAAACTCGAACTTTCGGACGACGATAGATGGGAAGCTCCATCATAAACAGAGACGGATCGTTTGCGGTTTTCGGAATAAATCTGCTGACAACACCTGCAGCAAAAGACCCAATAATGATCGAGCCTAAGTACAAAGCCGCAAGAGCCAAGCCCGCCTTCAAAGCCGACTGTCCATGAAATAAAAATGCAATAAATAGCGCATACACAGGTAGACGAGCCGAACAGCTCATCAATGGAATCACAAACTGTGTGATCATGCGGTCTTTTTTAGAAGGGATATTACGAGTCGCAATAATGGCCGGCACTGCGCACGCAAAACCTGAAAGCATCGGAACAAACGAACGCCCGCTCATTCCCAAGGCCGAAAAAGGGCGATCAATCAAAGTCGCCGCACGTGCTAAGTAACCTGTACTTTCTAAAATCCCGATTCCCATAAAAAGAATAAAGATCTGCGGAATAAAAACAAGAAACGCGGAGAAACTGGAAACAACGCCATTAGCTAAAAAATCCGCCCACAGAGTTCCTGGCCCCCATCCTGCGACGATTTCATTAAGTGACGTAAACCAGCCATCAATCAGATCCATGAACGGTGTTGCGAGCCAGAAGACACACGAAAACAATCCACCCATGATGAGAATAAAAAATAGGAAACCCAGAACCGGATGCAAAAGAACGCGGTCCAACTTTTCGGTTGTTTCAACAATTTTATTTAAGCGATCTTGAGCATGATCGGTTTTATGGGTGAGCGCTTCTTTCGCGATTTGCTCACACTCTTGAAGTTTTTTTTCTTGAAGTTCAAAACCCCAAGGAACAGGACGCGACGGCGTTTTTGTGATCGTCAGCTTTTTCGCTTCAGCCACGATTTCTTTAAGACCCCCGGCCAACAATCCATCAAATTGCAAAACAGGACAGCCCAAAGTTTTGCGCAAGTAATCCATGTCGATCTCAATGCCTTCACGGCGAAGAAGATCGGCCATCGTGATCACCACAATCATCGGGAATCCAGTTTCTTTTAATTGCATCACAAGTTGCAAGTGACGAGAGATTTGCGTTCCATCAACCACAACGATGATTCCATCGACTTGTTTGATTTTTGGATTTTCGTAAATCGCGCGAAGAGTAACCCACTCATCGGCAGACTTTGGATGAAGACTGTACGTTCCCGGAGTATCCATCACTTGCACATGGGATTCACCTAAGTGCGAAGCCAAGTGACCCAAGGAAAACTCCACGGTCGCTCCCGGATAGTTCACCGTTTTAAAGCGGGAACCTGTCAGCCAATTGTAAAGAGTTGTTTTACCAGAGTTCGGTGCACCAACAAGAGCAATGGACTTACTATCAACAACTAATTCTGTTTCACTCTCGCGCATGCCGCTTCCTCATTTCGCAATGCCAGAAAACTCGTATTAAAGCGGATCAAAAGCGGTCCACCAAACGGGGCTCTGCCTAAAATCGTAAGAACAGTTCCTACGCGCAAACCCATTTCGTGAAGACGTTCACGGAAAACGTCTTCCCCTGCAAAACCCGTAATTTCAACGGTGTGGCCCGGCTTTAGTGCGGTATCGAGTAAATTCATGACTTCCTCTGGATCGGTGAGCTTCTAGTTAAAGGCATGCTGAGGTAAATGGAAGTCCTTTAACCCTCCGCAACGTAATTGAAAACCTACTGAGAATGAACCTCAATAAGCCCCGGTGGGATCTCAAACTAAGGTCGTGTTTTTAAGACCAAGGGTTAAGTTCACGGGAGCAAGACCGATCTGAAGTCTGTATGGATTTTAGTATTAAGACCACCCTTGGAATTAGCAGCTTTGTCCTTCTTACTTCTTTGTCCGCGAAGGCCTCAGATGTCGTCTATGTTCCGGCCTACTGCGCACCACAAGCACTGACTGTGTTTGTGACAAACAAAACTTCTGAACCACAAAGACTGTGGACTCAAGTGCGCTTTGATGGGGAACTTCAAGAGCTTCATCATGATATTGATGCAAAGTCGCAGATTAAGATCGCAGGCACTCAGTTTCTTCCATCTCAAATGGGCTTTTCCATAAAATCTTGGACAAAGAATTCACTTCAGATCACCACTCGTTGTGATGAGAGTTTAAGTATTTCTTTAAGCGATCTTACATCTCCCCAAGTGAGTCACTGGCTTCCTTCCAATGTGAAATCCGTAAAGGTGCATTTGTTAAACCTTTTCTTAAAGTTCAACACCGTAAAACTTCAAGCCTTCAATAAGGCGGGCTCCGTGATTGGTGAGAAGGAAGTTTTGATTGAGAAGTATTATGATACGTCTTCTTTCAAATGGACTTTGCCTGAAAATGCCGCACGCATTGAAGTCATTGGTCAAGAGCGCCTTCATTCACTGCTTTTCTATGATCAATTCGGCGAAGAAAAACTAAGTCCGGCTGTTGCTTTAAAACCGGTGACTTTGCCGTTAGACGACCAAAAAACATATTTCTTGGTTTCAACTAAGGATGCCCGTCCCGAAGAATCTTTTGTGATTGCTCTCAAAGACGATCAACAGATCGCAACGGCTCGTGAGCAAATCAAGAACCCGTCTTTAGAGAAAATCATCGTCGCAGGTATCGAGCTTGGAAACGGCGGTTTTAACCGTGCCTTTAAATCTCGCGATAAATCCCCTTATTCTTGGTCTGTGAATCGTGTCGATGCCTTTGCTGACTTTGCGCATATCGATTGCGACGGCAGTCCCGATCTAACAGAAGAACGCCTTGAACAAAAACTCAATGAAGGCGGTCGCATCTGCTTCTGGCGCTACCGTATCATCAAAGAGTTGAGTCCCTCAGAGGTCGCCTCGGGAACATTGAAGCCCTAAGCATCGCTTAGGCTCTAGCTTCGTCAGAATAGAAAATCTGCGTTGTGAATTGACAGCCATCATGAACTGCACTTTGATACTAAAACTCAAAAGAGTTTAGCATTAAAGGAGTTCATCATGTTTTCTAAAGTATTTGCAGCCGCTATCGTGCTTGTATCAGTTAGCGCTCATGCCGCTGACAGCGAATTTTTCTTCCAATCTAAAGCGGGACAAAGTGATCTTACACCGCGCATTGGGTATATTTCTACGAAGACAAAACCTAAAGGTGGCACTACAGAAACTAAGTTCAGTGGTCTGTACAAAACAGGTGTTTCTTACGAATACGGTATTAACGAGATGTTTTCAATTGAAGGGTCTTTGCTTTTCTCTTCTTACGAAAATGACAACACTCCTAAAACAAAAGTATCTGGACTTGAAGACCCTCACGTAGTTCTAAAAGGAACTTCCAATATGGGCACTTCAAATCTTCGCTACGGTCTTGATGTCGGTCTTAGCGTTGAAAAAATGAAAGTTAAGTCCAATAACGAAGTTAACGCAGCTACTGGCGGCTTCTCTTTTACTCCTTATGTGGGTATGGACACTGAAGCAGCAGGTGGCGTTATCGGTGGACGCCTGAGCTACGCAGTTTTACTAGAGCGCACAATCGAAATCGAAGGCTTTTCCGATGCAAAACTTAAAGAAGGAAATACTTTGGGACTTTCTGCGTTCTACGAAACCGTTATTACTGACGTAGTTTTGGGTGGTTCTCTTAACTACTACAGCCATGCAAGCACTAAAGACCAAGATGGTGACGAAGCTATAAAAGCTTACAATACCTTAGGACTTTCTTTGTACTCTCGTATTCCATTCGGTACATGGGCACTGATTCCACGCCTAGACTACGATTTTTCAAGCAGCGAACACGACACGTATAACATCATTAACCTGTCTGCAGCAGCTCGTTTCACTTTCTAATTTAGTTAGATGGAACAACGGAGGAAGCCCCCTGACCGCGGGTTTCCTCCACATACACTTTCACTTTTTGCACGCCGTACTGTTTGAATTCTCCGTAAAAATCTTCCGCCAACAATCTTGAAAGCTGTTCAACGCTTGTGTTGGAAACCGGAAGCAGAATCACTTCATTTAATGGAAAAACATAAAAACGATCCCGGAAAGTGACTTCCAAAGATTTCGCTGTTTTCTTAAACTTCATATCGGGATGCTTTTCAGGCAAAAGAACGATTTCGTCCCATTGATCCAAACGCGCCTTGATGTACTTTTTAAACACATTGAAATCTAAGAAATAACCTTCCGCATGCAGATCCTGTTCCGCAGGCGCTTTAATATCAACGCGGACCTGATAATTATGTCCATGCAGGCGCTCGGCATGCTTTTCATCAAAAATAAGGAAATGCGCCGCCGAGAATTTGAAATTCTGCTTGGCTAAATGCAATGTGGTCGTGGACATAATCACCTCAAAGTGGTTATATCTTTAGCATGAAATTCGAACTGAAGCAGCATTTTCAAATTGAATCGGCCCGTTTCCTGCCCCACTTGCCCTCTTCTCATCCCTGTTCTCGCATGCACGGGCATAGTTTTAAGATTATTCTGACCCTCGTGGGCTCGTTAGATCCTAAAATCGGCTGGGTCATCGACTATAACGATATCCAAGCGAAGATGAAGCCTCTTTTAGAGAAGATCGATCACCGTGTTTTGAATGACGTCGAAGGCCTTGAAAATCCTACGTCAGAGCTTCTGGCAAAATGGATTTACGACCGCGCCCTTCCCGCTTTGCCAATGCTCACAAAAGTGACAATCGCAGAGACTCCCTTAACGGAGTGCACGTATCCTGCTTAAGTCTTCGCAATCTGAGTTTGTTATTTTCGTAGACCTCTGTTTTTTCTAAAAATGATCCCAGAATATCATTCCTATCGTGGAGTGATATTCTTATGCGTCTTCATGCCTTGATCGCAGGTCTTTGTCTGCTTCTTGCAAGCTCGTTGGTTTTCGCCAATGAACTGGAACTGATTTTCTATCGAGCCCCGCACCCATTGAATTGGGAAACTCCCGGAAGCCTTGTTCGCAGTGCTTATCGGAATATGAAAGCGCGTGTAAATGGTCATTCTTACCCTCACGCAATTTCTCACGTGAACGTGCGCCTGCAATGCGGAAACGAACCCTCCATTTACAGAGGAATGACTTCAGTGAGATCCAATCTTTCTTACGTTTGGGATTTCGCTTTTAAAGGTGTCGCTCTGGATGCCTTTATGATGAATGTGAAAGGCCGATCTTATACGGAAGAAGAAGTTCTTTCCTGGTTGGGTACACTCAAGCAGCAAGGTTATGTGCGAAGTCTTAAACTTATTCTTAATTCCGATCAGTGTGCGCGAGTGCAGCGATATATTCATCTCTATGAAGAAC
>NZ_CAMLDV010000096.1 GCF_946478835.1 uncultured Bdellovibrio sp. | reverse complement strand
ATAAATGAAGTCGAGAATTCTTGTTGTCGATGACGAAGAATCAATTCGCGAGTTTTTAGAGATCATGCTCAAGAAAGAAGGGTATGAAGTCACTTTGGCTGAGGACGGCCAAAAGGCGAAAGACCTTCTTACTAAAAAAACTTTCGACATGATCATTTCCGATTTGCAAATGCCTCATGTGACAGGGATTGAACTTTTAAAACACGTAAAAGAATCTTACCCAGACACAGTGTTCATGCTGATCACCGCTTTCGGTACAACCGAAACGGCTGTTGAGGCGATGAAAATGGGTGCTTATGACTATTTGACAAAACCGTTTAAGATCGACGAAGTTCGTTTGAACATTCAAAACGCTCTTCGCTCTCGCAATCTTGAAGTTGAAAATAGATCTCTTAAAAAAGAACTCGTTAAGGAATACTCTTTCCAAAACATGGTGGGAAATTCTCCTGCAATGCACGCCATCTATGACATGGTGAAAAGAGTTTCCCAAACTCCAACAAACGTTTTGATCACGGGGGAGTCGGGAACAGGTAAAGAGGTTGTAGCAAAAGCGATTCACTACAACGGTCCGTTGAAAGACCGTCCGTTTGTGACAGTGAACTGCGGTGCCATTCCTGAGAACTTGATGGAATCAGAAATGTTCGGTCACAAAAAAGGCTCCTTCACGGGTGCCGTGGCTGATAAAGCGGGTCTTTTCGAAGTGGCTGACGGCGGAACCTTGTTCCTCGATGAGGTCGGTGAGTTGCCGCTGACGATCCAAGTAAAATTACTTCGTGCGATTCAAGAGCGTGTGATTCGCAGAGTCGGTGCAACGGATGACATGAAAGTCGATGTTCGTATCATCGCTGCAACAAACAGAAATCTTGAAGAGATGGTGCAAAAAGGCGGCTTCCGTCAAGATTTGTTCTATCGTTTGAATGTTATCAATATTAAAACTCCGGGTCTTCGTGATCGTCGTGATGATATTCCTTTGCTTGCAGGTCACTTCCTTAAGAAGTACAACGAGCGCTTGGGGAAAAACATCGGCGCGATCAGCACAGAGGCGATGGAAATCTTAAAGAAGTACGACTATCCAGGTAACGTGCGTGAGCTTGAAAACTTAATCGAGCGCACCGTGGCCCTTGAAGGTGGCGCAACAATCTTGCCTGAATCTTTGCCTCCAATGGTGAATACGTCTTCAGGCCGCAAGATGGCTTCATCAAACGAAATCGAGATCGGTGATGATGGTGTTGATCTTGATAAGGTGATGGGGCAAATCGAAAAAGAATTGCTCATCAAAGCCATTCACGCTGCCGGTGGGGTTAAGAAGAGAGCTGCCAAGCTTCTTCATATTTCCTTCCGATCTATGCGTTATCGCATCGAAAAATACAACTTAGGTGTTGTGGGCGATGATGAACTTGATGATGAATAATTCTTAAAGAGAAACATTAATTCTTGTGAAAGGGAGCGTTAGCTCCCTTTTCTTTTTGCGAAGTTTCGCTATCCTAACAGCATGAGCGTAAAAAAAGTCTTAATCCCTCTTCCCGGCACTGACTTTGATCCCACCGAATCCGCGGTGCCTTGGCGCATTCTTACCAAAGCGGGTGTGCAGGTGGTGTTTGCGACTCCCGATGGAAAAGCCGCTTCTTGCGATCCGCGCATGATTTCCGGAAAAGGTTTAGGGCCTTTGGCGAAAGTTCTAGTGGCCGATAAAAATGGTCAGGCCGCTTACCGTAGCATGATCGCGAGTGCTGAATTCGTGAATCCTATTTCTTGGAAAGATATTAAGGCGGAAGATTACGATGGTGTTCTTCTGCCCGGAGGTCACGCTCCGGGGATGAAAGAGTATTTGGAGTCTAAAACGCTGCAATCAGTGATCGTGAACTTTTTTGAAATGAACAAACTTGTGGGCGCCATCTGCCACGGCGTTGTGCTGGCATCTCGCAGTGTTGGGAGCAATGGTCACAGCGTTCTCTGGGGAAGAGCCACGACAGCTCTTTTGAAATCCCAGGAGCTGTTAGCGTGGTCGCTGACTTGTTTGTGGCTTAAAGATTATTACCGTACATATCCGCAAACGGTGGAAGATGAAGTGACGGCAAGTCTTCGTACGCCGGCGGATTTTCAGACGGGGTCTATGGCCTTGCTCCGTGATAGTGCAGAGAAGTTAAACCGAGGTTTCGTTGTGGAGGATCGCAATTATCTTTCTGCACGATGGCCCGGCGATGCGCATCTCTTTGCGACGAAGTATTTACAGAAGCTTCTGACCTAAGGCGAGTTCCGGGTATTTTCAGCTTGAGAGCTTCGTCAGCAGATGTTTTGCTTAGATCTGTCTGGAGGCTCAATGTCGACAAAAGAAAATAAAAAGGTTGTTTCTCTTCTTAATGAAATCATCGAAATGGAAATTTCAGGTGTAGTTCGTTATCTGCACTATGCTTTGATGATCAAAGGCCCTAATCGTATTCCTATCGTGAAGTGGTTTCACGAACAAGCCAACGAAGGTTACCAACATGCATCTTTGATCGGTGAAAAGATCACTGCATTGGGTGGACATCCCTCTTTGAAGGTAAAACCTGTGCCTGAAACAAAAACGCACAAAGTTTTGGACATACTTAAAGAAAGCTTGGATTTCGAAGAAGCTGCTTTGAGCAAATACAAAGAAGTGTTGAAACATTGTGAAGACGATGTGGCTTTGGAAGAAATGATCCGTGGAATGATCCGTTTGGAAACAGAGCACATCGAAGAAGTCGTTAAGATGCTCGACACAAACTAAGATCAAAATATCTACAATAGTGTATTTCAAAAGCGGATGCTCAAAACATCCGCTTTTTTTGTGTCCTACGCGGACGGTCTTAACAATTTCCCAACATGGTCCTGACATAAGCTTAGCGGAATCACAACGTGATATTCGCTCTGGAATCTTCTAAATTTCGCGCCATCTGAAATGGCTCAGAAAAAAAGGAGAGTTCCATGAAATATTCCGTTTTAGCGGTGGCTTTGCTGATTTCTTCAGCATCATTCGCTCAATCTAAACATTTGTTCTCTGGCTCTGACACTCTTGGTGGAGTGATGACAGACGCTATTATCGCGGCTGGTCTTGATCAATCCATCGGTTATGTTGGTGGTGGTTCAAGCGTTGGTGAAAAAGCTTTGGTGAATGGCGAAATCGGTATCGCTCCGATGTCTCGTCCAATGAAACCTGAAGCTATTGCTCAAGCACAAGCGGCAGGTGTCACTCCTGTGGAACACGTGATCGCTTTGGATGGCGTTTCTGTTTTTGTTAACGGTACAAACGGCACTCCAGGTTTGGATTTGAACACTTTGGCTCGTATTTTCTCTTGTGAAATCACTTCTTGGGCGCAAGTCCCAGGTTCTGGTAAATCAGGTGCGATCAATGCTTTCCGCCGTGATGACTTGTCTGGAACAACAGACACTTTCAAAACATTGGTTGGCGTTAAAAAATTCGGCGCTTGCGTTACAATCGTTCACGAAACGGCTGATATCGCTGAAAAAACAGCAACGGATGTGGATGCTATCGGTTACGCAGGTTTGAGCGGTAAGAACGAACACAACCGTGAATTGGCGATTTCTTCTACAGGAACTGCTTACGTAGCTCCGACAGCGGGAACAATCCGTAATGCGACTTACCCACTTTCTCGTAAGTTGTTTGTTTATGAAGCTTCTGGTGCACGCACTCCAAACAAAGCGGAAGCGCAACTTCTTGAGCAACTTTTGGATCGTTCCTTCCTTGATCCTATCGTTCAAGACCACGATTTCGTCACTCTTGATTAATAAGGTGTTTTAAGTGAAGCAACTCACACTTCTGCTTATCTCATTGTTCACGCTTGCTTCCTGCGGAGGAAAATACGCTCCCGGGGAGCAAGACCCTTTAAGAGCAATGCAATGCCCGAATACCGATAAGACATACAGTTATGACGAAATCGAGTATGAAGGTGGAAAAGGCACTGGCCTTGTTAGTTTCGGCGACCTCCGCGATGGAATTAACTCTGCCTGCATGAGTTGCCATCAGGCTCCCGCACAAAGCGGGGGCTTTTCGTACATTGATTCCTATCGTGGCGAAGTGAGAACCATCGCAGGAAAAACACAGTTTTATCCGGGCTTTGTAGAAATCGCGGATAAAGTCACTGAATATATTTTCCACGCAGATCCCGACAAGCGCATGCCTCCGACGGATCGTCGTCAAAAAAATCCAGAGGCTTTTATTAGTTTAGGAAAAAAGATTCAAGCTTGGGTTGCCGCAGGAAAACCTGAGGGCAGTTTTTCTTTAGATCCCAATGCTCCACCTGAAGCTCCACGTAAACCTCGCTTCCGAGGCAGTCAAAGTGGAAACTGCACACCGAATTCAGAAATCATCGGCTTTGATTATTGGAAAGACCGTGAATTTGCGAGCATGGAAAAATTGCCGCAAAATCTTTGTGACACGGATTTATTTTCTTTAGATGCTTATGAACTCGCGAAAAAAGGAACGGTGGCTTACACCGTGGAATATCCTTTGTGGGCTGATAACAATGGCAAAGGCCGTTGGATTCATCTGCCAATGAAACTCGAAGGTTTAAAGCTTGTTCGTCAAAAGGCAAAGTATATCGAAGGCCAAGAAAACTTCTTTGATATGCCCGAGAACACGCGCCTTTATAAATTCTTTTATAAAAAAATTAAAATGGCCAATGGGAAAACTCGCTACAAGCGTATCGAGACGCGCATTATTGTTGTACGCAAACCTTGGCAAAAAAGTCTTTTTGGAGCTTACAAGTGGGACGACTCCGAACAAACCGCGACTCTTGTGGAAACTCCGTACCGTGATGGAACTCCGTTTAAGGACACTGTCTTTACGGTGACTGTGGATGAAGTCGCAAAAAAAGTGCGCAATTATGCCATTCCAGGCAGTCAGCGCTGTATTGATTGCCACATGGGTTCGCAAGGTCAGAACTTTGTTATTGGATTTTCTCCTCTGCAACTTCATCGCAGAACAATCGGTGATGCGGGACGTGAGGAGCCGGTGCAATATTCTGATTTAACTCAAGTCGAGCGTCTTAAAAGTTACGGTTTTATTGAAAATGCTCCTGTTGAGCGTGAATGGCCGATCTTAGAAAAAACCGGGACAAGTGTCGCGCGCAATATTTATGAAATGCGTGCTGCCGGATACATGGTCGGTAACTGTGCTCACTGTCACAACTCCAATGGTCTTGCGTTCACAAAAGAAAATGGCATTACGCTGAATCTCACGGCGGGTGCGGTATTCTCCTTTAATACGAAAACACGTTCAACACAGATTCCGTCTCGTTTGATCGTTCATCAAAATGGAGATTTAGATCAAAGCCATATCTGGAGAAAAGTGGCCGATTCGTCTCAACAACTGGGTTTAACAAGTCAAATGCCGATGAATACGCCAGGTGGTCCTGACTGCGGTATTTTGCGCATCATGGGTAAATGGGTGCGCAGTTTTGAAAGCGAACAGGCGGCCGAAATTTGGGAGCCGACGTGCAAAAAAGAAAATGACTTTAAGTGGATCGACCAAGATTTCACGGTCTCAACCAGTGACGTGTTTGTGCCTAGAAGATCAGATTGGAATGATCCGACTTCAGGAATGCCGGCCAAGTTCCGCAGTCTTGAGTTAACACCCGAGTTAGAAAAAGCCATCACACAGGAAATTCCTGTCGGCTATTGGAATAAAAAAGATATTTGCAGCTTCCCGGAAAAAAATCTTCCTAAAGAAGAGCAACGCCCTTGGATGATGAAGGGCACGCAACCGAAACGTCCGTTTGGTGAAGTTTACTATTCGACCCCAGGGTCTTGGTACTTCCGTACGTCTTGTATGAAGTGCCATGGACCGAACGCGGATGGAAATTCATCTTTAGCACGCGGAATTATGCAGTGGTCTGGTGGCAGTGTCCGTGTGGCCGATCTTGCCAATGGCATGTTTGGTAAACGCGGAGAAAATTTAAAAACATTTGATAGCGGTGGAAAGAACTATGCGCCTCAGTATCTATTCTGGATGGCCATGGAAGGAACGCGCGTGCAATTCCCGCCAGAGCTTTCAAGCTTCGTCGGGAAACACGGCGGTCAGATGCTAAATCAAATGCGTGAGAAGTGTCTCAATCAGATTTCGACAGCGAAAACTTCGTCTCCGGTCTTTATGGATCACGAGATCTTTAACAAGGTCTGTTTTGTGAACAACTTGCATCCAGGGCATCCAGATCTGGCGTTTAATCCCAACACCAATAAGCCGTTGTATCCAGAAAGAGTGGAAGCGTGGCTCGATCGTGCCGCTTTTAATATCGGTTATGCGATTTTCTATTATTTAAAAGACATGTCCCAAGGTGTCGTTCGTCCTAGTAACGACCAATGTGAAGTTCTTTATCCTAAGAAGGAGCAATAGTTATGAAATATGTTTTGTTTGTTTTATTTTTTATGTGCTCTCCCGGTTTTGCTGCGACTTCTTTTAAGATGACCAAAGAAAGCGGCACAACCAACTTCTTGGCGATTGGAAATCCCAGCGCTATCCGTATTGATGGCAAAGGCGAGGGACCAGAGGGAACTTTGGTGGCGCAAGAGAAGGGTGAAAACTGGATTGTTTCAGGGGATCTTCGCGTGAACCTTAAAAACACGGACACCGGTATTGCTCTTCGCGATCGTCATATGAAGGAAAAATATCTTGAAGTTGGTAAATTCGAAAACGCCGTTTTGACTGTCAACGATCTGACAGTTCCAAAAAATACAATGACTAAAGAAACAGACACAAAGTTGCCGTTCGCAGGAACTTTGGATCTGCACGGAATTAAAAAACCGGTTCAAGGTGAATTCGTTGTGAAGTCTTCTAAAGAAGGCGTCAAAATGACAGCGAATTTTCAATTAAAACTTTCTGATTTTGGAATCGTCATTCCTTCTTTTGCAGGAATCACGGTGGCTGACCAAGTGGAAGTGAACACGACATCTACGGTCGAGAGGCTGCAATGAAACTAAACCCGCTTGTGGCAGTGATAGTGGGCTTCGCTTTGACAGCGTGTAACTACAATCACGTCAAAAAAGAAAATGCGACAATGGGTGGAGGTCTTGGCAAACAAGAAGCCATGATCGCCGCCAGCCTTGATTATCAAAGCTTGAATATGGCGGTGATGGGGCCGGAGTGTCTTCGCTGTCACTCAACTCCAGGTGGTGTTCAGGGAGGTTTAAACCTTGAAACCTATCAACAGGTGCGTGCGAATCTCAGCCGCATTTATTATCGCTCTATCGAAAAAAGGGACATGCCTTCCGGTGGTTTGGGAGCAGCTCAGTATGATTTGCTTAAAGCCTGGATCGAAGCCGGAGGACCTGAGCGCAACACAGGTCGCGGCAACGCTCGTCCGATCAAAGGACCTATCAATTGGCCTGTGATTAAAAACCAAGTTTTAAAATCGAGCTGCCTTGATTGCCATCGCGGAGCAAATGCGGATGCGGGACTTGATTTTGAATCTTTGGACGTTGTGAGAAAAAACATCGGACGTATTTTTGACTCAGCCATCGTCAAACAAACCATGCCACTAGAACCTTATGGAGCTTTAACCGAAGCTGAAAAACAAGCCCTGATGAAGTGGATTTCGCAAGGAATGCCTGAGTGAAGTATTTTTTCGTTCTTGTTCTGTTTTTATTTGCCAATAAATCTTTCGCTTACCCTGAAATGATTCGACACGGCTATGTGAACTGCATGGCCTGTCACACGACTCATCAAGGCGGAGACATGCTCTCCCAATACGGTCGGGAGCTGGGAAAAGAACTTTTCTCGCGCAATGATTCTATTTTTAAAGCTTCCAATGCAGAGAAGAATTACTGGGAAATTGAAACACCAGAGTGGTTGCGTGTCGGCGCGAATGTTCGTCTTTTGCAGACCATGACGGAAAATTCAGTGGCCTCCAAGGGGCGCTTTATGTTTATGCAAGTGGATATCGACACTCTTTTTAAGGTGAACGATAAAACAATCGTATACGCCTCTGTCGGTCGCTATGAACCGTCTAAGTCTGATGCCGAGTGGAGAGATTTCGTCTATATGCCCCGAGCGTGGGCTCAGTATTCTGAAAACTGGCGCGGGGGAGCCGTAGTCGCTTCCTTGCGTGCGGGACGTTTTTATCCTGTGTACGGTTTGAATATCGCAGAACACACTTATGTGACTCGTCGCTATTTGGATTTTAATCCGGGACAAGAAAGAGTTTCAGCCGAGCTTGCGTGGAGCAACGAAAACTATCAAGTGGTCGCAACGGGCCTTGCTCAACGCGCTCGTTTTGATAAATACGATGATGAAAAAGGTTATGTCCTGCAAGTTTCTAAAGTCTTCGGCAAAACAGCGCGGGCGGGTGTGAATATCTATCGCAGTAAACTCACACAAGCCGGTGGTGATCAAGACAAAGCCTTTGAAGGTGTCTTTGCTTTGATTGGCTGGACGCCGGAAATTTCAACATTGTTCCAGGCTGATAAGATTTATTATCCCGACGGAAAAACAGGCTTCGTTGATTTCTTAAAGTTTGGTTATGAGTACACCCAAGGTGTGCAACTTTTCTTAACTCAAGAATACTACAACGCGGATACCGAAAAAACAGATCCTCATGTGGAATCCTATGGCGTTGGTGTTCAGTATTTCCCTTTTCCTAATTTTGATTTCTTTGCCACGTACAAAAAAACAAAAGACTCGTCACAGCTTGATGAATATCAAAATGTGGTTTGGTTGATTGCGCATATTTATTTGTAGGAGTTTTTATGAAGTTCGGTCTTTTTTCTTTGATTCTTGTTGCAGCGGTTTTTGCAAAAGCGCAGACTCCCGCAGCGACACCTTCGGAAACTAAAGCTGCAAGTGAAATGCCTGCGCCAGCGCCAGCAGTGGCGACTTCTGTTGCTGAAGTCGCTCCGAAAAAAGAAACTCCAAAAGAGGAACCTTTTCAATTCTTCGGGGATTTTCGTTATCGCCAGCAAATGGAAACACAAGCCCCCAAACAGCAACGAAGCATTCAACGTATTCAAGCGCGCTTTGGACTGACAAGTCAGCTTCATGAAGACTTGAAAGTGACTTTACGTTTGATGACGGGAAGTTCCGCGAACAGTGGAAATCAAACTCTGGGTGACGAAAAATCTCCGGGAATGCCTCGCCGTAATTTTGGTTTGGATCAAGCGTTCTTTGATTATAAGCCGCTCTCTGTTTTAAATATATATGGCGGTAAAATGCCACAGCCGCTGACGTTTGCAGGTAAAAACCAGATGCTTTTAGATCGTGATATCACGCTGGAAGGCTTGGGTCTTAAATACAATCAACCTTTGAGTGACGAATGGAGTTTTTTCACGCAAGGCGGGATGTTCTGGGTTCGCGAAAACTATGACTCTCAATTCGGTGAAGAACAGACGGATAACTTCTTAAACGCGATTCAAATCGGAGCCCAGTGGAAGAAACAAGATTGGACCGTTCTTTTTGGTGTGGGTTCGTTTTCGTATACGGATCTTAAAGACAATCCTCCGGCGAATATCACATCAGGCGCTACCGGGAACGGCAACACTTTGGATATCAATGGCAACTATCCAACAAACTTTGACATCGAGCAGGCGTTTATCGAAGTCAAAAAGAAATTCGACTCTTTGGATGTCTCGGCTTTTTACGAAACTCTTAAAAACAAAGATGCAGAGACGCTTAATAAGGCTCATGCCTACGGTCTTATTGCCGCTTACAAGGCTTGGAGTCTGACATGGACTCAAGAAGAAGTGCAAAAGGACGCAGTCCTGGGTGTTTTCACAGATTCTGATTTTGGTGGTGGCGTGACCTCCACACGCGGTCAGGTGTGGAGTGTCGCTTACAAAATCACCAAGAAAGTGCAAGTGCAGTACACAGTGTTTAAGAATGAAAATTCAATCGACACCATTCCAATGGACTATGACCGCACTCACATAGATCTTTTAATGACGTTCTAAACTACTTGCAAACAAGAGTGTGGATGATATCGCTGGCATAAGCATAAAGCATGTCTTCCTCACCTTGAAATTCAGGGCGTCCCATCATCAAAGAGACGACAAGTTCCTGAGAAATCCGGCGGGCTTTCGTGAAGTCTTCCACCGTTTTGTTTTCAACGACAATGATCGACTTTTCTTTTCCTGATATCTTGAAAACACCTTCTTTGGGATCTTTGAGATCTTGATACTTATGAAGGTTGATGTCTTCTAAAGTCACCTGCGTGTCGGAACCCATTTGCTCGACGACAAGTTGGTGAGTTTGCGTGGTTCCTATGCAGCGACTTACCGGCGCCGCGAAAGCTGGAAGAGTAAAAAGAAATGCTAATGACGTGATGACGATTTTCATGAGGACCTCCTAAAAAAGGAAGTCTTAGCTATGAGTTTTGAAAAAGACCAATTATCAATTCTTCATTTCGTCTTATTAACAAATTCTATTTAAAATATGTATTCCTCCAAGGTGTTTTGACTTCAAACCCTGTTTTTGCTCGGATCTGACAAGGAGGCTCTATGGTGTCCGGTCAAATTCTTGTCGGAAAAGGGGAGGTGCCATGTCTCTTGGAGGCTCGCTACGCCAATCGACATGGACTTATCGCAGGAGCTACGGGCACAGGAAAGACCGTCACGTTGCAAGTCCTCGCAGAAGGTTTTTCAGATTTAGGAATTCCTGTTTTCCTTGCGGATGTTAAAGGTGATTTGGCAGGTCTTTCACAGGCAGGAAAAAATGATCCGAAACTTATCCAACGGGCGCAGTCTTTAGGAAAAGAGGACTTTCAGTTTCGATCCTATCCCGTCATTTTTTGGGATGTTTTCTCAGAGCAAGGCCATCCGGTACGCTCTACCATTTCAGAAATGGGACCTTTGTTGTTGGCACGTTTAATGGAACTTAACGATGTGCAAACCGGCGTTTTAAATTTAATTTTTAAATATGCCGATGATAACGGACTTTTGCTTTTAGACATGAAAGATCTCAAAGCTCTGGTGAGTTTCGCTTCCGAAAACACAGAATTTTTTGGTAAAGATTATGGAACGGTCAGCAAACAAAGTTTGGGGATTATTCAAAGAGGCCTGTTAAGCCTTGAAGAACAAGGGGCTGACAAATTCTTTGGCGAACCGACATTGAAGCTAAAAGACTTTATGCAGACAACGCTAGAAGGGCGTGGTCACGTTAATATTTTGGCGGCAGAAAATCTTTTTGCAAATCCCAAGCTTTATGCCACTTTCTTATTGTGGTTACTTTCCGAATTATTTGAAACTCTGCCAGAGACGGGCGATGTTCCTTTGCCTAAAATGGTTTTCTTTTTTGATGAAGCCCATTTGTTGTTTAACGATGCCTCAAAAGTTGTTTTAGAAAAAGTAGAACAAGTGGTTCGCCTTATTCGCTCCAAAGGTGTGGGTGTTTATTTTATTACCCAAAATCCTCTGGATGTGCCCGAAAAAATTTTAAGTCAGCTGGGAAATCGGGTGCAACATGCTCTTCGTGCGTTTACTCCGAAAGATCAAAAATCCGTGAAAGCCGCCGCTGAAACATTTCGGGCAAAACCTGGCTTGGATGTGGCGACAGTGATCACGGAGCTCGCCGTCGGAGAAGCCTTGGTTTCAATGCTGGGCGAGGGCGGAGTTCCCTCGCCGGTGGAGCGCGCGAAAATTTGTCCTCCACAGTCGCGGATAGGAACAATCACAACGGAGGAACGCCAAACGGTGATGAGTCGATCTCCATTTAAAGATCAATACACGCAAACTGTGGATCGGGAGTCGGCGTATGAAAAACTGCAAGCTCGAACGCAAGAAAAAGTGGCAGAGCCTGTCACAAAGAAAAGGTCTGTCAAAGAACCTGACAGTGTTTGGGAGATCGCTGCAAAAAGTGCGGTTCGGGCTGCCAGTTCAAAAGTGGGCCGTGAGATTGGTCGGTCATTATTAAGAGGCATTTTGGGCTCTTTAAGTAAAAAGTAAATGGCTCGCTGGGATCGTAAGGGTTAAGTTGACCCTTTAGTATCATCAGTTAAAATCAATTCAACTGTTTCATAGGAGATTTTTATGCGCATTCAGTTCGTTATTGTCGCTCTGGGATTTCTTTTTTCTTTAGCAGGAAATGCGGCGCAAAGATCTTTCGCGGTTTTTTCTTCGAAACAAATCACTCCAAAGGTGGAGCGATTCTACGGGCAAGATGGCAATGCGTTTGCGACGATGTTTTGCAATTCGGAATCACCGCAAGTGATGATCGTCGATAGTCGTTTGACTGATCTAGATGGAAAAACATTTTTGTTTGGTTCCTTGCAAGCGTGTGAGAAAGGTCGTGCGGATGCGCGCAACTCTTTAAACAAATGTCTTGTTGAACTTGTCATTGATACGACAACTCAAGCGGCTGTTGTGAAAGTGAGTCGTTGTAAGTAACTCGCATTAACGCGGCGTTTCGATGCGCGGTCCAACGCGTTGACGGATGTTCCAACCAGAGAGAGTTTCAATACCTTGGAGGCTCTAGTTGGTTTCAAATGAACTTGTAAAACGTCGTCGTATTTTGTTAGTAACTGCTCTTTGCTGTTTGGTTTCGGTAGCGAGCATGATTGTTGCGAAAGTTCTTTTGATGGGCATCGCACTTTTCACAAATCTTTTTTATTTCCAAAAATTTTCCATCGAATATTCTTCGCCTGCAGACAACCATCTGGGAATTTGGGCGATCTTCATTCCGGCGATTGGTGGAGTGATTGTTGGTATTATGGCGAAGTTTGGCTCTCCCGGCATTCGTGGCCACGGTATTCCCGAGGCCATGGAAAACATTCTGCAAAAAGAGAGCAGAATCCCACGCCGAATGACTTTCTTAAAACCTATTTCGTCAGCAATTGCGATTGGCTCCGGGGGACCTTTTGGTGCCGAGGGACCAATCATCGCCACAGGTGGTGCTTTGGGTTCTTGGCTGGGACAAATTGTTCCGGTGAGCAGTTATGAGCGCAAAGTTATTTTGGCAGCAGGGGCCGCGTCGGGAATGACGGCTATTTTCGGAACGCCGTTTTCAGCGGTGTTGTTGGCGATTGAACTTTTACTTTTTGAATACAGGGCAAAATCATTCATCCCGGTAGCGCTTGCCACTGTTGTGGCATCCACTTTGCGCGCGACAGTGATGGGTGGGGAGGCTTTCTTTACGATGCCTCCGATTCACTCTCCCGATTTAATCAGCTTGTTTATCTATCTCGCCTTCGGTGCATTGATGGGAGTTCTTGCGGTCGGAGTTACGAAGTCGGTTTATTGGATCGAAGATATGTTCGAGAAACTTCCTATTCATTG
>NZ_CAMLDV010000095.1 GCF_946478835.1 uncultured Bdellovibrio sp. | reverse complement strand
TATGCTGCCAAACCTTGAGAGCTTGCGCCTTCTGTGGCCAATACTTTTTCGTAAAGGCCTTGCGCTTTTTGGAAATCAGATTTTCTAAAGGCCATTTCTGCCAAAGACAGATTGGCTTCCGCCATCTCAATCGGAGAAGATGAAGAACTCAACATCGCTTGATAGCTTTTTTCAGCCAATTCATTACGACCTTGAAGTTCATAGAGATGACCCATTTGTAAATGTACTTTTGCTACAGAGTTGGCAGAAACTTTCGTCAATGCTTCTGTATAATACGTTAAAGCTTTTTCGCGGTCTTTTTCGCCGGCTTTACAAACTGTGCAACCGTCAGCAATTTCCTTCATGGAAAGTTGACGGGCACGTTCTGCATGCAAGTCTGCCAAGCGCAAAAGAACTCCGGCTCTGGCAGGATCTGCCGGAGCCAAGCCCAATTGTACTTGTGTAAGTTTTTGAATTAGGAGGTCTTGAGTTGACCCGTTTGCTGCCGGTGATTGCGCGTGCGCCGCTGCTGCCACCGACAAAGAGATAATTAAAAGTCCTTTTTTCATCATCGAGACCCCCTCTGTCCCTACTTACTACTTAACAACTACTGCAAATTTAATATCGCTGTATCCCGCCTGGTTCATCGCCAGGATCACCTGGTTTAAGAACTCGTACTTCACTCGACGGTCCGCCTGAATCGTCGCGATTCCCGGGAACTCCTCTTTCGGATGAAGCTCCTGGTACTTCTTACGAAGATCCAAAAGTTCAGCAGTGATAGAATTTGCATCGACCAATTTATCTTCAACATACAATTTGTTGTCGTCGATTTTGATCACAGGATTTCTTTCTAGAACATCCGCCAAGTGTGCTTTTGGAAGCTCTTGGTTTTTACCGATCATCAGGATTTCGCCTGTGCTCGAGAAGTTCATCAAAAGGAAGATCACAAGAATAGAGAAAGCATCAATCAACGCTGTCAAAAGAAGATCAGCGGCGATTTGTCTTTTCATCTTGGCACCGCGTGGAGTGATAATAGAGTGCCCCTCTAAAGTCCCCGTCAGTACCGATGCTTTTAAAATGCCATCAGAAATCACAAAATCCCCCTCTTACAGTGGAGAAACGCCCAAGTCCGTCATTCCGCTCTTTTTAAGCTTGTCCATCACGTCGATAATATCTTCGTATGATGTCGAAGCTGTGGGCTGAATGAGGCCTGTGTTCAAAGAAGGCTCAACCTGCTTAAGGTTTGTAAGAGCTTTCTCAAGACCTTCGTAATTCACCTTCTTGTCCTGTTGAGCAACGCGGAACTTGCGAAGAGCGCCGGGAACCAGAGAGCTTTGTTGCACCTCTAGATCCAAATCGCCTTGCGCCGTCATGCGAATCCACACAAGAGGGCTCTTTTTAGTGTCCTCTTGCGCTTGGCCGCCGACAGCTTGTTTCACGTTCATCGATCCGACGTTCAACCACACTGCTGTGATCAAAAGAAAGCAGATCGACACTGACAACAAGTCAATGAACGGAATCAAGTTAACTTCAAAATCCAAATGCTTTTTAGAGTGTTTCATTAAAACCTCTTAAAGCTTACGCGTTCACTTCAGTGTTGCGCTCTGATTTAGAAGTCTTGATGTGGTAAGAAGTGATAGGTTCGTAAGCATAGCTCAACCAGTTGTAGACTTTTAGTCCACCTTGATTCAAGTCTTCAGCCAAACGATTTGCACGGTTTTGCAAGATTGCATAAGCAACAAGTGCTGGGATCGCCGCAATCAAACCGTAAGCTGTGGCATTCATCGCCTCAGAGATACCTGCAGAAAGCAAAGATGCTTTTTCCGCTGGATTCGCAAACGCAACCGCCGCGAAAGATTTGATCATACCAGTGATCGTACCAAGAAGACCTGTCAATGTTGCTACGTTACCTAGCATAGACAAGAAAGCTGTACGGTGATCAAGGTGCGCGTTCTCTTCAAGAAGAACTTCATCCATTTTACCTTGGATCTCTTCTTTGCCACCCAAGTTACGAGCTGCCAACGCACCAGCCGCGATTGCGCGAGCTACTGGGTTTTGAGCTGAAGCCGCTTGAGCTTTAGAGATGATGCTGTCCATTTCGCCACGGCGAATAGACTCTTCAAATCCAAGAGCGAATGCTGTTTGGTTTAGTTTTCTGCGAACAAAAAGGGCGTATGCTCTTTCAATGACGATCGCAATAGAAGTCACCTGAATGAGTAAAATCGGCCACATCCAGAAACCACCGTGTTCAAATGCCTGTGCTACTTTAGTAAGAAATTCCATGTATTTCCCCTCCAATCGCCAAAGATTACAGACCATGGTCCAGACACATGCAAAGAGAAATGCGCAATGACACGGAACGAAATCGACAAAATCTTAACTTGTTACTGTTAAATCACCAAAAAAGGTTCGCGGAGGGTTCTGGAACAAGGAAACTCAACGCCCTGGCAGCTTAAAAACCTGCAAGGGCGCGGAAGTTAAGGATTACTGATTAAATGTTTTTAGCTTCGCAGCGACATAAGAATTCAACTGCGACATTGGAACGCGCTCTTGAGTCATCTTATCACGATGACGAACCGTCACAGCTTGATCGTTGATCGTATCAAAGTCGACAGTCACGCAGAATGGTGTGCCCACTTCGTCTTGACGACGATAGCGTTTACCAATGGAAGCCGTTTCATCGTATGTTACGTCGAAATCATCCGCCAATTGATCGCGAAGTTTTTCCGCAATCGAAGTCAGTTCTTCTTTCTTAGAAAGAGGAAGAACCGCGACTTTAAACGGAGCGATCTCTGGGTGTAGACCCATCACGACGCGCACGTCTTCTTTGCCTGACTCATCTGTTGTGATCTCTTCACGATAAGCATCACACATGAACGCCAAGAACAGGCGATCACAACCCACGGCTGTTTCAATAACATAAGGAATGTATTTTTCTTTGTTCGCCTCATCAAAGTACTCAAGCGATTTGCCAGAAAACTTCTGATGTTGAGTCAAGTCAAAGTCAGAACGGTTGTGGATACCTTCAAGTTCTGAGAAGCCCATTGGGAACTTGTATTCAACGTCCACAGCGGCACGCGCATAGTGCGCCAGTTTTTCATGAACGTGGATTTTCAAATTCTCTTCTTTGATGCCGTATTTCAAATAGAACTTCCAGCGGCGCTCTTTCCACTCTTCAAAGAATTTCTCGTCTGTTCCTGGTTTTACGAAATATTGCATCTCCATTTGTTCGAACTCACGCGTTCTGAAGATGAAATTTCCCGGAGTGATTTCGTTACGGAACGACTTACCGATCGCCGCGATCCCGCATGGAATTTTATAGCGAGACGATTGTTGGCAGTTGAGGAAATTCACGAAGTGACCTTGAGCCGTTTCAGGACGCAGGTACACGACACTCGCAGAATCCTCCAAAGGACCCATGTGAGTTTTGAACATCAAATTGAAATTTCTTTCTTCAGAAAGATTTTTGCTACCGCAGTTCGGGCACTTTTTGTCTTTAATATAAGACTCTGTGTTGTCCGCGCGGAAACGAGTTTTACAGTCTTTGCAATCCACCAAAGGATCTGAGAATCCATCGACGTGACCAGACGCCTTCCACACCATCGGGTGCATCAAGATCGCAGCATCAAGACCGACAATGTCGGATCTGCGAGTCATCGCATTCCACCAAGCACGCTTCACATTGAGCTTCATCAAAGAACCCAAAGGACCGTAATCCCAGCAGCTCCCCAGACCGCCGTAAATTTCACTCGATTGAAATACAAAACCGCGACGTTTGCTGAGGGAAACAAGAGTGTTTAAATCCTCAAGGTGCTTAATTTTCATGTGTTGGCTCCAAGTGTAAGAAAAAAGCTGACATTTATGGTTACACTTGGGTCTAGATACAGTCAAGAAATCGGGGTCTTACTTGATCTCGGACGAGGTCTTAGGGAAGCTATATTTATGCACTGCGCTTCAAAAAGCTTCATCATCCCGCTCGTTCTTTTTCTTCTCCTTATTCCTCAGGCTCATTCCGAGTCTGTTACCAAATTTGTAACGAAAGAAGAAAAAATCCGCGAAGAGATGATCACGATTTCACGTGAGCTCGGTGTGACCTGCACGGAATGCCATAACGTACAGAACTTCCGTGATGACTCGAAAAAAACCTTCAAGGTCAGCAAAGACCATATGAAGATCACTCAGATGTTAAAAGAAAACGGTTTTGACGGAAAAAAAGGCCCCATGTCCACGTGCTATATGTGTCACCGTGGGAAATTAAAGCCGGATTATAAAGAGCCGGTTTCTGCAAAAGCTCACTAAGAGCCTCAGCTCCCATTTTAAGTGAACCTTAAGCCTCCCTCATCCGTCTAAATGCCGGAGGAACCACCATGAACTTGATTGACCTTTCGATTCGCCGCCCCGTCTTTGCCTGGGTTCTGATGTTTGCTTTGATTGTCTTCGGGGCGATTTGCATGAATCGAATGGGAATCAGCCAACTTCCCGACGTCGACTTCCCGATTGTGAGTGTTTCTGTCACTTACGAAGGAGCCGCTCCTGAGGTCGTCGAAGCCGAACTCATTGACCCTATCGAAGAACGATTGCTCGCGATTGAAGGCATTAAAGAAATGCGCTCTTCTGCTCGCCAAGGGTCGGGCTCTGTCACACTTGAGTTTGATATCAATCGCAACGTCGACGTGGTTTTGCAAGAAGTGCAAACGGCGTTAAGCCAGATGCGCATGCCTCCGGGAGTCGACCCCGCTGTCGTTCGCAAACAAAATCCTGAAGAAGATCCGATCATTATTATTTCTATCTATGGAGATGCGCCTCTTAAAGAGATGCTCAATTGGACAGAGAATTATCTTTTAGATCAAATTCGTTTCCTCCCCGGCGTCGGCGAAGTGAGTATCGGCGGATTCAGCCAAAGAAACTTGCGCATCTGGCTTGATACGAAAAAATTAGCGGATTTGTATTTAACCGTGGGCGATGTTGTGAGCGCCTTAAGCACACAGCATTTGGAAAGTGCTGCGGGGCAATTCACGGAAGGCCGTCGCGAACTGCGTGTGCGTTGGCTTGGCGAAGCCACGAACGTCGATGAAGTTAAGAACATTCAAATTCTTCGCCGTGGCGGACAAAGAATTTACGATCGCGAGATTTTTATTCGCGACGTAGCGACTGTGGAGGATGGTCTTTCCGATATCCGTCGTGTTGCGCGCGTTGATGGTCAACAAGCGGTGTCCATGCAGATTCGTAAACAGCGTGGAACAAACGAAGTCACGGTCGCCAAAACCATTCATCAAAAAATGGATGAGATCAAAGACACCTTTCCTAAAGGTTTTAAATACCGTGTGAACGTGGATTACACGCGTTCCACAGAAGCCACGGTTGATTTGACCATTGAAAAACTGTGGGTCGCGGCTCTAATCACAATCTTAGTTTGCTTCTTTTTCTTAGGAAGTATTCCGGCAGCCATCAATATTCTTTTCTCGATTCCCACATCTATTGTTGGAACCTTTATCATTCTTTATTTTTCAGGATTTACTTTAAATCTATTCACCCTGCTCGCTTTGACGCTGTCGATTTCTATTGTGGTCGATGATGCGATCATGCTTTTGGAAAACATTGTGCGCCACTATCGCATGGGAAAAGGTTCAGCGAAGGCAGCCTCTGATGGCGCGAAAGAAGTTTTACCTGCGGCGATTGCTGCGACCTTAGCCGTTGTGGCCGTCTTCCTTCCGGTTGTGTTTATGGATGGCATTATCGGTAAGTTCTTCTTCCAATTCGGTGTCACAATGAGTGCCGCGGTTTTGATTTCCCTTCTTGAAGCTGTCACGATCACACCGATGCGTGCGGCAGCCTTCTTAAGCAGTGAACCTAAAGTTTCTAAGCTTGAACATTACCTGGATGAAGTGTTTGAAAAACTCTCGCACATTTATCAGAAAATCCTGCACGGAACTCTTCGCTGGAAATACCTGATCGTTTTAGGTTCCGTGGTGTTCTTTGTGGTTTCGCTTTTCTTGGTCACAAAAGTTCGTCAGGAATTCGTGCCGCCTCAAGATCAGGACTTGATCATCGTTTCAGCACAAACACCTCCAGGCACCTCACTTGAAACAACGAGCGAGGCCGCCAAACAATTGGAAGATATTTTAAGAGCCAATCCCAACGTACAGGGACTTTATGTTTCTGTGGGTGGTGGTGGCGGTGGTTCCAACGTCAACCAGGTATTTATGCCTGTGAATTTAAAACCTCGTGCGGAACGCGAAAAGAATCACTCACAAATTATGAATGATTTGCGCGCAGAATTTAAAAAGATCAAAGGCATGCGTGTGACAATGAGAGATATTTCTGCCAGAAATCTTTCTTCGGGCCGTCAGAATCCTTTAGCGATCAACTTGCGTGGACCGGATTTAAATGTTCTTTTGGAGAAATCCAATGAATTGATGGATCGTTTGGAAAAAGAAAATCTAGCGGTGGACTTAGATACGGATTTCCGTACAGGAATTCCGGAGTTGGTTTTAACTCCGAGCCGTAAAGCCATGTCTGACCGTGGTGTGTCTGTCGAAGATGTCGGTGACGTTCTTTCTGCCGGTGTCGGTGGGCTTCGCCAAGGGCGCTACACAGCGGACGGCCGTCGCTATGACATTCGCTTTAAAATCAAAGAAGATCAAATTCGTGAGCCTGATGATTTCAAACGACTTTTCGTCAGAAATAATTTCGGAAACCTTATTCCCCTATCACAGTTAGTGAATATTAAAGAAGGTAACGCCATTCAAGGCATCAGCCGCGTGAATCGTCAAAGATCGATCTCCGTTTTCGGAAACTTGGCTCCGGGACAATCGCAAGCCGCTGTTCTGGAACGTGCGGGAGCGATTGCTAAAGAAATTCTTCCGACAGGATACTCCTTTGCACTTGAAGGAGCCTCTGCAGGATTCTCTGAGTCTTTCAAGAGTCTTTATTCTGCGCTGATGGTGGGTATCCTGGTCGCCTTCTTGATTTTAGCTGTGCAGTTTAATTCCTTTATCCACCCGATTTCGGTTCTTGTCGCTCTGCCCTTCAGCGTAACCGGAGCTTTGGTGGCCCTGTGGATGTTTAATATTTCTTTAAATCTATTCAGCTTCATCGGATTGATCGTGCTCATGGGTATCGCGAAAAAGAATTCGATCTTGCTTGTGGAGTTTACAAATCAAGTGCGCCGCCATGGTCAGGGCAACATTGAAAAGGCACTGCTTGAAGCCTGCCCTGTTCGTCTGCGCCCGATCTTAATGACGTCCGTTGCAACAGTAGCTGCGGCAACACCTTTAGTGTTGGGATCTGGTATTGGCTCTGAAACGCGTCTTCCGATGGGTCTTGCGATCATTGGTGGTACGATTGTTTCAACGCTTCTCACTTTGTTTGTGGTGCCGGCTTTGTATTTGATGCTTTCTCCCCTTGAAAGTAAGAAGAAAGCACCGGAACTTTAAACTACTATTTTTTTACCTTTGTGACGGGCACCAGCTGGATATTTAAATTATAGACCTCCGACTTCTTGTCACCTTCAAGAAGTCGCGCCATTTTTCTGCGAAAATCCCGGATGTGCTTTTTGGCTTCTTCTATTTTTTTCGGATCAGCCGGAATAGTAATGGAAGTGATGTCACGCACAGAGACGTCGTCATTTTGCAAAGACAGCAGCGCATGCTCTAAGATCTGCCGATGAGATTCCCTCACGACCATGGAAGGAATTTCGTGAGTGGTTGAAACTCGGTGCTTTAAGCGTTTGATCCGCCCATTGTGCCTTTTCACCAGCCCCAGACGCTCCATGCGTTCTAAAGCATTGTAAATCTTGAGTTCGGAGACTTGCAGACGTTTTGCCATCCAAGCGGTGTCATGTGAAAAGCCGGAAGTTCCCATCAACATCAAAAGAGCGAAATGCTCCCAATCTGCGATCAATGAAAATTCGTCTTCACGAAGAAGATGAGCTCCCCCCAACTCTGATGCGTATTCCCTGTTGCGCGAAATAAGATGCTGAAATTTTGCACTTTCATCTTCAGACATCTTTAAGGCCGCCATCATGCGTTCACTTAATCTTTTACCGGGAATGCGACGACCAGACAAAAAATCGGACAGGCGGCCCGGCGATATTCCAAGGTCGCGAGCAAAAGCACGCAGTGAATACTGCGAATTGCGTTTTTTGCGTGAGTCTAAAACTTCATGAAGAAATAAAGATAAAGACGAGCCGTTTTCAGGCATTGGCGTTGCTAGCATAAAATCTTTCCGTCGCGGAAGAAGACCCACTTTTTTATTATTTCGACGAAGTGGAGCGAGGCGCCATGTACATTTTGATATATCCATCCACGGCTTTAGTAAATTCTTCTTCACTCACGACCTTATTAAACTCGTCCATGATCTTTTTGCTTCTGCCGTTTTGCTTAAAGGCGACACCGTATTCATTTAAAGCCACGATTTTTGGATTCACTTGCAAAGTGTCGGCATAAGGAATCGCTTGCGGATCTGTAGCTAAAATGAACTTCAAAACATTTTGATCAATGAAAATATAATCCACTCGTTTGTTGGCGAGCTTTAAAATGTTTTGAATGTCCCCGGGTGCAAGCTCCAGAGCATCTTCGTGACTTTTAAAAACATCCGCCACTTGCGATCTTAATGTGTAACCTCCGACATTTCCACCCTTATATTTCAAAAGGTCCGCAGGAATTTTCCAATGAATGGGTTTCTCTTTTCTTTCTGCGATCACCCAGGGAGTTTTATAAATCGTCTTGGACAACGTCATACCCTGAACGAAATCGTCATCAACGAAAGACGGAAAAAATCCGTTGATACGTTCATCACTCATCCCGACATTTCGCGTTCTTTGAATCGGCACAAAGCGAACCTCCAATTCGTAACCGATTTTTTTAAAAATTTGCTTTAGTCCATAAATCGCCGCTCCTTGCTCGGGAAGCTTCGGACTCATGAAGGGAGGAATATCCATTGAAATCAAAGTGACCTTCTTTGAAGGTTTCGCAAAGGCCGACGTCACTACCAAAAAAGACAAGAAGAAGACGGTCATTGTTTTCATGCCTTCAGAATACCGAAAAGAGCTAGAGACTGACAATTGTCTCCTTGAACAAAAGACAGTTAAATCATTACAATGTCATCATGTTAAAAACGACGGTGAAGACATTTTATTTTATTTTTGGATGGATTTTTCTGCTCTTAGGAGTCATTGGAATTTTTCTTCCTCTTTTACCCACCACACCGTTTTTACTTCTGACGGCTTTTTGTTTTGCGCGCAGTTCAGAGCGCTGGCACCAATGGCTTTTAAGTCAACCGCACCTGGGACCGTTCATTCTGGATTGGCAACGTCATGGCGTTATCCGTTTGCGTGCCAAGATTCTTGCGACTGTCTTAATGGTGCCGCTGGTTTCGTTATCATTAATAAATGAGCGCGTGCCTCGCTATGCGCAGATCAGTGCAGGGATTATTTGCACCTGTGTTTTGATTTTTATTTGGACTCGTCCTTCACAGCAAAAAACCGATTAAAACTGCAACTCACCGACAACCTCAATGCGGAAGCGGCCTCGGCCCGTCGATTGTAAACGGATGGCAGGACATTGCTCTTCAAGGCGTTTGCGCAGAAGAATCAAACGTGTCTCCAGATTGTCTTTGATCTCCGGAAGTTGCAGACTCTTTTCCGCGCGAAGTTCCATATTGGAAAACTCACTTCGTCCCGTCTTGTGATAGGTTTGCAAAAGATACCACAAGATTCTTGCCGGAATATTTTTAATTAAATACTGATCGTTTACAAAAATAAGTTCTGATTCAGGCACCCAACGTAAACGCAAAGATTTTTTCTCTGTCGTTGTTGGCGCAACTGATTCTGTTTTTGTCACTTTCATGATCGTGCCTTGATTTTCCAAAGCACGAATTCCCACGGCCAAGAAATTACTCACGGTTGAAAGCAGAAGCTGTTCTTTAAACCCCCAGTAGAAGTTTTTCTCTGACTCCACGGCAAGCACACCGATAAAGTCCCCTTGAACTTTCAAAGGGGCGGCAATTTGCGAAGCCGGATTCGTCAATCCAGGGAAAGGAATTTTCGCTGATAGATTTTCTTGAGCATGCCCTACTTTGGCTGCTTGAGCATAACGTAAACCTTCACCCAAAGAACTGACCTGCAAAAGACGCTTGTGTTCAGCGCAAAGTCCAACAAGTCCTTGTCCCCAGCGAATTTCCGCTCCGACTCCACCAAAGGGATATCCAAAGCTAGAATGCGTGACCAAAACCTTTTGCTGCAAATCCGCCAGCAAAAGAATCATGTGAGTCCAACCCAAATAGCGATTTAAAATATCCATGGAGTGATCTAAAAGTTCTTCCAAACTAGAAAGACTGCTGAACTTATCCGAGATCACACGCAGCAGCTCTAAATCTGCCAAACTGACGTTGAACCCACACAGATCGGGAGTGGGCATCGTTGTTTGATCCGCGATTTCTTTGATCTCTAGGACTTCGTAGATATCCGCGGCTTTCATTTTAAAAATCGATCCCATGCCTTCATAAGCCGCAATCACGTCGAGCTTTAAAGACATCTGATCGAAGTTAGGCCCCTGTTCTTCGCTGCGCAAATACTTAACCTTGAGATGATAAGACTGAAGATTTCCAGGATGACGGACCTTGATCATCGCAAATGGATTCTCTAAGAGATTTGCGCGTGTTTTATTGAAGAATTGAAAAGATGTGGCCACATGCGTTTCATCGACGCGATAGACGTGACTGATGTAAGTCACATTGGGAGTTCCCTCTTGCGAACACGTCGCAATCATAGAGGGAACCACGCCTTCAAAACAGCAAGCTAAGTCCGACAATTTCAATGTCATGCAAGCTCCAGCTTCGTTCCTGCGCGCGGTCCCGGCGTTTGCAGATATATATTTTCAACTTCCACTTCCAAAGTGGTATCGGCTTGCAGCTTTAAACCCATCGCGGCTTCATTGGTCACACCGATTAACTGGATCTCTTTACGAAATCTTTCTGCCCAAGCTTTTGATTGATTCTGCTCTTCGTCTGTCATCGGACGAACTCCCACCACTTTGCCTTTGATTTGTGCTGCTTCAAATGTGCAAGGACGTGACAGGGAGACGGCAATAGCACCGTTGCTCTTAATATTCTGCAAACAATGATCGGCTTGAGTTTGCGAAACGAAGACAGACATCGTTTTGCCTTCTTCACGCAAATGAAGGCCCACAATCTCACAAAGATCGGGCCACATATCGGCGTTGCGCGTGGACATGACCATTCCAACACCGGTCTGAATTAATTGTCGCAGCTCTACTAAATTCATCTCGCCCATCCTACAGGTCGTTTAGGAAAAATTTAAGATCTTTTTAGGACATTCCTAGCAAATTCGCGCCCGGTAAAATGCTAAATTGGCTTATCTCAATCAAGGAGTGAGTATGAAAACGGCAAATATGGTTCTTCTCGGAATGTTACTCTCTGGCCAGATCGCTTTAGGTCAGAACAAGGCAAAAACTGTCAGCAATGAACCCACGGCTGAGCATGGACGTTATTTAATTCAAATCACTGGTTGCAACGACTGCCATACTCCCATGTACGCTCCTAAAAATGGGGCTGTGCCTGAGAAAGATTGGCTCAGCGGTTCAGACGTCGGCTGGAAAGGCCCTTGGGGAACTTCTTATCCCACGAACCTACGTGCCCGCGTGGCCGGCATGACAGAAGATCAATGGGTGACTTATTTGAAACATCTGAAGTCGCTTCCTCCGATGCCCTACTATTCAGTGAACGCGATGGGAGAAAAAGACGCGCGCTCTATTTATCGTTTCATCCGCTCCTTAGGAAATCATTCGCAAACAATTCCTACAGCGTTGCCTTCGGGAAAAATTCCGCAGACACCGTATGTGAACTTTGACGTGATTCCTCCGCAAGCTAAAAAGTAAAAATAAAAAAGCGCCGTTTTTGTCACTCTCTGTGAAGTTTAACATTTCACTTTGAGAATGACGGAACGTCGCTTTGTTTAAACGCATCTCTGCCTGCATGACCTTTGCTTTGAATCTCTTTATTCGAAGGAGTTTTCATGCGCTGGCAAAAAGTTTTCTTTTTTCTCATTTTGGGACTGCAAGCGGCCACACATCAGTGGTCGGCGGCTCCTGAACAGCTCATTGCCCGCGCCCCACAAAGTGTCGCTCCTGCCTCTACACCGGCTTCTGTCGGTGTTTATTATTTCGTAACAGGAACTGAAGGTTGCCCCAAAGAAATTGAATGGAGCGCCGAATGCGGCGGTTTCACTTTGCGCCCTACGGATGAAGGCGACACGCAGAAGTTTTGCAACATCAATAAAGGTTCTAAAATCGTGCACGAAAAGGTCGAGCACGGGAAAAAGAAAATTCTGACTTATGTCAGCCGCAAAGATAATGTGATTCGCAAAATGGAAACGATGCTTTTTTCTAACGAGGAAACGGCGGTCACTTTGCAACAAGAAGACACGGTTATTATCGACGAAACCGGAAAATTCTTGTGGGAGCACAGTCAAAATCGCAAAGGCTTTAGCTGTTTGTATTCTCGGTAATTCGTCGGACGCCGGCCGTGCCGGAGCGCCCGTGGTACGCAGGCTGAAGCTGCAGCATCATTTTTTATTTAAAATCGCCTTATAGGCAGTCTCTAAAAACTCCACAGACTCTTTATCTGAACGACGAATGGCCGCTTGGTAAGCTTCGGTGACGATTTTTAAGGAAGCCCCCGCCGGAACTCCTAAAACTTCGTACGCGTCCCAGCTATGTCCATTGTAGTTAAACATCACATTCAGGCTTTTTGTAACGGTGCCTTCAACATCGGGATGACGACGCAAAGCTACGCCCCCCGTCGGAGGTGGTTCCGGAGTCGCTTCCATAAGTGGCGGTGCGCTATCCTTGGCTTTCATATTTAACTGCGTCGGACGACGTGCCCCTCCGCGCGATACGAGATACCAGAAGATGAAAGCCCCCGCTCCAACTAAATTCAATGTCAAAAAGTCTTGGCTATTCATTCAACTTCTATTATTCGTTGTGAGCACAAAATTATCAAGGAGTCCAATTCATGGCTGCCCCAAATCCCTTTGAAAAACAGACGCCCATTCCCGGAGTGAAACACATTATTGCCGTAAGTTCAGGCAAAGGCGGGGTTGGAAAAAGTACGGTGGCTACTAATCTTGCTATGGCTTTAGGCAAAAAAAGCAAGGTTGGTTTACTGGATGCGGATATCTACGGTCCGAGCATTCCTCGTATGTTGGGAACCTTGGGGCAAAAACCGCAAATCAATCCCGAAACAAATCAACTTGAGCCAATCACTCGCTACGGTATCAAACTTATGAGCATTGGTTTTCTGGTTGAAGAAGGTGCTGCCGTAGTATGGAGTGGTCCTATGCTTTGTAAAGCCATG
>NZ_CAMLDV010000094.1 GCF_946478835.1 uncultured Bdellovibrio sp. | reverse complement strand
GAAATCTGCAGTTGTTATGTGCGGCTCATAACAGAATGAAGTATTTCAAAGAAGCCAGTATTCAGATGGTAAACGGATAGCTTTTTTTGATTAGATAGATAGATAGATAGATAGATAGATAGGCCTAACGAATGGCATTAACAGGCAGGTTGCCGATAGAGCAAAGATATATGCACGGGCTTTGTCGAGAGGCTTTAGCCCACTTTGCGATCTTCGCTTGGAGAAAGTGCGGAAGGTGTTCGTTCTACTTTTTCGTCTTTGTGTTTTAGAGCTTTATAGAATGCATGAATAAATATTGCTCTTACGAAGATGGCGCTGGGATTTATAAGGCCTTGCAGTAGCATGTGAATGGTTTCAAACAAGAAGAAGCCGAAACCCCATTTGATGCATGAACGTCGTTTGTCTTCCCAGCCGATAATGGCGCAAACAGAGTAAAATGCTCCGGAAAATAAATTGTAATAACCCATGCCGATCATTTTTAGTGACGGAAAAATGCCAAAGACGACAGCTATACCCATAAGTAAATTTAAAACGCCTAAGAAGGCAAGAAGGCCATAACCAGCACCTCGTGACTCTTGCGAACTTTCTGGAGTACCATCGAGAATTTGACTGCCGTGAGAGACATAAGGAGTGGAGGAGCCCATCTGCCAACGAACGGTCACTGAGCTTCCGTCATCCAAAGAAAAGCTATTTCCCTTAGTAATGCCTTTCCAGCCTTTTAAAACTCCAAGAGGTTCTTTATCAAGAGAAACGGTGAGGGTGTTGGAAAACCAACCCCATTCGATCATCAAACTTTTCACTTTGCCATTGATACGCAGAAGATACTCTTTTTGTGCCACATTCATCTCCTAGAGTCCGCAGACCTTAGAACTAACGGCACAGTATTTCGTAAGCTAAAGATTGTTTAAGAAGAATTTGCTGAACTTTTTAAATAAATAAAAAAACGTCGTCACATTTAGAGACGAATGCATTTTTTCATTTCTTTTTCAAAAGTGCTTTCGCCTTCAACCAAAAAGCCTCTTTTTCATCCAAGGTCAAAGAACCCCAGTCTTTGCCCTCGGATTTAGCAATTTCGATCATCTTGTTAAAGCGGCCTTCAAAACGCAGATTGGCTTTGCGTAGAACTTGCTCGGGCTCCATGTCTAAATGACGGCCCAGTTGGGCTAAAGAAAACAACACGTCACCCAGTTCGTGTTCGATTTCAGCAGTGGAACCCTCGTCCAAGGCTTCACGCAATTCATCAAACTCTTCTTCCACCTTCGTCATCACACCTTCGGCATTGTCCCAATCGAATTGCAACTTGTCAGTGCGCTTGCCGATTTTGTAAGCGCGTTGCAAAGCGGGAAGTGGAGGTACGTTCAATGCGTAAGGAGAGGCTTCTCCCGCAGCGGCTTTTTCTTTTTTCTTAATGTCTTCCCAATTGCGCACAACTTCAGCAGAGTCGGCGACGGCCACATCGCCAAAAACATGGGGATGACGGCGCACCAGTTTTTCGGAGATCGAAGCAATGACATCATCCATCGTGAAAGCACCGCGTTCAGAAGCGAGTTGTGCGTGCAGAACAACTTGGAAAAGAACATCTCCGAGTTCTTCTTTCATTTTGGCGTCTTTTTCAGAGCTGGCAGGGTTTTCAAGAACTTCGACGAGCTCATGAGTTTCTTCGATTGCGTATTGAGTCAAAGACTCGTGAGTTTGCTCTTTATCCCAGGGGCAACCATCGGGGCCACGAAGGCTGGATACGATCTCGACTAAGGACTCAATTTGACGTAAGTTAGAAGGAATGCGCGCCATGAAAAGCCTCGACTTTCTGATGGAATCTCTTCATAGCTAGCACAATTACAGAGTGATTTCGACAATTTTCGTAAAACACGTTAGGGTAGTGTTAATGCCCTTTTAAGGATTACAGACTAAGGATATGCAACGAGCAAAGAATTCCAAAAAAGGCGAGAGTCCCGCGACTCGAGTCAGTTATGAAGATCACAGTCTTAAGTTTTTGGACTGGGTGGATTCTATTGGCCTGGAGAAGACTTTCTTCGGCCGCATCGTGCAAATCATGGAAGAAAAGTTCTTCATCCGTCGTGCGGCTTTGATCTTCCTGTATTGCGTTCTGCTGTCCTACACAATCTTCTATCAATTCGATATTCCGTATAACTTCAACGTCGGTGACGTCGCGAAGTTTGATGTGGCTTCACCAATCGGTTTTGAAATGACCGATGAAGTAACGACGGAAGAGAAACGTCTTAAATCCGAGTACGCCGTTCCTATCGTTTATGACTATGACACGTCGGTGTTTGAGAGAGTGTCTGTGAACTTGATTCACTCTTTCAGAACGATGCGTGCCTATTACCGCGAAACAAAGTGGCCAACGGCTGCAGCGGCGTATCGTGCAAAAGTAAAAGATTTCTTTCAGTATAAAAAGCAATTTGAAAAAGAACTGGGCGTCGGTGTTTCTGACTTCATGTTCGAATGGCTAATTGATCTAAAGTTCAACCCACGTATTGAAGCTGTAATCATCAGAAACCTGGAAAGCTGGTACGACAAGAAAATTGCGGAAGCTCCAGATCGTTTTATCCCGGCCAATCAGCTTAACGTTTTAGCTCGCGTCGTTCACAAAAATAATTTGGGTAAAGAGTTCCCGATTGGACGGGAAGAGATCCTAGATCTGCAAGCACCAGAGAATTTCGAATTCGATTCTAAAAAAGACCTCAATCGCTTCTCTGAATCTGACCAAGCCAATTTATTATACTTCGCACGCTCTTTGCTTGTTCCAAACCTCACTTTGAATAAACAAGAAACAGCCTCAAGAAGACAAGCTGCTCGTGATGCTGTTATTCCTGTGACGATCACAATTAAAAAGAACCAAACAATCATCACTCAAGGTTCTGTGATTCAGCCATTCCAAATGGCGGTCATTAAACAAATCGAAAATATTCGTGCTGATAAACGCAAAGACGTGATGGCCCTTTCCATGGCGCTCATGCTTTCAGTAGCGATCATGGTATTCTTCTCGTACCTAAAGCGTTTCACGATGAACAAAGTAAAGATCGACTTTAAAGACGTGACAGTCATGATGTTGATTGCGTTCGGAGTGATCTTCTTCACAAAAATTTATCTTTTCGTAACCGATGCCGCCTTCGCCTCAAAGATGGGGCACATCCTTCCGCCAGCCGTGTTTTTGTTTGCAGCTCCGGTCGCTGCTGGTCCAATGCTCGTAGGGTTGCTCATTACTTACGGCGAAATCGTATGGCTTTTTACAGCGTTCTTATCGGTGTGCTTAGGAATCATGGTGGATTACAACTATCCATTCATGTTCGTCACGCTCGTCGGTGGTATCGCCGCTGCCAGAGGTGTTTTCAACTGTAAAACTCGCAATGACGTGTACTTCGCTGGGGTTCGCACGGGTCTTATTAATGCATTGATGATTTCCTTCATCCTAACGATGACGAAGTTCGATCAAGAGGGCGGAGTTAAAGAAATTCTTCTTTCAATCCCAGCAGGCTTTATCGGCGGTATCTTTAGTGCGCTGGTGGCAATGATGTTCATTCCTCTTTTGGAATCGATCTTCAACTACACAACAGACGTGAAACTTCTGGAGCTCAGCAACCTCAATCATCCGCTCTTAAAAGAAATGATCGTCAAAGCTCCAGGAACTTATCACCACTCGATGATGGTAGGCTCCATGGTGGAGGCCGCTGCGGAAGAAATCGGCGCGAATCCACTATTGGGAAAAGTCATGTGCTACTACCACGATATCGGAAAGATGGAGCACGCTAATTACTTTATCGAGAATCAAAAACCGGGACACAATCCGCACGACCATATTTCTCCGTTCATGAGTAAGACCTTGCTTGTCGCTCACGTCAAAGACGGTATCGAGATGGGAACCTCGTATAAACTAGGTAAGCCAATCCTTGATGGTATCATCCAGCATCATGGCACAACGTTGATCTCTTACTTCTATAACAAGGCCCTTGATCTTAAAAAAGAAGACGATCCAGAAATCAGCGACAACGACTTCCGCTATCCGGGACCAAAACCACAGTTCCGTGAATCAGCGCTTTGCATGCTTGCCGACAGTATCGAAGCGGCTGCACGTTCTTTGGATGAGCCAACGCCGACACGTTTGCAAAACATTGTTCGCAATATCATTCAAAGAAAGTTTTCAGACGGGCAGCTCGATGAGTGTAATCTGACCCTCAAAGACATTTCTAAAGTTGAAGCCGCTTTCGTGCGCATTCTTCTTGGTATTTACCATCAACGTATCGATTATCCAAAAAGTGCCGGTGGCGGTTTGGGAGATGTCGGTCAAGTGACGCCATCACAAGGGTAGACATGCAAGTTCTGATCGTGAATGAGTCTAAACACGCCGTTCCTCGCAAGTTCGTTCATGAATGGATGGAAGATATCACAGCGGAACTAAAAAAGCGTAAAGTTTTAAAGGCGGCTCAAGCGTCGCGTGAACTCACGTTGGTGTTCCTAGATAAAAAGCCCGCGCAAAAAATCAATTTTGAATTCCGTGGCAAAGACTACGCAACTGACGTTCTTAGTTTTGACTCCATGGACCCCAGCTCTTTCGGGGAATTGGTTCTATGTCCCGAAGTTTTAAAGCGCCAAGCCAAGGAACATAAACTCACATATCAGCAAGAGCTCGGTTACATGCTCCTCCATGGAGTTCTGCATCTTTTAGGATACGATCATGAAACAAACGAGAAAGACGCTCGTGAAATGTTTGGTCTTCAAGATGCGGTCTTTGAGAAGCTTTTGAAAAAAGTTTCTAGATAAATTCAGTTCCTCATCCCCTATATTCGCTCTCACAGGAAAATCTCGCGGAAAATCCCCGAAAGCGCCCATTTGCGCTCCTTGATTTGTTTAAACATTAGGCGATTCACATGGCCCCGAAGAGTTAGCCACTCTTAACCCTCTTTATTTCGCAAATCGTCGAAGAAAACACCCCTGGCACCGAGATTGTAATAGGGAGATTTCGTGTTCTCCCTAGTTGTCGCCTCCGAGAGCTTTCCCCCTCCCTGTTCTCGGAGGCGTTTTTCTTGACAGACGTGTCCTCCCGGATAAACTCTTTGGCATGTCTATCATTACGGAATCTTCCGAAATCAAAAGTAGAATCGCGGCTCTCGAAAGTTTCTCAAAGGAACTTCGGGGGTATCTTTGACTTAGATAAAAAGAAAAAACGTCTGGACGAGCTTGCCATTCAAGCCGAAAACCCCGCTATTTGGGAAAAACCTGCCGAAATGCAAAAGATTAACAAAGAAAAATCCCTGCTTGAAAGAGCGGTGGGAGAGTTCGATTCTTTTGCCAATCGTCTGAGCGATGCCGAAGTGCTTTTAGAAATGGCGATGGAAGCGCAGGATGAAAGCAGTTTCACGGAAGTGAAAAACGAAGTCGCTTCTCTTGAAAAGTACGGACAAGAGTTGGAACTCAAACGCGTGCTCAGTGGCGAACTTGATGCCAACAGCGCGTATCTTTCGATCAACTCGGGTGCTGGCGGAACAGAGTCGTGTGACTGGGCGCAAATGCTTTTGCGTATGTACACTCGTTACGCGGATAAGCATGGTTATAAAGTTCAAATCGTCGAGATGACCGAGGGTGAGGGGGCGGGTATTAAATCATGCACGCTTTTGATTGAAGGCCCTTATGCTTATGGATATTTGAAAGCAGAATCAGGAGTGCATCGCTTGGTGCGTATTTCTCCGTTTGATTCGAACGCTCGTCGCCATACCTCGTTTGCGTCTGTCTTTGCTTGGGCCGAGGTTGATGACGATATCAATATCGAAGTTCGTCCTGAAGACATTCGTGTCGAAACATTTAGATCAAGTGGTGCGGGTGGACAGCACGTCAATAAGACGGACTCTGCCGTTCGTATGTATCACATTCCAACAGGCATTGTGGTGTCTTGCCAAATGGAACGCTCACAGATTCAAAACCGTGAAAAGGCGATGAAGATGTTGAAGGCGCGTCTTTACGAAGTTGAAATCGAAAAACGCAACGCCGAAAAAGACGCCATGAATTCGCAAAAGAAAGCCAACGAGTGGGGATCGCAAATTCGCTCTTACGTGATGCATCCTTATCAAATGGTGAAAGACCATCGCACGGATTATGAAACCAATCAGGTGGATGATGTGATGGATGGTGACCTTGATGGATTCATTATGGCTTACCTGAAAGAGCAAATTAAAACCGAGGCGCAACCTTCGTGAATAAATCATTGGCATGGATCTCATGGCGGCTTTTGATTTCCCGAAACACTTTGTTCGGGGGCTCAACGCCGTTGTCGCTTTTGGGATTGGTGCTCGGCGTGGCGGCACTTGTTGCTTCCATGGCCGTGATGAGTGGTTTTGAATCAACGTTAAAAAAAGCCATGGCCGATGTGTCAGGGCACGCGCAAGTGATGAAGCGCTCTCGTTTTCCCGATGATTGGAAAGAACTGGAAGACCGCATTCGTAAAGCAGAACCCACATTGGTGTCGTCTTCACGTTTTGTATTTATCGAAGCCGTTCTTGCTCATGAAGGAAAAATCTCAGGCATTCTTATTCAAGGTGTTGATACTGAGCGCGTGAATAAAGTTTTAAATTTCAAAAATCGCGTGGTGAGTGGATCGGAAGATTTAACTCAGGCCAGTGAGGTTCCTCTTGCCTTAGTAGGGAAGGGCCTTGCGAATAAAATGGGTCTTAAAGTTGGTGACAAGTTTCGTGTCGTTGTTCCGGTGGCGGATTCCGTGGACCCGTCAAAGTTTCAACGTCGCGTGGGGCAATTCCAAGTTCAAGGAATTTTAGATCTTGGAAAGTACGAGTGGAACGAAAGATTTATTCTTGCCGATCTTAAGGCCGCGCAAAGCATCGCAGATATTGGGGATCGCTATTCAGGTCTGTTACTTCGTTTCGAAGACGTGGATCATGCCAGAGACGCGGCATTTAACTTAAGCGGAGTTCTAGGATCACCTTATTGGGTGCGCGACTGGCGTGATTCCAACGAAAATCTTTTTGAAGCTGTGCAAGTCGAGCGTCCCGGTATTTTCTTTGTGGTCCTTGTGATTACGTTGGTCGCAGCTTTCAATATTTCAGCCACATTGTTCGTTAATGTGGTTCGTCGCTACAAAGACATCGCCATTCTTAAAACCGTCGGTTTTTCTCGTAAGGACATCATCAAGGTTTTTGCCTTCCAAGGTCTGTTCTTAGGCGGCATCGGGATTTTCTTTGGATTTCTTTTAGGTTTTATACTTTGTGGACTTTTTGCTTTTGCGCAGTCTCGTTTGGGACTTATCGCTGGAGAAGTCTATCGTCTGGATTCTATCGAATTAAATATTCGCCTTGTGGATTCGATCGCTATTTGTATCGCAACCATGTTGATTTGTTTTATCGCGACTTTGGCTCCCGCTCGCCGTGGCGGAAGACTCAGTCCTGTTGAGGGGCTTCGCAATGAGTGATAGCAATGTTTTTCTTAAAGCCGTTGATATTCATAAATCTTACGCACAGGGTTCAGGCGAACTTGAAATCCTTCGCGGTGTGAGTCTTGAAATCAAAGAAGGGGAAGCGCTCGCGATTCTCGGAGCTTCGGGCGCAGGAAAGAGCACATTGCTACAGATCATGGGAACTCTGGATCGCCCTAATCGCGGCGAACTTTATTGTGAAGGCCGTGATCTTTTAGCGATGGGTGACGAAGAGCTTTCCCGTTTTAGAAATTCCGAAATGGGTTTTGTATTTCAGTTCCATCACTTGTTAGGTGAATTTTCAGCTTTGGAAAACGTGATGATCCCTTGTCGCGTGGCGGGGGAGTCCCTTAAGGTCGCGCGCGAAAAGGCCATGCATCTTTTAAATTTTATGGGGCTTGCCGAACGCGCCGAACACTTTCCAAGTCAGCTTTCGGGCGGGGAGCTTCAGCGTGTTGCGATTGCAAGAGCTCTGGTTCGTCATCCGAAAATTCTTTTCGCTGATGAGCCTACGGGAAACTTGGATTCCACAACCAGCGGAAAGATTCAGGAACTCTTTTTCCGTCTAAAAGAAGATATGAAGTTGGCACTTGTCATCGTCACACACGATCTGACATTCGCGACACGGTTCCCTAAGGTCTATCGAATGAAAGATGGTCAGTGGCAGTCTTAAAAAGACTGCCTGAGACACATTTGCGAGTCTAAAATAGTTGTAATTTTTTAAAATCACTTTGCGTTTACCACTGCGGTAATTGTGCAACAATAATTGTAGCTTGCTGTCCACGCTGCTTCCTCTTGAGATGTTCGATGTGCATTTTCGATTCGTTAATCCTAGGATAAACTCGCAATCAAAAATTTAACTCTTTAGTTTTTTTGAACCCGCCGATAAAGCCACGTCCGGTACTTAGTACTATTAAAGAGAGGGAGTTTATGAGAAACGCAAAACGGATTTTACAAATATGTCTTGTTCCCACTTTGGGATTGAGTCTGTCAGCGTGTACAGGAAGTGGTGACGGAGCAAGTTTAGATACACTGGATGTTTCAGGTGTTCTCAGTCTTGGCAATAGCACTCAAGGCTTAGAAAAAGTGCAAAGCTTTGCAGAGAAGGAAGAGTCAGTCTCTGCCATGAGTGTGAACTTAGCACTATATAAAGTGACCTGCGCTACGACCACGCCCCCGATTCAGAGTGCCTCAGCGAGTGTCGGTAACGATGGTTCTTTCACGGTGAGTATTCCAAGTGCCAAGGGCCAACCTTTGAGTTGTTTCCTTGTGGATGCAGATGGTGATAAGGCTGCAGATTTCATTATTTCAGATTCGTCGAAAAAAGATCTGAACGGAAATTCAGAGACGTCTTCGACAGCGGCATTTAAAGAGCATGCAAATTTAGGAACAATCAACTTTGACCCGAATGCCGGTGAAGTGACGGTTCCAAAAAGCAATATCGCAAGTGTCGTTGAAGAAAAGAAACCCGTCGCCGCCAGCGTTTATGATCCTTCAGGATCTTGGACTATCAGTGCTGTTGATTTCACGTTGCCTCATGGTGTGAAAGCGCCGTGTGCGAACAACGATAACACATGTCATGGTCCTCCAGCGGGTCAGGCGATTTATTTAAAACTCTGGAAAGGTGTTGTGACGGCCGATAGCTCGGACATCTTTGGATTGCAAGTGTGGCAAGGTTCAAACTCTTTTGCAACTTGCGGTTCAAAAATTGGTTTAACATCGGCTATGAAAACGGCGTTGGGAGTTGATTTTAGTGCCAATGGCGTCGCGGATGCAGAGTTTTCTTTCTCAACATCAGTTCCAAACTTCCTCGATCAAATCACAGGTCAAACGAGCACTGTGACTTTGACGGATGGTTGGAAGATGAGCACGGCGACTCTTCAACGTGATATCACAACGGGTTGCGGTCCTCGCGATATCACAATCGGTGGCGTGATGTACTCAAACGCTTGGGTGTGTGGTGCGGACGGTTCCAATAACTATCAAGTGAGCTTGGGTGGTGGTTGTGTCGACTCGACGGGTAAATCTGTGGAGGTGAATGACTGGTCTGGATTCACTGGCAATGCTTGTTCGATGTCTGTTGACGCCAACCACATTCGCACAAACACTTGCAATGGTAATGTGACGATCAGTGGACAATCTAAAGCTGTGACTTGCACAAACAAATGGGTTGTCACAGATTCTAACTATGCACTTAGAGCCGATAACGTGAACTTTGATTGGAACGCGTTTAACACGGCAAATGGAATTTCTTCGAACAACGGTCAAACAACGTGTGCGTCGATTGCCAATAGCGGTAGCTCTGAATCTTTGAAAATGGCGCAGCTTCAGTGTTATGCTGATTACTACTGGCGTTCGGGCATGGAGCGTACTGAAAATGCCTGCCTTCCTCGCGTAGACATGGATTGGTCGGCAACAGATTCTGCGAACTTTGCGCATGTGGATAAAATCCGTCCGCAAGGTTTGGTGTTCTTTGAAAAATACGCACCGTTTCCAGATGGCAGCGGTGGTTCTTTGATGACTCGTCAAGAGCACTACGAGGGTGTGAGTGTTGATGGAACTAGTTGGGTGAATTGCCGCGTGATTGATGTCGGTGGTTTGACGATCAAGAAAGTCAGCGACACAAAACTTCTCGCGACTTATCAGTCGTCACTTATCACAACAAGCACGTCGAAACCTGCTTGTATGGCGAAGTTCAACGGCACTCGTGAGTCTTACGTTTTCTATCTCAATAAATAATGAATTCTACACGGCGCGCCCTTTACCGGGTGCGCCGTATTCTGTTGAAACGCGACGCGCAGCGATCCCTCGCAGCGCGTCTTCATTGACACGACCTTAGTCTTAAGTTACGATTCCCCAATCAAATTGTAAGTATTGAAAAATCTTATTGATTTTAAAAAACTGATTGTCAGAACGACTGTCAAAACTGTTGGGGAATTGAAACTTTGAGTAAGCTTCTTTGTGCATTGTTAATCACTTCGTTAACTTCGACGGTTTGGGCGGCTCCTGCCAAAAAGAAAACCAACAAGAAAACTTCTTCTGTGCAAGCGGCGGCGGCTCCGGCTGTTTCTGGTTTGACGATCAAAAACATCGAAGTTTCCGGCAATCGTAAAATTGAAAAAGACGCGATCCTCACAAAGATCGTTTCAAAAGTGGGCGAGTCTTATTCTGCGCAACACATTCGTGAAGACGTTGAGGCGTTGTTTAAGCTTGGTTTCTTTAACGACATCGAAGTCGATCGCCAGGTGAGTGGCAAAGATGTCACTCTGACTTACAAAGTTTTGGAAAAACCTTCGATTGTCGAAATCACTTACGAAGGAAACAGCGAAGTTAAATCCGATGACATCGCCGACGCGACGGGAATTAAAGCTTACCAGCTTCTCAATATGGCCAAGGTCAAAGAAGCCGTTGAGAAAGTTCAAAAGCTTTACGAAGACAAAGGTTTCTTCCTGGCGAAAGTGGAAGCTGAAGTCCAAATCATGAAAAAAGACGAAACAGTTCGTCTGGTGTTTAAAGTTCGTGAGAACGACAAAGTGAAAGTGAAAAAAATCACTTTCCTTGGCAACAAACACTTGGGTGATGCTCAGTTGAAATCAAAAATGCTCACGCAAGAGGGCGGTTTCTTCTCGGGACTTTCGGGTTCTGGCCAGTACAAGCAAGAAATGTTTGAGCGTGACGTGCAGATTTTGCGCTTCCTTTACTGGAACCAAGGTTACGTGCAAGCCAAAGTCGATCGTCCTCAAGTGACGGTGACTCCGGATAAGAAAAACATCTACATCACTATTCGCATCGAAGAAGGTGAGCAGTACGATGTGGGCGATGTTGATTTCGCGGGCGACATCTTGTTCCCCAAACAAGAACTTTATGAAGCAATCAAAATCGATGACAACGGTGTTTTTGCTTATGATGTCTTGCAAAAAGATATCAGCGAGTTGACGGCGAAGTACGGTGACTTGGGTTACGCTTATGCCAACGTGATTCCGCGCACGGCTTTCAATGCGAAAGAGCGCAAAGTAAACTTGATCTTTGAATTCGACAAAGGTTCCAAAGTTTACTTCGGTAAGATCAACATGGTTGGAAACTCCAAGACTCGCGACAAAGTCATTCGTCGTGAGTTGAAGATCCACGAGGGTGAGCTTTACAATGAAACTCGCCGTCGTCAGTCTTTGGAAAACATCCAACGTCTTGGTTTCTTCGATGAAGTGAATTTCAAAACTTCGATTGATCCTGAGCGCACGGAAGTCATGAATGTCGATATCTCTGTGAAAGAAAGAAACACCGGGCAGATTCAGTTGGGTGCCGGCTATGGAACTTCTCAAGGTTTCACTTTGCAAGGCTCTGTCAACCAAGCCAACTTCTTGGGTAAGGGACAAAACTTAGGTGCGTCTTTGAACTTAAGTAATACAGGAAGTTACTACAGTCTTTCTTTCACTGAGCCGTATTTCAACGACACTCTGTGGTCCGTGGGTGGAAGTATTTATCAAAGTGCCAACACAGGTCGTGTGGACTTCGATGAAAACCACAAAGGTGGCACAATCAGTTTGGGTCACCCTGTGGCTGAGTTCACTCGTGGTTACTTGAAGTACAGATATGACGACACAGAACTTTCAACGAAGACAGATTCTGATGGCGTTGTGACAGATCCAGACTTGTTCCCGTTGAAGTCCGCTTCCGGTATTACAAGCTCTTTGACCGCAACTCTGGAGTACGACACTCGTAATGACCGCCAAATGCCGAGCAAAGGTATTTACACAATGGGTGCATTTGAGTACGCGGGTCTAGGTGGAGATCTGAAATATACTCGCGGAAATGCCTCATTCCGTTATTACAAAAATATCTTCTGGGACGTAGTGTGGAGAAATAACATCACTTACGCGCGCATCGATTCTTTGGAAGGCCAAGATGTTCCGTTCAGTGAACTGTACTTGCTCGGAGGCCCTTATTCTCTAAGGGGTTATCGTTCTTACCGCGTTGGTAAAATGAAGCTTTCTAATAAGATTAAGCAGAAGATTCTTGCTGACAATCCGGGTATGAGTGACGCGGAAGCCACAAAACGCGCGATGCGTTTTTACGGTGGTACTCAGCAGGCCATGTACCAGACTGAATTACAGTTCCCTTTGGTAAAAGAAGCTGGCATCATGGGAGCTGGATTCTTTGACATCGGTGCGGCGGATGACGTTCTTGAAGATAAGAACTTCTTTGCTGACGTGGGTTTCGGAATTCGTTGGTACTCTCCGATTGGGGTCTTGCGCTTTGAATGGGGCTTCCCATTAAACCGCGATCCTCTGTACCAGGACGCAACAGTGTTTGAGTTCTCAATCGGTCCAAGTTTTTAGCGCGCAGGCGCAAGAGGCGGCGCGGGCTTGGCCCGCAGAGCTGGATTAGTTTTTAAAAAATCTTAAGGAGGATTTTAAGAATGAAGAAAATGTTGATCGCGATGAGCATGCTTCTAGCAGCTTCTTTCGCACACGCAGAAGCTAAGGTTGGCTACGTAGACATGCAAAAAGCTATTCAATCAACTTCAGCTGGTAAAAAAGCAAAAGGTGAATTGGAAACTGAGTTCAACAAAAAGAAAAAGGAACTCGAGAAAAAAGAAGCTGACTTGAAAAAAATGGGCGAAGACTTGGAAAAGAAAAAGTCTGTTCTTTCTGAAGAAGCTCTTGGTAAAAAACAAGCTGAGTTCCAAGAAGAAATGCTTAAATACCGTGACGTAGTAGGTAAGAGCCAAATCGAAATCCAAAAGAAAGAGCGCGAATTGACAGCTCCGATCTTGGAAAAGATGAAAAAAGTGATCGCAAAACTTGCGAAAGACAAAGGCTACACAATGGTGATCGAAAATTCTCAAATGGTGCTTTATGCAACTCCAGATGCGGATTTGACTCAAGAAGTGATCACGGCCTACGAAAAAGAAAAGTAGTAATGAAATCAAAAGGGCCTCAAAAAGGCCCTTTTTTAGTTGGGTGTT
>NZ_CAMLDV010000093.1 GCF_946478835.1 uncultured Bdellovibrio sp. | reverse complement strand
ACAGTGATCGCTCTGATTTTGGATATTTCCGCTCGAAAAAAGATAGAACGAGAACTAGAGCAAGCCAATCTGCGTTTGGAAGAGCGCGTATCGCTGCGTACCCAGGAACTTCAACAATCGCAAGCGTTCTTTGAAGCTATTTTCGAAAATATGCCGACGATGGTTTTTGTTAAGGACGTCAAAGACTTTCGTTTTGTTCGTTTTAATAAGGCCGGGGAAAAATTAATCGGAATTCCGGGAGCGCAAATGATCGGCAAAACCGATTACGATTTCTTTCCGAAAGAACAGGCCGATCGTTTTACTCAGAATGACCGCTATGTTGTCGAACAGTCGCGCGTCGTGGACATTCCGGAAGAGCCGATTCAAACGGCGCAAGGCTTACGGTATTTGCATACCAAAAAAATTCCGATCTTTGATAAAAAAGGAAAGCCAGAATATCTTCTTTGTGTTTCTGAAGACATCACTGAAAGAAAAGAAGCCGAAAAACAACAAATGGCCCTTTTGGAAGAGCAGTTGGCACGTGAAGCGGCGGAGGCTCGCGCCAAGCAGATGGGTTTTCTTTCTGAATTAAGCTACGTGCTAGCAGAATCTTTTGATCAAGAACGCATTCTAAAAAGTTTTAGCAGAGAAGTGATCGGCTTCATGGCTGATATTTGTATTGTCGACCTTTTAAATGAAGAAGGTTATGACGTTGCGATTACGGAAGTGACCTCGCACGATAATTTTGATGAAAAATATATTAAAGCTTGGCGTGAACGCCATCCACTGCGTTGGGACGCGGCTTTTGGGGCTGCCCAAGTTCTGCGCTCTGGAGAGTCAGAGCTTTACCGTCGTGTGGATATGGATTTGCATCTGACTGAAAGTTTTAGTACGGATGCCTCTTCTGAAGATCGACCTATATTTATAAGTTCGATGATTGTGACACCCATTAAAATCCGCGATCAAAAACCGTTTGGTTTCGTGACGTTTTTGCTTAAGAAAAAAGAATTTAATGAAATGGATTTATCTATTGCGGATGAAATTTCCAGCCGCTTGGCCATTGCGATTGAAAATTCAAGACTGTTTTATAAAGCGCAAGAAGCCAGCCGGGCGAAAAGTGCCTTTTTGGCCAACGTCAGTCACGAGATTCGTACGCCTCTGGGAGCGATGTTGGGTTTTACGGAAATGCTCAAAGAGGATGAATCTCTTAGTGAAGAGCAAAGGAATACTATTGAAACGATTCTGCGTAACGGCCAACAGCTCTTGCGCATCGTTGATGAAATTTTGGATATTTCAAAGGTCGAGTCCGAACGAATTCAGATTGAATATATTCCGTTTTCTTTGCCTGCTTTGCTAGATGATGTTGTGCATCTTTTAAAAGGACGCGCTGAAGAAAAAGGCATTGATCTGAAAGTGAAATATCAAAAACTTCCCGAGTTTATAATTTCAGATTCAACACGGCTTCGTCAGATTCTAATTAATGTCATCGGTAATGCCATCAAGTTTACGGACGAGGGTTATGTGGAGCTTGAAGCCCGATGCAATAAGAATTTACAGTTTCGGGTGACCGACACGGGAATTGGTATTTCTCCCGAACAAAGAGGTAATTTGTTTCAACCTTTCGCTCAAGCCGACAGTTCAACGACACGAAGATTTGGAGGAACGGGACTGGGTCTTTTTCTTTCGCGCAAGCTCGCGCGTCTTTTAGGTGGTGATGTAATCTTGGATAAAAGTGCTGCCGGGAAAGGAAGCAGCTTCTTGATTACGGTCGCCTATCAAAAAGCGGATCACGGTCGGGATCTTCCTGCGGTTCCAGAGGAAAATCATATGCGGCATAGCTTTAAGGCGATCAGCAGTGTGTTGATCGTCGATGATGCCTCTGACAACCGCGATTTATTTTCTCGATACTTAAAAAAGCTGGGCGTTGAAGAGAACGCTATTGAGATGGCCCAAAACGGAATTGAGGCTGTCGAAAAAGCCCGTAATAAGACTTATGATTTAATTTTAATGGATATTCAAATGCCGCAAATGGACGGCTTCCAGGCCCTTGAAGAGTTGAAAAAGAAAAACTACAAAGGTTATGTCGTAGCTCTTACGGCTCATGCCATGAAGGGTGATGAAGAAAAATGTTTGGCGGCGGGATTTGATGGTTATTTGCAAAAGCCCCTCTCGCGAGAGGCTTTAAGAGAAATTTTAATTAAAACCAGTACTCACCACCGATAACGCCGGAAAATCCTTCTGTGTAGAACGAATAAGTCTCTTGATAGCGGTAATCTAAAAGATTGTTCAGACGAGTGTAAGCCGTCAAGCCGTTACCTAACTCATAAGAATAAGAAGCGTTGGCAATCGCATAACCTGGAAGAGTCGTGAGCGTGGTGCTGCCATTGCGGTCCAGTCTTTCACCAGCACCGACAATTTCCAAGCTGCCTGTTTGCGGTCCCCAAGTCTGAATGTATTTAATGCTGCCATTCACAAGAGGACGGCGGATCAACCAACGAGCGTTGTCGATATCGCGTGGTTCTTGATAACCATAAGTCATTAAAAGCGACGACGTGTCCGTTGGACGAAGTGTATACACGACTTCGGCACCACGAGTTTCTGATTTGTTGACGTTCGTGTATTTCAAAGAAGGATAACTTCCCTGAGTCACAATCAGATTTGAAAATTGCGACGTGAAGAGTGTGATCGACAGCTGTTGTCTTTCGCTCAACTGAATTTCTTGAGAAAGACTGTATTGAGTCGCTCTTTCTTCCTTCAGATCCGGGTTTCCATAAGTGGAGTATAGCTGAAATAACGAAGGAATTTTATATCCGGTCGAAACTTCCAATTTTGTTTTTTCAAACAAAGTTAAACCCAACTGATACGTGCTCACCGGATCTTGATCCGCCCAGTTCTCAACGCGTCCTCCGGCAGAAACGACAAAGTGAGGAGCCAGTTGGTAATCCGCTTTAGCGAAAACACCGCGCTGTTCGGCAAAAGAATTTGATTTTTCCGCACCCGTATCGCGATACACGAAATCCTCAAAAATGTAGCTTAAGCCCGTCGTCAAAGTCAGCTTATCAGTTTTAATCGGTGTTAGATCTAAGCGGACTGTGCGCAGGTTGGCGCCATAGTCTTGATCTGTGAGCATAGGATTTTCTGGAGTCACAGGTTGATTGAAAGTGCGAAGGCTGTTTTGCGCACTCAAAGTCAGACGAGGAGACCAAGCATAATTATTGAACTTCAAGTTAGAAGACACACCTAGTTGTCGCGCATATTGTTCAAAGTTCGAGGTATCAACAATTTGATAACTCATACCTGATGTTGCGGAATAGTTGAGTTCCTGAATGTAGTTGGCCTTAAGATGTCCTTCAACGGACCCTTCCAAGCGTAAGCGCCTTCCGCATTCCAGTTGTTGCGCGAATAAGTTTTAGATGAACCTAAAACTGGAGACTCCGCATCTTTCCATGAACCATGACCGCGAATAATCACTCCACTGTCGTCTGTGAGCATTTCAGTATGAGTTGCAGAAATATCGCGGGCATTTTGTGTTCCAAGCTCTCCTTGGATTCCGTTTTTTTCTTTAAGCTCTTGAGGAATAGTCTCGATTTTAATAACCCCGCTTAAAGCTTGGCCACCATACAGCACGGTTTGACTGCCCTTGATGATTTCAATGCGACGAACAGATTTGACGTCCAAAGAATTAAGATTGAATGTTCTTTGAATTGTTGAAGCATCATAGAAAGGAACACCGTCGACCAAAATTAGTAAATGACTTGAGTCTCCGCCACGGATGTAGATGGAGTTTGGTTGAAACGGTGTGTTGGTTACAGTGACATTGGCTTGACTCGCCAGAAGAGAAGTAATGTTGGGCGCGCGGGAATCTTTAATCGTCTTTTCATCAATCACGATGCGACTTGAAGTATTAAAGACCACATCTTCTACTACAGTCTCGAAAGAGGGCGGAGTTTCTTGAGCCCATGCCGGGCCGCTGATCAATAAGGAAAGCAATAAATAAACTTGTTTCACGATGAGTTCCCTTTGGTTAATTCACATCTAATTTAAATCGGTAGGTATAACGAATCTTAACTGCAACGGATTCAGATCCTTTTTGCGCAGGTTGAAATTCGAATTGCTTTAAAGCCTCAATGGCAGATTCATTCAATCCAAAGCCAGGACCGCTGATCACCCTGACGTCACGAACTTTCCCCGAACGATCAATCAAAACATCCAGGACAACGGCACCGTCCACTCCGGCTTTTTTTGCTTCAGCGGGATAGGAGGCTTTCACTTCTTTCGCCACTTTTGGAAAACGCGTGACTTCACCCCAGCCTACAGGTGCGGAATCACCATTCTCAGAGGAATTTGTTCCTTCCGAAGGACTTTCATTCGTCACCGTTTCGGAAGCATTTTTTCCTTCAGAGCTTGGAGGTAAGGAGACCGAAGGCTTTTTCGCCAATGAGGGTGCTTTTGCAGGGGCAGCACTGTTCGTCTGAGCTGCTGGAGATGCCAGCGTCAAATCCAGAATTTCTTCATGAAGAGAAGGCGGATTTTCGTGGTTGGAAAACCAAAGGTAGCTGCCAAGAGCAAGATGTAGAATGAGTGATACAACGATCCAAAGTGCGTATTTCAAAACCAAATAAACTTCCCACAAATCGCCGTAAGGATCAATCTTGGGGCCAAAAAATCCACCCGATTCGCAATACCCTTTCAGTGAGAGGATTTTAAGGCTTTCTCAGAATGAGACGGGGCACTAGTTTTGATAATAAGAATGCTAAGAGGTGCTCCTATGAACTCTAAGCGCAGATATTTCCATTTGATCCCTTCCGTACTGGTTGTGACGTCCCTTATTTTGTCAGCCTGTCAAGAGGCTAGTCACCAGGTCACTCCACGTGTGGCGTCAAATAATAAAAATGCAAGGGTGGAATCTGTCGCCGGGCGCACGAAGCTGACAAAAGAACAAGAAGGCCAAGTTGTTGATCCGACAAGCCTCGTACCCTATCAGCAGTATTTAAAAACCACTTTCGATAAACTGAGCGAAGGTTCTACAACATCATGGCCGACACTCTTTAAGTTAAAAAAATGGATTATCGCTCCCATGGATATCAAGAAGGATGAAGCGACATCCCTTTCGATGACTTATTCTGAATCCACAGCACAGGCGCAAGCTCGCCAAACACAATTCGAAGTGTGGATTGACTCGCGCACGGTGAAAGAGGCTTCTGACGCTGATAAGTCTCAATTGATTCTGACAGAGTTCCTAACAAGCCTTTACACGCTGAAGAACTTACCTGGTGATCAGTTCTGCAATCTCGTAAAAGAAATTTCTCCCAAATCTCAGTGCGTAGTTCCAAAACAAGATGTCTCCCAAGAAACACAAGTGGAGACAGAAGCGAAAAAAGCAGAAACGGCAAGAAAGACCCAGCAGCGTGCAGCGGGTAAGACAGTTCCAAAGCCAGCCGTTCAACGTTCTACTCTAGTTCAGGCCAAGCCGTTGAACCAAGGTGATTACAATAACATTCGCGTTGTTAAAAATTATATCCTTCAACAAGGTGCAAATATTCGCCACGACGAACTTGTAAAAAAAATGTCTGAAACCGGTTTTGATGTTCGCATCTTCGATATGGAAATCAAAGCGGATGACGGTATGGGTGATACAGGTAAAGTCAGTGGAGAAGCCTTGGAATCTCTTTTCGTTCAAGCAAAGGCTCTTGATAAAACCAAAGTCACTTGTCATTTATTGCAATTAGATACGAAAGGCACTTGTGAAATTTCTGTGCAGCGTACAGTGGAGCAAGTTCCTGAAGCGGAAGCTCGCCATTTGCTGAAATACTCTTTGAAAGAAGAAGGCGCAGAGCAAGCTTTCCTTTCAGAATCGGTTTATCAATTAAAAGAAATTTCTATCGGACGCTATCCGGATAAAGAAACAAAAGAAGAACTTCGTTTGGTCCCGCTCACAGGCGTTGCATTAAGCCATCGCGAGGTGGGTGCAGCTTTCCATGTGACTTATATGGTTGTAACAAGAACGAAAGATGCTTTGAAGCTTGAGGGCTTTTTATCAGTCCCAGGTGAAGTTTCTAAGACAACTCACGATGAACAAAAAAATAAAACTTTGTGCGAGGGCAAGCTTCCTGAAGCCAAAGATAAAAACAGCGATGTGATTCTTGTTACGAAAGACAGCAAGTACGCTGATGCCATCAAAGCCGTTTTAAAAGGTATTCAAGTCGTTCCACCGTGCTGGTAGGACCTTAAAAAGGCCGCTCTTGTAATTCGGGCGGCCCTATGTTAGCCTTATTCTTGTCGGGGTCACTCCTGACGTCTATGAGAAATTAAATCCGTCATTATTCCTTATTCTAAAACTTCATTCGACCCATTCAGGGTCTTTGGACGGATTTTCTATATGCAAAATAATTTAATAAACGTGACCGCAAGGTCGCTAGGCTTTGAGCTTCCTCAAGGCGAAAAACTTTTTTCAGATATTTCATTTTCTTTAAACGCTTCTCGCTACGGACTGGTGGGACCTAACGGCGTGGGGAAAAGCACGTTAGCTAAGATTTTAGCGGGCCTGCTTTTGCCTTCGTCAGGAGAGATCAAAGCATCGCACGCGATTGTGTATTTAGCGCAATCCGAAGAGGCGAAAAATCAAACTGTGGCGGAATATTTAATTCATCTCTGGGACAGTCCTCATGTCTCAGCCGAAGAGTGGAGCCCTTTGCTTCAAAATATTTCGCTAGAAAGTTATTTAACGACCTTGAGCGGAGGCGAATGGACTCGCGTGCGTATTGCGGAAGCTTTATCCCGAGCTGGTGGTTTGCTTATTTTAGATGAACCTACCAATAACTTGGATAAAGAAGCGCGAAGCTACATCGCTGAATTTGTCGATTCTTACCGAGGAGCTTTGTTGTTAATCAGCCATGACCGTGATCTTTTAAATCACGTGGACTCTATCCTGGAACTTTCAAATCAGGGATTGTCCGTCTATGGCGGGGATTATGAGTTCTATAAAGAACAAAAAGAAAATGAACGGGAACTTCAAGAAGAAAAACTGGATCGCGCTCGGCGCGAGAAAAAGAAATTGGAAAGAGAGCACAAAGAAAAACTGCAGTCCCAAGAAAAGCGTATGAGAGAAGGCACTCGCAAGGCGGCTCGCGGCGGAATTCCGCGCATTATTGCGGGTGGTTTAAAACGTCGTGCGCAAGAAACCCATGGCAGGATTCAGTCTCATGAGGAAAAACGTGTGGAAAAAGCCCAAGAGAGTTTTCAAGATTTGTTTGCAAAGACAAAACGCGAAAGCACTTTGGGCTTGGAACTACCGGAAACCTCAGTGCCTGAAGGAAAATTGATTTTTGAACTCGAAGATTTCAATATCAAATTTTCTTCTCAGGAAAAAAATCTGTGGCCTGAAGGCATTTCTATGGTGATGAAAGGTCCCAAACGCTGGGCTTTAGCTGGAGCTAACGGAGCTGGTAAAACCACTTTGATAAAAACTCTGCTGGGCAAAGCACCCTCTGAGGCGCAAGTTTTCGGGGCTTTCCACAAAGGAGATTTGGCAACGGCTTTTCTTGATCAAAAGTATTCTCTTTTAAACGGAGATCACTCGATTTTAGAAAACGTGATGGAAAATTCTCGCTATGATTTGATTGAAACCAGAAACCGTCTGGCGCGCTTTCAATTTATGGGAGAAAAAGTTCATCAAAAAGTAAATTCACTCAGTGGAGGAGAAAAGCTCAAGGCTTCGCTTGCGAAAATTCTTTTGGCTTCCCCAGCTCCGCAGTTTTTAATTTTGGATGAACCGACAAACAACCTGGATATCGCAAGTCTTGAGGTGCTTGAAGAAGCTCTTTGCGAATATCAAGGGGCTTTGTTGGTGGTGTCCCACGATGAAGTTTTTCTTGAGAATATCGGAATCAGTGAGGTCTACCTTTTGCAATCTTAGCTCTTACTATGATTGCTCGTTGGTTGACCTCCTTGAGTTTTGTGTGTTTTGGCCTACTTAGCCTGATGGTTCTTCAGATGACGAAGAGGCCGCTTTGTATCGATTCCAAGGTTGTCGAAAGAATTGACAGGCTCGCTGAGAGCGGAACGGACTCCATTTTTCGTTGCGCTCTTAACAAAGCGACCCCCTACAATCAATTTTTTAGCGAGCATGTGAAGGATCTCAGTTACCGCGTTCAGCAGACAGAAAGGCTCCTTGAAAGCATGGAGCCTTTCTATCGCAAGGTGCAGATCACAATTCTGCAAGACCGACCGTATCTTTTCCGTATTCAAGGTCATCAAATTTATATCGGCGAAAAACTTTTGGAAGCTCCGGGGCATCTTGAAAAAGGTCTTCTAAAAATCTGGTATCGTGAAAGAAATGAGGCTCTGTTTTCAGAACAAGCTTTGATGGAGGAAGTCGTCACAGATTTTCTTTTGTATTTGCAAAGCGGTGATTTGGATATCGGTGATCCGACAACAAAAATCAAAACTGCCTTGCGTAAAGTGAAATGGCCTTATGTCATTAAATCTGTTTCGGCTTATTGTGATTCGCCATGGAAACAATCTGAACATTTCGCCGCTTGCCAAAACAAACAGGAAGCCGTGTCCTTGATTGATCAACAGGTGATTGAGATGAGCTTAAGACCTCTTCTGGTCACAAGTTGGATTCGTTCGTTTCAAGATCTTTCGGTGAAAGAGCGTTTTTATTTCACACAAAATCTGCCTCAACTTTTACGCTCCGAGCATTCTCCTGCACTGCCAATTGTGCCGGTAGCGGGAATTCCGGGAGCGCGAGAGACTATATTGTTGCGCGCGGCTGACGCGATCAAAAACGTGAACTCTTTTGTTGCGACTTCACAAGCAATGAAAGACTCTGAGGTTCATCGTCTCTTTGTTGCAAACTTCACCAATGAACTTCGCTCTAATGGTTTTCAAGATGCTTTTGCAGAAGCTTCCTTTGACGTTCTTTACGTCAGTCAGGAAGGTTTGTCAGAAAGCTCCAAAGTGTTTCAGCAGTTTATAAAGATCGCAAAGTCCCAGCCAAAACTGCAGATCGCTCTTCAAGATAAAGAAAATCTTTGGATGCTTCCATCGCGATATCCGATTCCGTTAAAATCCTTTGGACAAATCAAAGCCACACGCACAGTAGTTGAAAAATGCGGCGGTTATAACTTTAGTTACGTCATGGACTACGCCGACATGACGGAAAAACTTTTGGTCGTAGATCACTGCGATTCGAAAAGAGAAATTCAGTTCTCTCGCTTCCTTAGCGAGGGGGCGGAAGGCTTCGGCGCCCAGAATAAGGGTATCGCCTTTGTGCAATTTCACTTGCCGTCTCTTTTAATGAAGAAGGCGGAACTGGAACAGGTTGCCAATGTTTTTGAATTTATCCAGAAACGTGATGTAGAAAGTCCGTCTTTTAAAAGCCTTGGCTGGCGCGAAGTGCATTGGAGTGAACAGGCCAAAGCTTATCAGCCGAAGGCTTACGTGGACGCGATCGAATGGTTCCGCGTACCCAACTAAAAACTGCTTGGACCTGATGCTTTCTTTGAGTACCATTAGGTGCAAAGGAAACAGGTTTGTATGAAAACACTAAAATTACTTGCAGTGGCAGCTTTGACTCTTTCATTTGTTGCATGTTCTTCGCCTAAAGAAGACGAAGTGAAAAAAGCAAATGGTGGAGGAACACCCAGCGTTCCATCCAAACCTCTTCCAACAACATGTTCTCAAGATCTTTTAGCGCGACTTAACTGGAGAGGCGATCGTTTGGCTTTTGGCTATACGGTTGAAGTGGGGACGACAAAAGATGTTTACACAGAAACCCACACTGTGAGCCAAACTGAAAAGACGTTTCTTTTCTCTTTAGAGCGTGGCGCGACTTACTTTATTAAAGCGACAAAATACTTAGGTGATGGTTCCGTGACGCAATTCCAGAAAATTGAATTGTACGTACCGACTTGTGATAAGAGAGCGGATTGGCAAAAGGCTCATCCTACTTACATCGAGCCTTTTGATTTCTTGGTTACTTGGACTAATAACTAATCAAGACTTGGCAGTTCTGCCTTAAACTCTTTGATTTCATCCATCTTCGTTTGGCGTTCGCGCTCTAGATTGTTGATGTCTATCTGAATGCCAGAAACTGTCGAGCGCAATGAAGAAACATCCGTCGACAAAGAAGAAATTCGTCCATCCAAGTAACTGCGTTGTGATGAATTCGCAATCGGCGTAAAATTTCTTTGAGCTTCCAAAGAGGAAACTTCTCTTTCAAGACTTCCCAGGCGACCTTGGTTGTAACTTAAGTCGGCTCTGCGAGAATAAATTTTTGTTTCGATATCACGAACGTCGGATTCGCGTGAACTGATCATCGCCTGCACGTATCTCTTACGACCTTTGCGATATTCCACCAAAAATGCGGGTTCTAAATCTTTAGGGCAGATGTTTTGATACTTCTTGCCTGAGGTTCCGGCATTTTGACCGTTGGATTTTGCACAATAGTCTTTGACCCCTTTTTTATGTTCCGCCAAAAGAACATTGATCTGAGGTCCTTCGCAAACTTCGCGAGAATAGAAGTCGCCGCTTTTACCGACTTGATAAGCGTAAGGAGGACTGCAGTATTTTTGCATCCCGCTTTTGAATCCCTGATCCAGTTGTGATTCTTGAATTTCAGCTTCGACTTTGCGGCACTCATTTACAAGCTTGTCTGAATTAAGCCATTCACCGCGAAGAGCGACTTTCTTCCCGTGTTCAAACCAGTTGGTAGACTCACACTCTTTTTTCTTAAAATAACTCGCACACGCCGTTAGACTTAAAGCCAAAGCAATCAAAAGAATTCGTGTCATTTACGACCCCACAAGCTGTTTGAGTTCACTTTCAAAACTGTGCTGATCTTCCATGGCTTGAAGCATGGTGTTTTCAAGATCTTCAATCTGAGCGCTCGTGTCGTGGAGCTCTTTTGCCAGAGTTCCCGCTTTTTCTCCCGCCGCATTCATCAGTTTTTCATTTAAAGAATCTCTCATCTTATTAAGATCGGCAATCTTCTTATCGCAGTCTTCAATAAGCTTTTGGGATTTTTTAATCTGGCCTTCAAGTCTTTTGCGCTCTTCTTTGTAGTTGAACTTCGTGGACTCATCCGATTTTCCAGTGAAGCGGACGGAGGCGTTGGCATTTTCGAAAACTCGATCTGCCAAGAAACCTTTTTGCAAACTCCATACGTACTCATCGTAGGTGCCCGGATATAGGGTGAGTTTTCCGTGATTCACTTCCAAAATTTTGTTCGCAACACGACCAATGAAACCGCGATCATGGCTGACAGTGACGATTGTGCCTTCGTATTTTTCCAACGCCGTTGTCAAAGCTTCAACGGTGTCGAAGTCCAAATGATTTGTCGGTTCATCTAACAATAGTAACGGAGATTTCTGTAAAAGAATCTGCCCCAAGGCCACGCGAGATTTCTCGCCACCTGAAAGGACTTTGACTTTCTTTAAAGCCGCATCACCTGAAAACAACAAACTTCCTGCGATATTAAGAACATCTTGATGAGTCACTTCTTTGTGAGCCAGCGATGCCATCGCTTCAATCACAGTGTGCTCGGGATTTAAAGCTTCCGGAGTGTGCTGAGCAAAATAAGAAAAACTAACTTGATGGCCCCACTTAATGGAACCTTTCACTAAAGGAATTTGTTCGCCCAAAGATTTAAGCAGAGTGGATTTACCAGCTCCGTTAAGACCCACGATACCCAAGTGATTGCCACGCTCTAAGCGTAGTGAAACATCTTTAAGAATGACTTTGTCGCCGTAACCACAATCCACATGTTCCACTTCCAAAATTGTTTTCCCCGTCGGGCTTGCCGGAGGAATATGGATGTGGGAATGCGTGGGAGCCGCTTTCATCTCGATCACTTCCATTTTTTCCAAAGCTTTCAAACGGCTTTGCGCTTGACGGGCTTTGGTGGCTTTTGCACCGAAACGAGTGACGAAATCCATAATGGATTTTCGTTTGGCCTGTTGATTAAGAATTTGTTTTTGCAAAATTTCATTGAGCATCGCTTTTTGCTCAAAATAGTCATCAAGGCTTCCTGGAAACTTCACGATGTCGCCGGATTCAACTTCCAAAATATGATCCGTTACACGACGAAGAAATTCGCGGTCATGCGAAATCAAAAGGAAGGCGCCTTTGAATTCCTGTAAGAAATTTTCAAGCACCAACAAAGTTTCAAGATCCAAAAAGTTCGTCGGCTCATCCAGCAGAAGCAAATTCGGCTCTTGTCCAATCAAGTACAAAAGCTTCACGCGCATGCGATAGCCACCGCTGAGTTGTTTTAAATGCGATTGAAAATGCGCTTCACTTAATCCCAGCTTCAAACCGAACTGTTTAAGCTCCCACAGAGGTTTAATACAGTTCTTCGCAAGATACTCTTCAACTTTTTCATCCACATTCCAGTCAGATTCCTGTTCTAGGTATCCCAAGCGCAGTTGTTGAGATTTCGTGACGATGCCTTGATCAAGGTGTTCTTGATCGACCAGGATTTTAAACAGCGTGGATTTACCGGCTCCGTTGGGACCTATGACACCAACGTGTTCCCCTTCGTTAATAGCAAAGGTGGCGTCTTCAAAAAGACTTTTTGAACCAAAGGCTTTGTAACCGGATTGAAGTTGTAGAAGGGTGATAGCCATGCCCAGAAACTTCTCTGAAAAGTCGCATGACGTCAAGAAAAAGGGCCTGTTTTCACAGACCCTTCTCGGTATTTAATTTGGAATTAATAAACTAGAAATCAGCGATGTTGTCTTGAAGGTTCGGGAAATCGATGAATGGATTTCTGTTACCTTGAGTTTGGTAAATGTCATCGTTGCGACGAATTTCTTCGTCATCAATCGGATCTTCTTTCGCCCATTTGCGCAAGAAAGCTTCTTCGCTGGCATTGATCGGAAGATCGTAGCGCAAAGAGAAGTAGAACAAGGCGCGAGCGACATTTCCCTTGTGATTGTGAGGTGGTTCAAAGATCTCTTTACCACCGCCATCTGGAGTGCCGAAGCGAGACGCTGGGCAACCCAAAGTTTTCGTGTCTTTCACAACTTCACCGAAGTTGTTGTTACCACGAACAGAGTTCAATTTTGAATCAGTAGGGAAGAGGTGATGAAGATCGGCTTTTTGAGTGCCTTTATCGAATTTGCCAGAGAAACGGCTTTGTGGCCACGTGTGCTCAACGTTGATCACGTTGCTGTCAGGAATTTTATTAGGAGCGGGAGCATTTCCACCTCTGAAATCGGCGGCTGTTTTTTCATTGTCACAGTAGACATCTGTTACTGAGTAATTTCCGCCGCCATTATCGTGAAGATAGAATTTACCCATCAAGTAAACGCGGGCTCCGTTGTATCCGATCGAAGTTTGCGCATAACAATTAGAACCGCTGCAGTTGTTGACGATCTGATCAAGGCCACCGTTCACACGGAGATGATAACTTCTTAAAACTAATTTGATGCTA